>NZ_OY776488.1:3186770-3519027 GCF_963675635.1 uncultured Pseudodesulfovibrio sp. | reverse complement strand
ACACTTGAGGATCGCTGTCCGATGGCGCAGTAGATACAGATGACGTCAGCCCCCTTCTGATTGACGATTGTATCGAGAGCAATGGCTGTCTTGCCGGTCTGGCGGTCGCCAAGGATAAGTTCCCGCTGACCCCGCCCGATGGGAATAAGGGTATCGACAACCTTGATACCCGTTTGGAGGGGCGTGTTTACGGGAGCGCGATACAGGATGGGCGGCGCTTCGCGTTCCACGGTCAGCCGTTGATCGCAGACAATCGGGCCGCTGCCATCCAACGGCTGACCCAGCGGATTGATCACGCGACCGATGAGCGGCTCCCCGACCGGCACATCAAGCACCCGGCCGGTACGCACGACCTCGTCGCCAGCGCTCAGGGTGTCGCCTTGCCCGAACAGCACGATGCCCACCCCGTCTGGCAGTATGTCCAGCGCCATGCCCGGCACAGTGTTCCCCGCCATGAGCAGCTCCTCGGCCCGAACCGACGGCAAACCTTCAGCATGGGCCACGCCCTGAACGACGGACGTGATGCGCCCCACCTCCTCGGCCGCCATGGCTGCCTGCGTCTTGTCGACGCCGTGTTCCACCGAGTCCAGAGCCTGATTCAGGGCGTCTTCCAGAAATCCTGCGCTCATGTCTCCGCCTTTATCTGAGTCAATTCGGCGAATACGGCCTCTTCCACGTCACCGAGATAGGAAGCCATATTCCATTCGAACTTGACGTTGTCCGCCACCATGACGATACCGAAACCAAGCGCCTCGTCCCTGCTCGCCTCGATACCGGCAAGCTGAGGGAAATACTCGACGATGCGACTCCTGAACCGGCCAAGAGCCTCCGACGAAAGAGGAAAACCTGTCCGGATAACGACATGCCCGGAAAGAGCGGCTCCCGAAAAGGTACTGGAGAGCCGGTCAACGAAATCATCAAGCACTCGTTTTTCCAGATCCTCCCCAGCCAAATCGCGCAACACCTTCTCCGCCAGCACGATGGCTTGTTCAGCCATGCGTGTCCGAAGCCTGTCGGACAGTCCGGCCCGTTCCCGCTCCACTGCCTCCAGCCATATCCGGTTGTGCTCCTCGACATCCGCCTTTGCCTCGGCCAGCCATTGCTCACGGCGCTCATCCGCATCCTTGCGGGCCTGGTCGAGCATGGCTCCGACCTCCTGCTCAAATGTCTCACGCTGCATGGACAGTTCCCTGGCTCGGCGCTCGGCTTTGGCAAGCATATCGCGCGCGCTCTCCAGCTCTCCGGTCAGCCGCTCACGTCGCGCCTGCATGGCCTCCACTATGGGGGAATAGAGAACGCGCTTGAGCAACCAGGCCAGGATAAGGAAGTTGACTGCCTGTGCAGCTACCGTGAACCAGTCGATGAGCACGTTCTAGCCTCCAGCCTTGTCCAGGAAATAGTTCCAGAACGGGTTGGCGAACAGGAGGATCATGGCCAATACGAAACTGTAGATGGCAGTGGATTCTACCATGGCCATGCCCACGAACATGAATTTGACGATGGTGTTGGTTTCATCCGGCTGCTGGGCGATGGAGGAAAGACCGCGCGACAACGCCATGCCTTCTCCAATAGCCGGACCGATGGCTCCCAACCCCATACATATTCCGGCGCCGATGACCGAACCGATGGCGACCAGTGCGAGTGTGTCCATATCAGGACTCCTTTGGTTTTGGATGTGCTTGCAATCCCGAGGCGATGAACACCGCCGCCAGGACCACGAAAATATATGCCTGCACCACCCCGATAAGCAGACCGAGGAGTTGCATGATCACAGGGAAGAACAGCGGGGCCAGCACGAGTAGAATGGCACCCATCATGGTACCGCTCATGATGTTGCCGAACAACCGTACGGCCAGAGCGAAGGTGCGCGAGATCTCGCCTATCACGTTGAATGGCAGCATGAACGGCGTGGGTTGTAGGTAGCCGGAAAGGTAGTTGAAAATTCCATACTGCCGGATGCCGTAGTAAGGCACGGCCAGGAACACGATAAGCGCCAAGGCTGTGGTTGTGGACAGCGAGCCCGTGGGCGGCTTGAAGCCCGGCACCACGGAAAGGAGGTTTGAGACGAGAATGAAGATGAACAGCGTGCCCAGCAGCGGCATGAACCGCTCCGGATTCTGCCGGGTGGTTTCGCGGATTTGCGTGAGCAGTCCGTCCACGAGGATTTCCAGCAGGTTCTGCCGTTGGCTCATGTTCGGAGAGTCTGTCAGATTGCGCGTCACCGACCAGGAAGATCCGGCGATGACCACCATGATTCCCCAGGTGAACACGATGGTCGCGTTCAGATTGGAGATGTTCCACTGGACATATATGACGCTATCCGGCGTGATGTTCATGTCATCTCCCCCTATTGGCAAAACGGGGGACCAGCAGCATGCGCATGACATAAAATCCGAAGCAGGCCGCCATGACAACAGGCGGTCCCTGCCCAATTGCCAGCCACATGCCAGTCAGTGTCACGGCGTACCGTACCAGCAGCCAGCCGTAGAACCAGAGATGCGGCCTGAGCACCTTCGGCATGAGCGTCAGGCAAAGCCAGAGTCCGCCGAAATGCAGCAGGGAAAGCAGCCCGCCCCACGCGAAGCCTGCGCTAATGATCATCACCGTATTCACATTCACGCTCCTTGATGATCTTTTTCCGTTGCCTGTTCAGCCAGAGCCAGGCGTTGAGACATCCGGCCCCGAGTCCGCCCACCAGCAGCATGATGGTCCACGACCGAGGCGAGGGCCACGTCAGATCGATCCAGACCCCGAGCAGGATTCCGAGCAAGGTAGGAATGGTCACGGACCAGCCCACGACACCGAACAAGCCCAGTCCATACCATGTTCCGATCCGGGATTCAGGTCCTGCCCTGATTTTCCGACGTTCCTTGGCCCCGACCTCGTCGGGAAAGTCCCTCTTCCTATCGATCATTTGCCGAACTCCAGTAGTCTGCGCACGAAATCCGCTTCCAGCCTCGCCACGGCGGTCCTGGCTGTCCGCTCCCGCTCGCTTGAGACACGCAGCATCTCCCGTACCGCCCTCTCCAATTCACCCAACTCTCCACGCACCGCGTTACGGACAGCCAAGGTGACCGTGTTGCCGCACTTGACCGCCACCCCCCTGTCCACGGCCAGATGCACAGTCTCGCCTCCGCCGTAGGTGTAGCTCATGATCCCCGGCGTAATGGCCGTGGTCATGTCGATATGGCGCGGCTTGAGCGTGAACCCGCCCATGGGCGACTCGCCCGTGATCTTTTCCACCGATTCGTCCAGAAATATTTTGGAGGGCAAAAGGATTTTCAGGTTCATCATGACTTCCCCCCGTGCCTTGCCTCGTCCACACTGCCGATCATATACAGCCCGGCCTCATTCATGTCCGCAAACTCATCATTGAGAATCCGCTCGCATCCCTCCACGGTAGAGGCCAAGGGCACCGTACGTCCCTCCATGCCGGTGAAATGCCGGGTAGTGTGAAACGGCTGGGTCAAAAAACGTTCCAGCCGCCGCGCCCGGTAGACCGTCTTGCGATCCTCGCTCGAGAGTTCTTCCAAGCCGAGCATGGCAATGATATCCTTGAGTTCATCATATTCTGCCAGTGTACGTCTGGTTTCACGGGCCACATCGTAATGCTTTTGACCGACAATGTTCGGCGAAAGCATCATGGACTTGGATTGGAGCGGGTCCACGGAAGGGTAGAAACCTTCTCCGGCCCGTTTGCGCGACAGCACGATGGAGGCCGACAGATGGGACAGGGTGTGTGTGGCCGAGGGGTCCGTCAGGTCGTCAGCCGGAACATAAACCGCCTGGATGGAAGAGATGGCTCCCTTGCGGCTTGAGGATATCCGCTCCTGAAACTCAGCCAACTCCGGCCCCAATGTCGGCTGGTAGCCCATGCGCGACGGGAGTCGCCCAAGCAGGCCGGACAACTCCATTCCCGCCTGGATGAAACGGAAGATATTATCTACCAGCAACAGGACGTCCTGCCCTTTGCTGTCGCGAAAGTATTCGGCCATTGTCAGGGCCGTATGCCCGACCCTGAACCGGGCGCCGGGCGGTTCGTTCATCTGTCCGAAGACCATGACCGTGTTGTCCAGAACACCGGCGTCGCGCATTTCGCGATAGAGCTCCTCGCCCTCGCGACACCTCTCGCCGATACCGCAAAAGATGGACACCCCCTGATGCGTGCCGACCATGTTGTGAATAAACTCCGTGATGAGCACGGTCTTGCCGACACCCGCGCCGCCGAACAAACCCGCCTTGCCGCCCTTTTCCAGCGGAGCGAGCAGATCCACCACCTTGACCCCGGTCTCGAATATTTCCTCGCTTGTCACCCGTTCGGCCAGAGCGATTGAATCGCTGTGAATCGGGATGTAGGTAACGTTCAGCGGTTCTTCGCCGCCGTCCGAGACCTTGCCGAAAACGTTGAACACCCGACCCGCCAGCGTTGAGCCAACCGGCGCGGTCAGGCCTGTGCCGTCACCCGTGATGACATCGCCGCGAGCAAGTCCGGCGGTCGGAGTCAGAGCGATGCATCGCACCTCGTCCATGCTGACGTGATCGGCCACCTCCACGACAACCGAGCCGTCCGGTCCGGCTGCAAGGATCGACCGCATGGGCGGGACCGCTCCTTCAAAGACAGCGTCCACGACACTTCCCCGAATCGCGCTGACGGTTCCATTGAATTCCGATGTCGCCATACTCTCTCCTCGTCAATGCCACCTAGAAACAAACCCATAGCGCTGCGCCCCGCAGATCTTTGAAAAGCGTCCGGGCCACGGACCCGACAAAGAGCTTGTTCCAGAAGCCTCGGTCGGCCCCGGCACTGCCCAGAGCGACGGCCGCATATTTGCCCCCGAGATATTCCTCCCGGATCAGCCGTGCCGGATTGGTTCCGCGGATTATTCGCTGGATGATGCGGTCCATGGGCATCCCCGCCTCGACCATGACCTCCACGGCGTGGTTGACGATAGACTCGGCGTCCAGTGGATTGGATTTGGCGGGATCGTGAACGTTCAAAACGGTCACAGTGTGCCCGGGGTCATGGGAAAGCATGAACCCCACATGGTCGGCCATGCGGTCGGAGGGATCGGACCCGTCAACACAAAGCAGGACGTTCGTGCGTCCGGGTTCGGGCAACCGACACAGCCAGAGCGGAAAACTGATGGCGTGTGAGAGTCCTTCCAACAGCTCGCGGCACACGGACTGGTCCATGATCTCGGCCAGCCCCTCATGAACGCGACGCCCCAGGACCACAGCGTCGTATAACCCTTTGCTGGCCTCGCGTATGATATCCTTGGCCTTACTCATCTGGGGCGGAGCGACTTTTTCCTTGATGTTTTCAGCCGGGAAACCGGCTGCCCGAAGCTTGCGACCGGCGTGCTCGACAATGGCCTTTCCTTGCCTGTCGGCTGTCTTGATTCGCATATCCAGCAAATCCACACTTTCAAAATTCGTTTCCTCGACCCAAACCGCGGCCTGGGAAGGTGGAATATGCATGAGAGTCAACTGAATCGTGGCTTTGTTGGTAAAAAAATGGGTGATGAAATCCAGCCCGGCCCCGGCCTTGGAAGGTTTGGCCAGGGGGATGAGCAAATTGGGAGTCGCGGACGGCTGACCAGACTGCGAGTGCTCGCCGGATGACGCAGCCCGCACATGCCGTATAGCGGTGTCGAATGGGGATATTGTCATAAAAAACCTCCAATCTTACGACAAAGGTAGCAGATTGAGAGGATTGCTCAACATGATTTTATTACATCAGCCAGAGCAATTCCGATACCGACAACAGCGATCCGTTCACCAACCCCCAAAAACCGACGTCGACGTCACAGCTTTACGGCCTGCATATCCTCAATGAGTTCTTCAACGGAGTCGTAGCCGATTTCCGCTCCCTGGGAAAAATGGAGAAGGATTCGATTGAGGAACTCGGGAACATAGGGAAAAAGCGCGCGCAGATTCATGACCTCATTCTTACGCACGCAGGAGAAGTCGGCGGGACACAGGGAAGGAGAATCGACGAAGCCCGCTTCCCGCAGGTTGTGGTTGGTATACAGTTGTTTGCCGGTGATACAGGCTAGAATTCGGCCCAGACCGAAAAGGTCCAAAGCAAACGGGTTGGCGCAGACCCCGTATGCGTAGTCGAAATCGATCCATCGAAGGTCGTTGGTCGTGTGTTCACGCATGAGATGATCGAGATTGATGTCGCCGTGGACCTCATCCTGTGCGTGCAGATCGGAAATGGCCTGACAGGCCCCGATAAACTGCCTGAAAAAATACGGGAAATGGTTCTTGAAATACTCGGCATGATCGACCTTGATGGAGGCCAGCACAAGGTCGATACGCTTGCCGGAGATGATATCAATAATCCGGACGAGATTACCCGCCGTGTCGCGGACGGAGCAGCCCTGCATATACCGCATATCGCCATGCACCCTGTCGAGCATGCGTGCTTCCTTGTGCGGACTGCGGTAGCATTTGATGCGCATATTTCCGTATTGCAGGTAAAAGCTCTCATGAAACACGAGCTTGAGCAATTTGGGAGCGCCTGTCTCAAGTTCCATGCATTTTTTAACCCAGAACTTGGTGTCCTTGTATGCACTTCCCCTTTCAACCGCATCCCTGTGAACAAGGTAGTTGCAGCCGTTCACGGCAATGACGTCACCCGGGCCGATGGACATGAATTCGGAAGTATCATCGACCACACGCCCAAAACGACGAAGGACGAGTTCGGGTTGGAACCTTTCCACCAATTCGCGCACCGAAGCCATTGTGTTTCCTGCTTACGAGACCACCCAGACCGTACAATTCTTGGCCGAATGGACGATTTTGTTGGATACAGAACCAAAAATGAATTCTTCTTCCTTGGACACGCCACGACGTCCAACCACTACGGTGCCGAAGCCTCCCGACTCGACTTCCGCCAGGATTTCCTGAGCCACACCAGTGCCCCTGCTACAGGCTGGCTTCATATCCTTGAATGGAGATTGACAGCTTATGACGTAACGGTCTGTGACCTTGTCTTGAGGCACGCCCCGCTGCACGAGGTTCTGCCGGGCTGTTTCCATGAATTGCGTGAGTTCCGCGCGTGTCGCTTGGCAGCCATCCTTCCAGGCAGTCTCGTCCGGATATATATCCCGGTGAGGCAGCCGCTCAATGCAGTGAATCTGCACCTCAAAACCGTCGCATCCGGCTGCAATGTGGCCGACGTACTCTACAGCGCGCATGGCGTTTTCACTTGCATCAACCGCCAGCAGTATCTTTTTGAAGTTCATGATTCCTCCTTCTGGATTGGCAGTTCATCAAGACAGGGCCGCAGATCATCCAGGAATTCATTGACGGATTCGTAATAGACCCTGGCTCCGGCTGCGAAATGCATGAGCACCCTGTTGAGACTTTCGGGGATATACGGAAACAGACGTCGCAGGTTAACGAGCCTATTCTTGTAAATGAGGGAAAAATCGTTCGGCACAATGGAATCTTCCCCCTCCATGCCGTTGAAAACCCCCGGGGTATATATCTGCTTGCCCACGACAAAGAGCAGGACATTCCCCAGTCCGAAGAGATCCAGAGCAAACGGATTGGCGCTGGACTCATAGGCGTAGTCGAAATCGATCCAGCGGACCGTGCCTGCGCTGGGCTCAAACCAGAGGTGGTCGCGCCGCACATCGCCGTGCAGTTCATCATGATCGTGGAGGAAAGCGATCCCCTCGCATCCGGAAATGAAGAGTTCAAGCATGTTTCGCAGGCCTGAATCGAAGTATTCCCGATGGCCGCCGGACAGTCTCTGAACAGCCATGTCGAACCGCCTGCCCCTGATAACCTTGAGCACCCGGACCAAATTACCCACTTCGTCGAGCACCGAGAAACCGTGCATGAATCGGGGATCGTTTTTTACCAGTTCCAGGATACGTGCTTCCTTGGTTTCACTGCGGAAACTGCGAATGGATACAGGACCCAACCGCTGAACGAACTCTTCGTGGAACACAAGTTTGAGTATGGCGGACTCACCGGTTTCAAGACATTTACACCGCTTAACCCAAAACTTGAAATCCTCGAGGCCGAACCGTCGTTCAGCCTCATCTCGGAGTACCATATAATGAAGATCACCCACATGAATGACATCACCATAGTCAATGGAGGTAAAATCAGTGGTATCGGTCAGACATCTCCTGACACGATTGATCGGAAACTTCGGGAGGTAGTAGCGAACTATATCCCTGATGTCAGAACTCATGGCAATCCTCCTCACTTTCAACACTAAGACAACTCGGAAAGATTATGCCAGTTCTTTTTTTCTACACTGGCAACCGGAGGAGGTTCCACCTTGTTCGGGCCACTGAGCCGAGTACTCTTCGCCACCAAAAAAACCTCATGCATCATCCTCCCGATTTCATGGGTCTATTTTTGTGTTTTTCACAAAAAAGACTCAGAAGGAAAAACCTTCTAAGCCGTTAAACCCATTGGTGGAGCTGGAGGGAATCGAACCCACGACCTCTGACCTGTCTCCCGAAAACTGGTCCAGCCTGAATGTTAGGTGTATTGACCATTGAAGGAGGTAGGTCAGTCGACGAGCTGATCTTGGCAAGGCTCCATCATGTAAACCAAGGGACTCTTAAACAGCACCCACCGTGCCAAACAAAAAAAATGGGCCACCTAAGTTTCTCAACTTAAGTGGCCCGTTTTCTCAACTTAGGTGTCAGCTTACACTGACAGCCCACTACCAAAACACCTAAAAATTCCATTTAGGACATATTTAGGACATATTTAGGACACAAAACCCTTTTCCAGCCCCGAACCAAAGAAAAAGGGCCTCGGATAATTATCTGAAATCCTTAACTTTATTGTGGTGGAGCTGGAGGGAATCGAACCCACGACCTCTTGAATGCCATTCATGACGCGGTCTACGAACACGATCAGTAGACGTAAGTATTGTATAATTTAGTAAGGTGTCCCTCAAACGCTGAAATCGAAATAGGACAGCCTCATTTGATGGCCTTAATAGGCCAGTTCAAACATCAGCTTGGCGCCGGTATCACCAGCATTATCAGACGACATGGTGTGCGTTGCATCAAGCTCGCAGCTTATGACGCTGTCTGCGCTTGTGAACTTCAGCCCGGCTCCGAAGACCTGCCCACCGTCGGCATCCAGGTTGGAGTTCACGAAAGGAGCCAGAGTGCCCATCTGGTTGCCGTCATCGCCATTCAAGGCGAAGTTGTAGGCGAGAAGTCCTTTGATGGTGTATTCGGAGTAGTCATCTCTGCAAAACTGGCGTTCACCTTCGATCACGCCGGACAATCCGGTTTCGCCGGATAGGACCCGCAAACCACCACCGAGATTGAGCGCATTGCTGTCATCGTTGATTTCATCGACAAAGTCATGAATGTAGTCGGCCTTGACGAAAGGTTGCAAGGTCATCCCCTGTGCATTGAAGCTGTAGGCGACTTCAACTCCGGGTTTGATCTGGCTGGTGTCAGCAGTGGACTCGCCGACACGGGCTCCATCGCTTTCGGTAAAGGAATCAAGCGTTTTTTCCGACAACAGGTAACCAAGTCTCGCAGTCAACTCCAGAGGAATGGAGTCGGACGGCTGCATCCTGTACTCGCCTTCCAGTGCCGTATACCACATGTCACTGTCGGTGTTTCCAGTGACAGTGGAGTTCCGCTTGCGGTCAACGTCACCAAAACTATACCCTGCAATAAACGAAATCAGTGCGCCATCGACAGGTTCGTACATGACATAGGGTGAGAAGTTCCAACTCTGTTCTTCATACTTGCCGGAGTTGTAGCTGGTCGTAATATCTGTATCAGTGTAGCCGACAGAAAGACCGGCAATGACTTTTTCATGAAAACGGTAGTCTGCACCGAGGCTGTAGCCCCATACATTACCATTGTACCGTCTGTCATCCCCGCCCTTGTTGAAATCGTTATCGGCAGACGTAAAAGACGCATGCCCCCAAATGGTGAAAGGGTCACTTGTAAGGATACCACGTCGCTGTTCTATGCCGGAGACGCCGCCATCAGCCGCCGCAGCCACACTTTGTGACGTATTGAAGGTGGCGAACTGCGCCAGTTCCTTGATGGACATTTCTCTGGCTTCATGCTGCTCGCCCCTTTGATAAAGAGAACCTTTATTGAATGATGACGCCAAATTCCTACCTCGCCCTTCCTGCGGCGGAGCACCAAAAGAGGCCGTTGCGGTCCGGGACATGATGTTGCCCGTTATGACGGAAGTTTGTCCTCTGGAGGCAGAGGCAACGGTGTTGGAAAAAGCATCGGCATTATCAGCAGCACTGGCAGGATTTGGCTCAGCCACGGCTATTGATATGCGCGCGTTCCCGCCAGCTGTTGAAACAATAAACGTAAATACACCAGTCGATGGAACAGTCAGCGTGAGCACGGCAGGAAACGAGTTCGAAATTTGAGAAACATTGCCAGCACCGCTCATCAAAGAAGCGGCAGCGCTCGTTGCCCCAACAGGATTGTCGACGGTAACAGTAATTATTTCCCCTGCATCGAAGAGGTTAACAGTATGATAGAAATTTCCAACAGAACTATGACCGTTAATACTTGTCGCTCCCGCAGACAAAGCCATGGCAATGCCAGGCGCACCCCAGAGGGCTAAAGACAGACCAACAGACAACACGGAACGCAATAGGGACATAGACATCGATTCTCTCCAAGGCTGACCAATTGGGTTGCAATGCATAAATCATCCAAATTGTCGGCACGCATGATTTCATTTTCGCGTCGAAGAAACCTCCACTAAAGAGCCGAGCAGAATATCAGCGCTGCTGCGACTTCGGCTGAGTATCGGCCGACAGAAGTATTCCTAAACACTCGGAGAATTTTTGTCTGTCCGGGAAAACCCGGACAAGCGTATTGCAGTGGTGATTAATTACCGAGAGACGAATCAAAGGGCGAGAGGGTTTACAGCAAGGCAACACATTAAGTTTAAAGTCCAAGGAGGTTTGAGAAGTGGGTCCACTTTGTTGGACCATGGCAGCATTTTTGAGATTGACAGATCAGCCACCTCCGACAATTTGTATATTTTTTTGTATATTCCACGAAAAAAGGCTTAGAAGGAAAACCTTCTAAGCCTTTATAATCATTGGTGGAGCTGGAGGGAATCGAACCCACGACCTCTTGAATGCCATTCAATGGCTGATTTGTCACAAAGAATATAATAACCATCTATAATAAAAACGAGTATCCGCCTTTTGTTTCCCACTTCACCATACTGTGCTTCACGTGCATGCGGTGAATAATTCCAACTAGTTATACAGAACGTGAAAATGAAAAGGAACAAATAACGGACACAAGTAGACATCTCAAGGTCCACACTTGCTAAAGTCGAGAACAATTACTACATTGAATCAAAGACATAGAATCTCATTGTCCGCGCATGTTGAGCGGTGTTAGTCTTTAAGCAATATACCACATTTTTGGCCAAGGAAATATCATGGCTGATGATCAAGATCGGAATGAAAAGCAACAAGAACTTGATGAACTGACTGTTCTGCAAGACGCTGAAGAAAAAGACCTTTCAGCCGATGAGCAGGCTGGGGTCAAAGACGTTGATAGTCAAGGACTCGATGCATCTGATCTTGCTGGAACAATTTTGACTGGTACTACCAGAGACGATGCAACTTCAACAAAGGAAGAACAAACCGGGGAACGATCCATATCCGAGGATATACCGTTTGCCTATGAAGGCGATACAGAATTATCGGACGGAAGGCATGAACCAGACTCTTCCTCAGAAACAAATGCGGAGTTTCCCCAGGGAATAGATTTTTCTACAGGCGACATTATCCAGCCGGAAACGCCCTCCCCCAACATTCCCAGATCTGCCGGAAGCCGTCGAATATCTCCAGATGTAGAAGCACCTACGGAGCAAACCGGAGAAAATGTTGCTTCAACCACCTCTAGTGGAATCTCTCTAGCTGGCGAAGAGGAAACAGTTGCAACAGATACGAATTTCGAGTCCGAATCAACATCTGAACCTACATCAGTCACTGACGATGACACACTGTCCGATAGAGATTCCGAGACAGCTACTTCAAAAAACAACGAAGAAGAGGAAAGCGAAGGCAGCGTTCTTTCCAAACCTGAGCCTGCACCGACTCCCGAACCGGAGCCGGACTGAGCCTTCACCGACTCCCGAACCGGAGCCGGAACCTGAGCCTTCACCGACTCCCGAACCGGAGCCGGAACCTGAGCCTTCACCGACTCCCGAACCGGAGCCGGAACCTGAGCCTTCACCGACTCCCGAACCGGAGCCGGAACCTGAGCCTTCACCGACTCCCGAACCGGAGCCGGAACCTGAGCCTTCACCGACTCCCGAACCGGAGCCGGAACCTGAGCCTTCACCGACTCCCGAACCGGAGCCGGAACCTGAGCCTTCACCGACTCCCGAACCGGAGCCGGAACCTGAGCCTTCACCGACTCCCGAACCGGAGCCGGAACCTGAGCCTTCACCGACTCCCGAACCGGAGCCGGAACCTGAGCCTTCACCGACTCCCGAACCGGAGCCGGAACCTGAGCCTTCACCGACTCCCGAACCGGAGCCGGAACCTGAGCCTTCACCGACTCCCGAACCGGAGCCGGAACCTGAGCCTTCACCGACTCCCGAACCGGAGCCGGAACCTGAGCCTTCACCGACTCCCGAACCGGAGCCGGAACCTGAGCCTTCACCGACTCCCGAACCGGAGCCGGAACCTGAGCCTTCACCGACTCCCGAACCGGAGCCGGAACCTGAGCCTTCACCGACTCCCGAACCGGAGCCGGAACCTGAGCCTTCACCGACTCCCGAACCGGAGCCGGAACCTGAGCCTTCACCGACTCCCGAACCGGAGCCGGAACCTGAGCCTTCACCGACTCCCGAACCGGAGCCGGAACCTGAGCCTTCACCGACTCCCGAACCGGAGCCGGAACCTGAGCCTTCACCGACTCCCGAACCGGAGCCGGAACCTGAGCCTTCACCGACTCCCGAACCGGAGCCGGAACCTGAGCCTTCACCGACTCCCGAACCGGAGCCGGAACCTGAGCCTTCACCGACTCCCGAACCGGAGCCGGAACCTGAGCCTTCACCGACTCCCGAACCGGAGCCGGAACCTGAGCCTTCACCGACTCCCGAACCGGAGCCGGAACCTGAGCCTTCACCGACTCCCGAACCGGAGCCGGAACCTGAGCCTTCACCGACTCCCGAACCGGAGCCGGAACCTGAGCCTTCACCGACTCCCGAACCGGAGCCGGAACCTGAGCCTTCACCGACTCCCGAACCGGAGCCGGAACCTGAGCCTTCACCGACTCCCGAACCGGAGCCGGAACCTGAGCCTTCACCGACTCCCGAACCGGAGCCGGGGACGGCTCCGGGCCCCGATGAAAATCGGGACAAAGACAGCGAGACCGACAACGACGAAAAGCCGGGCAATCGCTGGGGCCAGGTCGAAGACGGCCCGGACCAAGGCAAGGCTGGCGAGCAGGAGTCAGAGGATGCAGCTGACAATGGTGGCTCGGAGCAAGGTGGTCCCAAGGGAAATATGGGACTGGGCAACGGCCTGGACGACGCACCTCCCGGTGTCACCGAGGACCATCGTTTCTACGACGAACGCGTGGATGACGGTGGCGGGGACGATACTCTGGAAAACAATTTCTTCCTGTTCGATGAAGACGAAGGATCGGGTCAGGGCGGCAGTTGGACCGACATGACGGAATCCGATGATTCCATGGACAACGGTCCAGACTCCATAAGCGAAAACGGCTGGGCCGACGAAGTCGAAAACGACGACAAGGGCGGCAAAGGCCGTGGCCGTGGCAAGGACGAACTCGACGACCAGGAAGGGGCCGACAACGGCGACACTCTTGATGCCTTTGATCAGGATGCCGAGGATTTCCCTGACCAGTCAGATTGGTAGTGACAATGCAACAATGCGCACCCGTCATAAAAAAGACGAGTGCGCATTTTTTTATCATCGCAAAATTATTCCATTTTCCCTATAGTTAAAGAAAAAACGAACTCGACAACCCGGAAACGCGATGGATTTATCTTATTTTAAACGCCCACGGGGGCTGATCAGGGATATTGCAGGATTGCCACTTTTCCTGCGCAGCTCCTTCGATCTCTTTCTCGCTTCCGTGGGGATCAACGTCCTCTCCCTCGCCTTGCCCATCATTTTGATGCAGGTCTATGACCGCATCGTTCCGACCAGGGCCACCAACACACTCTTGTGGCTGGTCATAGGTTTCGGCTGCGCACTGGTGCTGGAGTCCATTTTGCGCTTATGCCGCACCACAGTCACCAACTGGATATCCGCCCGTTTCGAGCATGAAATCGCCCATGGTTGCGTGGCCCGGTGGCTCAACTGCCACCTCGAAGATTTCGAAAGAGATGGAGCGGGCGTTCACCTGGACCGATTGCGTTCGGTAAATGCCCTGCGCACCTATTACGCGGGACAAGCATTTCAGCTCCTCCTCGACCTGCCATTTGCCTTCCTGTTCATGGCTGTCATCGCTTTTCTCAGCGGTTGGACCGTGGCGGCCTACATAGGTGCTGTCACCATGGTTTTCCTTCTCCTCATCACCATCATCAAGCGGCGCTACAGCACGAATCGCATGCAACAAAAGACTCTGGGGGATCGCCGATACAATTTCCTGGTGGAGTCTTTGGGCGGCATTCACACCATCAAGTCCATAACTCTTGAGGAGTCCATGCTCAGGCGTCATGAGCGGCTCGGCACTGAAACGGCCAAAAGCGACTATGACGTCATCTTTGTGGGTAATTTGCCAGTGAGCCTGGGCACCATGTTTTCCCAGATCATCCTCTTCGGCGTTCTTTTCGTGGGCGGAAGCCTTGCCATCGGCGGCAACATGACGCTGGGTAGTCTCGCTGCATGCACCCTGCTCAGCGGACGATTCTTCCAGCCATTCAAGAGTCTCGCTTCTTTCTGGGTTCGTCACGCAGACATTGAAATCGCCAAAGAACAAATCAAGGGAGTCGCTGAACTCAAGCAGGAATATGACGCCACGGCCCCATGCCTGCCTAGTGAGATCGAAGGCCGCATTGAGCTTGCGGACGTCACTTTCCGCTATGATCAAAGCACCGCCAAGATACTCGACAACGTCAAACTGACTATCGAGCCGGGACAATTCGTCTGCCTGCATTCCCAGGGCTCAAAGGGAACGTCGACCCTGCTCAACCTCATGTACGGCATGATCGCACCCACTTCCGGCAAGGTGCTCATCGACAACAATGACATGGCGGAGATATGCCATAATGATTTCAAGGGACGCATCGAATACATCCCGCAACAAGGCACGCTTTTCAACGGCACGATTTTCGACAACCTCACCCTGTTTAATCCGGCACACCGGGACGCGGCCATGGATGCGGCGGCCCTGCTCAGGTTGGATGAGGTTCTGTCAGATCTCCCGCTGGGCTATGAAACCGTCGTCGGCAACAGACTCTATGAATTCCTGCCCACAGGGATTGTCCAGCGAATATGTCTCGCCCGCTCTCTGACTATCCGGCCGCGAATCATCCTTATGGACAAGGTCAACGACGCCATGGACTCGGACAGCGAGCAACTCTTTCTCTGGCTCATGAAAAAACTCAAGGGCAATTGCACCATGGTCATGGCGACATCCAGCCCTCCCATGCTGAACATGGCGGACGTCATATATCAGATTGTGGACGAAAAACTCGTACAGATGGAGCCGGATCAATGCTTCTGACACAGGGCAAGGACATATCCCGCAATGAGCAGGCCTGGACGCGCTGGGTTTTGCAATCAGCCCGCATATGGGATGATGTTTCCGGCATCGTGCAAACAATCGGCATCCATGCGGTAGATGAAGATCATCGCAAGTTCACCCAGTATGCCCTTGACCTCAATCTCATCATTCAGGCCCTCAGCAACCGCGACGTGTCATTCGAAAACCTGCACAGGGGTGAAGAAATATTCGAAAAGCTGCTCGACTATGCGGACATTCACTTCCAGCGGGAAACGCGGATCATGCAGAAGATGGAAAGCCCCTTGATGGTTCACCATCTTGAACAACACTCCATTTTCCTGGGCATGGTCGAAGAGCATTACAACGATTTCAAGCGTGGTCGACTGCAAATGGTCTCCGGTCTCAAGCTCTCCATTTTGGATTGGTGGGTCAACCACATTAACGGCATCGACTACGAGACATTCGTCCTGGGCAAGACGGATCGCATGCGTGTGGGGGAATAGATGGCAAATCCTGTCACGTCATCAGAATTCAACCTGCCCGGCGGCCTTGGCCCCTGCATCCCCCCTCTGCTCGATTCGCTGGGGTGGAGAGGCAGTGTTGTTCACCTAGCCGAAGCCATGCCGCATCTGAGCGACAGCCTGGATCTATCGGACCTGCTGAACGTCATGGCCAACCTCAAGTTCGGCAGCCGGTCCATGGAAACCCGGCTGGACCACCTTGATGACCGCATGCTCCCCTGCCTGTTCGTGACAGACGATGGAAAAACCCAAATTTTATCCAAAGGTGATGGAGCCACCGTGCTTGCCTTTGACCCTGAAAAAGAAGCCTATATTGAAATAACTCCTGATTCACAAAACGGCACTGCATTTTTTTTCGCACAAGTGGATACACGAGGCCACTCCCTGCACCGCCAGCAGAAGGAATGGTTCAGAAAGGTTCTTGCCCGGTTCAAAAAGCCGCTGAAACAAGGCCTGCTTGTCTCTTTCATGCTCAGCGTTCTGGCACTGACCCTCCCTCTGTTCATAATGACCATTTATGACCAGATGCCCTTTTTCGAAAACAACGTCACTCTGGCGTACATCGTCATCGGCGTACTTGTTTTCATTTTGAGCGATTTCGGCCTGCGTCTGATCCGCTCCGGCATTCTCGGATTCATCGCTGCCCGCCTGGGGAACATTGTCGGCAACGAAGTATTCCGCCGCATTCTCTACATGCCCCCCGCTTACACCGAATCAGCTTCCATCGGCGCACAGGCTTCCCGAATCAAGGATTTCGACACGGTCAGGGACTTTTTCTCGGGCCAGGCTTTTGTCGCGGTAATGGAAATCCCATTCATCACCCTGCTGGTCGGCGCCATGTGGGTCCTCGGTGGTTCCGTGGTTGCTGTCCCGATAATAGCCATCATCCTCTTCGGTGTCCTGGCCGCCATATATCTCCCTTTGGTCAAACGGGCCAACGAGCAGGTGGCCAAGGCGGGAGCAGCAAAACAGGAACTGGTCATGGAGATGCTGACCAAGATGCGGGCCATCAAGCAGACCTCCGCCCCGATCATATGGGAAAATCGGTATCGCCAGCTTTCGGCTGAGTGTGCGGCCAACTCTTTCCGGTCCTCCCAGCTCGCATCCCAGATCAATGTGCTGACCAACACCCTGATTATGGGTGCCGGTGTTGCCACCATGGCCTTGTCTGTCAACAACGTCCTGGCCAGGGAGATGACCATGGGCGCGTTGGTGGCCTGCATGATTCTGGTCTGGCGAGTCCTCGCTCCCCTGCGTTCCGGCTTCGTGGTCATGCTTCAGGTTGAACGCATCAACAAAAGTGTGCGCCAGGTGGACAGACTCATGAATCTCGACATCGAACAGCACACGGAATCACTACTCACCCTGAATCGGAAAATGCGTGGCGACGTCAGGTTCTCTCAGGTCTCCATCCGCTACATGCGCGATGCTCAACCCGCCCTGCTCGGCGTCAGCTTCGAGGTCAAGCATGGCGAAACGCTCGCCATCGCAGGGCATGACGGGGCCGGGAAATCCACCATACTAAAACTGATAATGGGCTTATACCGCCCTCAGGCAGGCCGCATTACGCTGGACCACACCAGCATCCGGCAAATGGACCCGCTCTCGCTTCGCCGGTCCGTAGGGTATGCTCCGCAGACCCCCCAATTCTTCTATGGCACCATTGCCCAGAACCTGCGCCTGATCAACCCGGTAGCCCCGGACGGCGAATTGCAAGACGCCTGCCTCAAGGCAGGAGTGCTTGATGAAGTGGAGGCTTTGGAAAACGGCATCCATACCCGCATTGGCGACTACCAGATGAAACTGATGCCCATATCATTCCTCAAGAAACTGAACCTGGCCAGAACTCTGGTCAGCCCCGCCCCTCTGCTCCTGCTGGACGAAGCAATGGAACGGCCCAGCTTTGAAGAGCGAGATGTATTTCTGAATATACTGGAGGAAGCTAGAGGTCATTCAACGATCATCACGGTGACCAACCATGCCGCCTACCTGAAAAAAGCGGATAAAATCATGTGGATGGAACGAGGCCGTGTACGTATGTTCGGCCCGCCGGACGAAGTGCTGCCTCTCCTCCCGGAAGAATATAAATGCTGACAAGGATGCTGCCATGAGCCCTACAAAAGGAAAAATTCGCGTCAACAAACGACAATCCATGCATCTCTCCCAAGCTCTGCTGTTGGAAGAAACCGGCGTACCACGTCTCGTGCGCTACGTTATCCTCACGCTGACTCTGGTCATCGCGGCCTTTGTCACCTGGGCATCCATCACCCGCATCGACGAAGTCGCGGTTTCATCAGGCAAAATCACCCCATCCGGGCAGATTAAGCGCGTGCAAAGCGAAGACGGCGGCATGGTGTCAGCCATTCTGGTTACTGAAGGCGAAGCGGTAAAGAAGGGACAAGACCTCATCACCCTCGACCCCACGGTTTCCGTATCCAACCTTGATCAGCAACTTGTCCGTCAGACCACCCTTGCTCTTCGCAAGGAACGTCTCCAGGCACTCATTGACGGACGCAACCCAACCTACTCCGATATTGAGGAAAAATATGCTGAACTAGCCGCCCAGCAGACCCGTTTGCACAAACAAAAAATCGAAGCCATGGACGTTTCTAAAGCGATTCTCAAAAATCAAATCAACCAATACGAAGCCGAGCTCAAGGAATTGGGCAACAGGGAAAATACACTACGCCAGCAACACCAGCTGATGCGAGAAGAGTACGATACCTACGAGGGACTTTTCAAACGAGAACTGGTCGGCAAGACGGAATTCTTCGGCATCAAGCGCCAATTCCTACAAGTACAAGAATACCTCAACCAAATCCCCGTGCGGCGAATCCAGGTGAGGGAGAAACTCACTGAAAGTCGGAACCGTCTGGTCAAACTCCGGGAAGATGCACTCGAAAGCTGGATGGCTGAACTGGCCACAGTAGAGGCTGAAGCTAGAGAGATTGATGAAATCGTCAAACGATTCGAAATGGATGTGTACCAGTTGTCGGTCAAGGCGCCGGAAGATGGCGTCATCCACAACCTCCAGATCAACTCGGCAGGAGAGATCATCCAGCCCGGCGAAACGGTCATGGAACTCGTACCCATAGGCCGCAAACTGGTAGCAGAAGTCAAAATATCTTCTCGCGATGTCGGCCACATCGAAGAAGGACAGACTGTAACCGTCAAATTTACAGCCTATGATTATTCCCGTTACGGAGGCATCAAGGGCGTTCTCACCGCCATCTCACCTACCACCATCGTGGAGGAAGATGGCAGCGTGTATTACAAGGGTATCGTGACGCTGAACGCCAACCACCTGACCAAGGGCAACAAAAAGCTCCTCGTCCTTCCCGGCATGACTGTCCAGGCTGACATCAAGACAGGGAACAAGACTCTGCTCGGCTACTTTATGAAGCCGATCTATCTTTCCATGGCACAATCGTTCAGGGAGAGATAAAGCTTGGTGTTAGCACTCTCATACTAAACTCACACCAGAAGAACTAAGTCTCAATGATCCCCCTTCTCGAAGCCCTCGCCTCTCCTGACATCGCACCTGTGGCGGAGAACCTCCATCAAGCACTGATGGCGGCTCAACAGGCACAGGATGAGTTCCAAATCGAAATTGATTTATCCAAATGGCTGAAATTTTATCGATCGCATCGAAAAGTTTTGGATATTTCGCTGGATAATATTTTTCTGGTTTTTCCCGAATTATCCAACAAACTTGAAATTGAAAACGGTGAAATTGTAACCATCTTAAATAACGACGATATTTCGATTTTCGAACATCCGGTTGGAATTTTAATTTCGGAATTATTGTTTTCGGATAATTATCCGGAAACTGAGAAATTCCCACTTTCGGATGAAGGTTTTTTCACTTTTCGAATATTTCTTCCCTGCTGGCTGTATTATTTCGAAACTCCAACCGGGCTTTACAGAAAAGCGAGGCTTGGAAATTTGGATGCAATGGACAAGATACTCCGAATAGATAAACGGGTTATTGGAGACACCAAAATTGCCCGCCATTTTGCCCAGCATGGGACCGATCCAGCTAGCCCCGAATTCAAACAACTCATCAAAACCCTTGAAGGCGCACCCCGAAAACTCAGTGTCACTAAAGTGAAAACTTTCCTGGCAGCACTTCTATATGGATTATCCAGACACCTCGGCTCACCTCTCACCTATCCACAAGTTCAGGACCTCTTCGACCAATCGGCCAAGGATAGAGGGTTAGGACTCACTGATCCTGATTTAGATATGTCTCCCCACTCATTTGAAAAGGCTGTTCGCCGCAACCTGCTTTTCTGGGGGCTTCATCGGACCGGACAAAAATAAGATTTGAACTGTCCGAGACTCATATGTCTCTCCTCGCTAGTTTCTATGCACGCCCTGCATATCAGGGTGAATGAAACTGCTTGGAGAAGATTATGGACACTCAAAAATTACTGCTCAACATTCAAGAAACAGCCGACATACTGCGTGTACACAGATCAACTGTTTCGCGTATGCTGGACAGTGGCGAACTCCCTTCAATTTTGGTACGTTCGCGCAAGCTCATCCGATACGCTGATGTACTTGAGTTCATTGAAAACCAAATAGGGAGAAGCAAGGGCGGATACTCGTGGAAGGACTAAGCTATGGCAACTGTCACCATCACCACACGCCCACGTAAGAAAGGCAAAAGCTACGTAATTCAATACCTGGAACCTGAATCCGGGAAAAAGCATCATCATGCGACATTCAGACGCAAGTCACTTGCAATGCAGGAGGCCGACAAGCTTCGCTCGTTATTGGATGAAGGGAAGCTCCCCAAACCAAGACGGAATAAGAAGAATGAGCTGGCGCAGACATTCGGCAGCATTGCATCCAAATGCGTTCACGAATGGCAGCGTAGGCACAAGGAAGGCGATCTAAGTAGTGCCACCTTGAAAGGCTACATCAGTTTCCTCAAACCATTGCTCAAGAAATGGGGCAAGAAGGTTGTAGGAACGATCTCGAAAGAGGATCTGCTGGAACACCGTGCAGATGTTGCAGCCGCTCGTTCCATGGCATTAGCAAATCGCCAAATGTTCATTCTTAAGCAAGTCTTTGCCAAGGCTATAGACTCCAAGGCCATCAAAGACGATCCAACAAGCGGCATCAAGTACCTGAGTGAAAAAAACCATGAACGAAAGCAATTCATGCAACCGAAAATGGTTGAAAAGCTACTCAAAGGTGCTTCCAAAGGTCGCGCAAAGCACTACCTACCTTTGGCAATCCTGTTGGCCGTCGAACATGGTTTAAGCAAGCAGGAAGTGTTGGATTTGCAATGGTCTGACATTACTTTGAATTATGGCGAAACTGGGATCATCCGATTCTATAGAACCAAGACCAAAGTAGAGCGAGTCCACCGGATCATGCCCAGGACCAGAAAGGCTCTGCTGGCACGCAAAGCCCATATCAACAAAATGCGAAAGCTCAGAGGAATCTCTAACAAAGGAGATTTCGTTGTAGGGCATCTGGACGGCAGTAGAATGAGCGAGTTCAAATCAGCCTGGAAAAGTGTTTGTAACTCACTTGGCCTCAACGACTTCCACTTCCATGACAACAGACACACATACTGTTCAAACATCATCATGGCTGGCGGGACTCTCAAGCATGCCAAAGAAATGATTGGCCACAAGACGCTCCGCATGGCGGATCGTTATTCCCATCTCGAAGCGGCGAGAGAAAACGTCATTCAGGACAATCTGGCCGCTCATTATGAAGAGCGGCAAACCAGTGCTTCGAAAAAAAGGAACACATAGCGGACATATTCTCAAAACAGCCCCCAAGACACGAAAAAAGGATTCCAAGTATTCACTTGAAATCCTTATTTTTCTTGTGGTGGAGCTGGAGGGAATCGAACCCACGACCTCTTGAATGCCATTCACGAGGACGGCTGCATAAGCGTTGAATTACTTAGACTTTTTATTTTGAAGTCAACAGAAAATCAGTGATGTTGGAGGTGTGTTAAAGGCATTTGGTTGACCAAATGGTTGACCAATTTCGGCAAGGTGAAATTCAGAAGTCGAGACCTGACCCCTTTTTCATATTATCGCCCCGACTGGCTTAGCATTCTATGTTGTGGTACTTGTGCCCTATGCCAAACAAACCAATCATCTATATGGACGCCTTTGTTTGTCGAAATCAAAAAGAGGAAATTCAAGCATACTGTAAGTGGATCGAAGATCGTCTATTCACTTGCATAGCCTCATGGGACTCTGAGCAAGAAAGAGCAGAGCAAGAAATGGATCATCGCAATCAAGGTCGATACGTCTCAGAGTATTATGATCCTTCAGACGAATATGATGAAATAATATGCCAATGTCTTCAGGCTGCTGAGGTAAACGGCTACATGATTGGAGTTTCGATCTCTGGATTGTATCACCTCTGGGAAAAGCAGGTGATGGATCATCTGCGAAATGAAATCAATAAAGACTGGCTTCTCCATGAAGAGTACAAACTCATGCCAGACAAATACTATCTACGAAACTGGACTGACATCCTCAACCTGTTCAAATCATACTCTACAGACCTTACAAAGATGCCATTTTACGAGGGCTTAGACGAGCTTCGATTGATCGCAAATTCTATCAAACATGGCAATGGCGACAGCTATAGGACTTTGTGCCAAAGGGGCCATGGCATCTTGAAGCCCTACGGCACAGAAAGTGATTTGCCGCTAAACAGTGGCTCACACTCACTCATACGCGTAGAATTGTATCCACGAAAAGAGCATTTTACTAAATTCAAGGAAGCTGCATTAGCCTTTTGGGATTTTGACTTCTGGCATTCCATTGGAGAACATAGGCCATTCAGCAAGTGGTACATAAGGCCCAAAAAAGTCAAAAAGAAAAGCTGAGAGCATGCACTCTCTTTACGTACAGTGGTTTCACCATTGAGGCTCCCCTACCCCCGCCTCACACATCCTAAAACACAGCCCATACACCTCTTTAATCAGTAATCTCAAACACCTTGGTCAACAACCGGTTGACCAATTGGTTCACCACAAACAGAAAAAGGACCGCATAGCCTATCAAGCTAAACGGTCCTTTTACTTAAGAAATATGATGGTGGAGCTGGAGGGAATTGAACCCACGACCTCTTGAATGCCATTCAAGCGCTCTCCCAACTGAGCTACAGCCCCACGTTGTTGGGTGGAGGGGTAAATAGCCAAGGGCGAGGGCAATGTCAACTGAAAATCTCATTGATGTGTGAGAGTTGTTCATTGATTCATGGCCCGTCTTGCAGTAAGAATAACGGACGGTTGGAATTATATGGAGAATCGATGGCACAAGTTCTGAAACGGATACTTATCAAACTGCTGTGGGTGGGCGTGGTGTTTCTCGGCATCACGGTTATCAGCTTCTGGGTCATTCATCTGGCCCCGGGGTCGCCCACGGACCTTCAGACCACGTTGAATCCTGACGCCGGGATTGAAGCGCGCGCCCAGCTCGAAAAGCTCTACGGTCTGGATAAGCCACTGCACATTCAGTATGCCAACTGGTTGAAAAGACTGGTTCAGCTCGACTTCGGCCAGTCCATGTCCGGCGATCATCGTCCGGTCTGGGACAAGATCAAGGAACGACTGCCACTGACATTCGGCATGAACGTGGCCTCCATGATCCTGACCCTGCTCATAGCGGTGCCCATAGGCGTGACTGCGGCCTGGTGGCGTGGAGGTGTCTTTGACAAGCTCTCAACCGTGGTCGTATTCATCGGCTTTGCCATGCCCGGATTCTGGCTTGCCCTTCTGCTCATGCTCTGGCTCGGTATTTCCTGGCCCATCCTGCCAATTTCCGGCCTGACATCCATGGGATACGACACCATGTCACCCATGGGGAAATTATGGGATGTGACCAAACATCTCATCCTTCCTATTTTTATTTACACCTCCGGCTCATGGGCAGGCATGTCCCGATTCATGCGATCATCCATGCTTGAAGTCCTGCGTCAGGACTACATCATGACCGCACGGGCAAAGGGGCTGTCCAGTCGCGTGGTCTTGTTCAAGCATGCTCTGCGTAACGCACTCATGCCGGTCATCACAATTCTCGGGCTGTCGGTTCCGGCACTGATCGGCGGCTCTGTCATCATCGAATCAATCTTTGCCCTGCCCGGTCTCGGACAACTTTTCTATCAGGCGGTCATGTCCCGAGACTATCCGCTCATCATGGGGTCACTTGTTCTGGGCGCAGTATTGACACTTATCGGCAACCTTCTGGCCGACATAGGCTACGGCCTGGCTGATCCACGTATCCGCGTAGGGCAGGGAGGCAAGCGATGAAACGCAAGCCGCTGAAACCCGTTTCCCCATGGGCACGGCATGCCCTGCTCATCGTTGGTTGTCTCATCGTGGGGCTCATGTCTCTGGCCGCCGTGTTCGCTCCCTTGCTCGCACCGTTCGACCCCAATCTTATCAATGTAGACGCCCTGCTCCTTCCGCCATCGCCGACGCATCTCATGGGCACGGACGCACTGGGCCGGGATGTATTCTCACGCATCCTGTTCGGCGGACGGGTCTCACTCTGGGTAGGCTTTGTCGCCGTAGGTATTGCCACGTCCATCGGCCTGGTCCTCGGCCTGACCGCTGGATACTTCGGTCGTTTTGTGGATGAAATCATCATGCGCGGCGTCGATGTCATGCTCTGCTTCCCATCCTTTTTCCTGATCCTGGCGGTCATTGCCTTTCTTGAACCGAGTCTGACCAACATCATGATAGTCATCGGCCTGACCGGTTGGATGGGCGTAGCCCGATTGGTACGCGCCGAGACCTTGAGCATTCGCGAACGTGACTACGTGCTCGCTGCGCGAGCCACTGGCGCCGGACCAATCCGCATCATCTTCCTGCATATCATGCCCAATGCTATCGCCCCGGTGCTTGTATCCGCCACCCTTGGCATCGCCGGTGCCATCCTGACCGAATCATCCCTGTCGTTTCTGGGCCTCGGTGTACAGCCGCCCAACGCCTCCTGGGGAAACATACTCATGGAAGGCAAGGAAGTGTTGGGCATCGCATGGTGGCTGTCAGTCTTCCCCGGCCTCGCCATCCTGTTCACGGTACTCGGCTACAATCTGCTCGGTGAATCCCTGCGTGACCTGCTTGACCCGAGGCTGAAACAATGATCAGGGGCATTGCCCGACACCTACCTCATCTTTTCATGGCCATCCTGTTGGCTGCCCCGGCTTTCGCCGGTCCCAACCTGCCCGAAACCATCGTACTCTCACCAACCGTTCTGTATCAGACGAAAAAACGTGTCATGCATCGCGACCCCATGGTCTTGCCCGCCTACAACCAACTCATCGCCGAGGCTGAGCTCGCCGCGGACGCATCGATCGAATCCGTCACTTTCAAGAAAAAAGCCGGCCCGAGCAATGACCGTCGAGACTACTGGTCGCTCTCACCGGACTGGTGGCCGAATCCAAAAACCAGGAACAAGTTACCGTACGTCCAACGAAACGGGGACGCCAACCCTGAAGCAGCGACAGATACGTATGACCGTTCCCGGCTTTCACGCATGGCCAAAAACTCCATGACACTCGCTCTGGCATGGTATCTCACCGGCAACGAGAAATATGCAAGCCACGGCACGGCACTCATCTGGGCGTGGTGCGGCGACGCTTCAACCCGCGCCAGACCGAACATGCTCTATGCACACTCTCGCCCGGGCGTGGCAGAAGGGCATCACAGCGGCATCATCGAGACCCGTGATCTGATCCGGGTTGTGGATGCGGCTCAAATCCTGGAACCATCCCAGGCCTGGTCCAAAGCAACCAGCCGCACGGTAAAAAAATGGTTTTCAAAATACGCTCACTGGCTCATGCACAGCGAATTCGGACGCCGCGAAGCTCTCTCCCGAGACCACCACGGCACATGGTTTGACGCACAGGTCGCGGTGTACGCCATGTACACAGGTGACACGACTCTAGCCCGTTCCATCATCGGCACGGCTGAACGCCGGCGTATCGTGCGCCAGATCATGCCGGATGGCTCCATGCCCTATGAACTGGAACAGCCACGATCACGCAACGCCACCTTTTCAACACTTGAAGCTTACGCAGTTCTTGCCTGTGTGGGAGAACGACTGAATATTGATCTCTGGAACTGGGCAGACCCTGTCGGCCCATCCATCCGGCAGGCTCTGAACTTTGCCGCACCCTATATCGACCCGCAAAAGAAATGGCCGCACGGAGGCACAAGTTCATTCGACCCATACCGCTACGTTCCTCTTTTCCGCAGGGCCGCACTGGTGTATAAGGACAGTCGCTACCTTGATTATTTACACGAGTTGCCCGTGACAGACCTTACGCGGGACCGCTCGATACTTTTTTACTAGGCTGGAGCCTCATGCTTGAACTTCTGCGGATCAAGAATCTTGCCCTCATAGAAGATGTCGAACTGGAATTTTCTCCGGGGTTAAACACACTCACGGGTGAAACTGGTGCAGGTAAATCTTTCATCATGCGAGCCGTGGATTTTCTCATGGGCGAACGCATGGACAAAAACCTGGTCCGGCCCGGCAACGAGAAGGCATCCGTAGAAGCGCTGTTCGTGCTGCCCGAAGGCGAAACCGTCATTCGTCGAGAACTGTCCGCCGAAACGGGCCGCAGCCGTGTCTACGTCAACGATGCACTGTCTTCCCAACCGACCATCCGTGACATGCGCTCAAAGCTCATCATACACACCAGTCAGCATGGACAGCAGAAACTTCTCTCCCCGGCTTTTCAGTCGGAGATTCTTGATTCGTTCATCCCTGACCAGTCCCTTCTGACTCAACGCAATGAGCGGCTCGCCGTGCTTAAAGACGTGCTGGAACGCAAGCATCATCTCAACGAAAAATATGACGACATAGAAAAACAGCGTGATTTTCTCGAATACCAGAAAAAGGAAATTGACGCCGTAGACCCGCAGCCTGATGAAGAGAACGACCTTGAGGAGCGCAAAAAAATTCTCAAGGACCGGGAACGTGCTGGCGAATGTCTGCAAAATGCACTGGACATCCTGCACGGCGAAATCGGCATGCTCGACAACATGACGCTGCTCACCCGCGAAATGGAAATCATCGCCCGGCTTTTCCCCGGGTTCGACGAAGACCGTGAGGCCATTGAGGAGCTGCGCATCCGACTGCACGATCTGGATTCGCGGCTCAGACGAGGGCCTGGCGACATGGATGAAGACGAACCCATGAGTCTCGATGACATTGAGGCACGCCTTTTCGAACTGGCCAAGCTCAAACGCAAACTGAAACGAGGACTGGACGACATCGTCACCATGAAGACGGAGATAGATGAAAGCCTTTCCTTCCTCGACGCCTGTGCTCTGGACATGAAAAACCTGTCCCGCGAAGAGGCCGCAGCAGCAACCAGCCTTCAGGGGATACTTGCCGAGGTCAACAAGGCCCGAAAAAAAGCGGCAAAAGAGCTTTCCATTCGCATCGTAGACGAATTATATGATCTCGGATTTTCCGAGCATATCAAGGTGCATTTCGAGTTCGACGCACGCGAACTATATCCCGGTTGCGATGACATGCGTGGACGCCTCATGTGGGTACCCAACCCCGGCCAACCGGCCCAGCCTCTCGACAAGATAGCTTCCGGCGGTGAACTCTCCCGGTTCCTGCTCGCATTGGTCACCATGCGTGGCAACAACACCAAGGATCACGAAGCGCTCCCCTCTCTCATATTTGATGAAGTCGATGCCGGGATTGGAGGCTTGACACTCAACTCGGTTGGCGGCAAACTCCGCGCCCTTGCAGACCGCCAGCAAATGTTACTCATCACGCACTGGCCGCAACTGGCAAGCAAGGCCGACCGCCACTTCTTCATCAAGAAGGAAGTGCTGGGCGGTGAGACCTACACCCGTTGTGACAGGCTGGGTACTGACGCCATCATGGATGAGTTGTCCCGCATGGCCGGCGGCGGAGAACAAGGTCGGGCACTGGCTGAAAAAATAGTAAAATAGAGGTGCCTCCGGCATGGCTACCGGCGGTCTCTCCGAGAACTCGGAAACCTGTTGAAAAGTGTTTCTGAAAATCTCCCAAACATTTTGTGTGCGCTCAGCGCAGGAGTTTCTGTCGTGACAAATCTCTTTATATCTCTATATATCAAGCTCTTTTTTCTGCTGACGCCTTTTTTCGTGCTGTCAGTATTCCTGTCGTTCATCGAAGACATGTCCGTGCCTGAACAACGGAAACTGGCGGTACGCGTAACCATCTCCGTGTTGATTATTGTACTGATACTGTATTTTGCCGGAAACCCCATCTTTTCGACATTGGGCATTACACTGGATGGATTCCGCATTGGAGCGGGAAGCCTGCTGTTCCTGTCTGCCGTTTCTCTGGTATCCGGCAAGCGAGCCCGTCCGGAGCCGGAAGACGACACGGATATAGCCGTAGTGCCGCTGGCCATCCCCATTACCGTGGGACCGGCCACTATCGGTACGCTGCTCATTCTCGGTGCAGAGCTTGGCGACCCGACCAACAGGTTGGTGGGTGCAGCTTCACTGGTAGCCGCCTGTTTGACCGTAGGACTGATGCTCTTTATCGCCCCGGCCCTGAAACGCATCATCGGCTCCATGGGCCTTGCAGTGCTCACCAAGATCACAGGGTTGATCCTTTCGGCCATGGCGGCGCAGATCGTTTTCACAGGCGTTGCGAATTTCATGTCGTAACCGCTCACGGCCACCCCTCCCTCATACCTGCATGATAACATACTTGCGGGTTAAGACGGTTCCGTCTCTTCCTATCGAGGGGAAATTCAACCGCGGAATACATCAGGAAGAAACGACCGGCTCTTCCTCTCGACAAACCACAGCAATTTGTTCAGACTCGGTGCCACTGAGTTCCTTAAAGCAATTGTCGCCACCCATATGGCAGTATTAACAGGACATAAGCACCCTCATGATCTTCATAAAACAGTATAAGATCTAGCCAGTGCGGACACCTTCACCTGTATAAATGAAAGCGGAAAAACGGAAATATTCCAAAACGCCATCCTCATTACACAAGGAAAAAGGCCATGACAGCACCGAACACGCTCACTCTCGAACACAACTACGACGTACAGTCCTATGAACCTCGCCCAGATGGTCGAGTGTCAATAACCTCCGTCTGCAATTATCTTCAGGATGCAGCCTCGCGACATGCCGACTCGCTCGGATTCGGACTGCATGACCTACGACAAAGTGGACATTTTTGGGTATTGGCACGGCTTCATGTCATGATGGACCGGATGCCGGGATTCGGGGAACAAGTCCGTATTCTGACATGGCCTTCGGAGAATGAACGACTTGTCGCACTGCGCGACTTTCTCATCCACGACCAAAACGGACTCATAGGGCGCGCTACTTCTTCATGGGCTACCATCAATATTGAAACCCATCGACCGGACAACCCTGAGACTGTGCTGGATGCAAAATTCATCCCGAACCATGACCACTCCATCGTCTTTCCATCCAAGGCCGTCACCCGCCTCAAACACGGTGAACATGCTGCGGGCATAGAGGCACGACGCGCCGATATCGACATCAACGGGCACGTCAACAACGTAAAATACATTGAATTCTGCATGGAGTCCGTTCCATTGGAATTAATCGAATCACACAGATGTATGGGGCTGGACATTCAGTTCCGCACTGAATCCTTTGCCGGTGAGACCTATCAGGCTATCTGTTCACAGGGGGAGCCGGATAACGGCATGGAGACATTCCAGCATGCCCTCACACGGGTTTCTGACAATCGGGAAATAGTCCGCATGAAAACATGGTGGAGTCAGGCATGAATAATGAGATAGCACTGCGCTTTGATACGACCGGCGTAGACTGGACTCTTGCCGCCGATATCATGCAGCGCGCGCCGCTCAGTTCCCGGGAACCGCACAAACTCGAAAAAGCTTTCGGCAACAGTGATCTGGTATGTTTCGCATGGCACGGTGACGACCTCGTCGGCATGGCCCGCGCCCTGTCAGACGGCGTATACCAATCCGTGATTTATGATCTCTGCATGCTGCCCGACTATCAGGGGAAACATCTGGGAACCAGGATGATACAGGCCATGATCAAACGGCTGGCGACACCCAACGTGGTCTTGTGGGCCGTTCCGGGCAAGGAAGGGTTTTATGCCCGGTTCGGATTCAAACCCATGCTGACCGCCATGGCTCTGGTTGAAAACCCGGAGCGAACCGCAGGACAAGGGTACATCCTCCTCTAGGGAGCGACGTATGCTTTACCGCCCATACTCCCATATGGCCATTGTGTCCCATTGTATAACGATCATGGTTCTGCTGATGATCCTGTCTGCCCCATCCATGGCCGGGCAAAGACAGAAATTGATCATAACGCACGATGCCAACTACGAACCACTTGTCTACAAAGATGAACAAGGACTTCCACAAGGATATCTGATCGATTTCTGGAAGCACTTCGGTGAAGCCAACAATATCGATATCAGCTTCAAACTGGGCAGTTGGAAAGAATCCATGGACTGGGTGCGTAACGGTCAGGCAGATGTCCACGGAGGATTGTTCTTCACAATGGAACGGGCGACCTTTCTCGATTTCGGCGAACCCATTACGGGACTGTCGGCAGCCATATACATAACCAAGGGGCTGACATGGAATGACTTTCTCAGTCGTCCCATTGGTGTAGTAAAAGGCGGGTATGCCGAATTCTTCATGCAAACAGTGTGGTCAAGCCGTCAGGTAAAAAGTTTTCCGCAGGCCCGGGACATGATCCAAGCCGCCGTGGCGGGCAAAATCAAGGCCTTTATCGCTGACCAGCCTATTGCGGTGTTCTATCTGCGAGAATTCAAGGGCCAGGATCTGTTGCTGAAGTACGAAGAAACATACAGCAGCCAATTAAGAGTAGCCACAGCCAAGGGCCGGAACGATCTGAACGCATTGTTACACCAGGGCTGGGCACGAATGGATGTGAAAAAGCTCAACTATATTCGCGGCAAATGGTTTCTGGATGTAGGACATGACAACAAATGGATTCTGACCGGCGTACTCGTCACTGCACTGATCATCTTCATCGGCCTGCTATTTAGAATCCTTGGACAAAAGTATCCTCCACCACAAGAGTAAACCACTCCCTGTCTATACCGGCTTTCCAGCCTCGACCATCCAACCGCCTTCAACCAAAGCCTCGCTCAACAGTTTGATCAGCGTCGGTTCATACTTCCCCCTGTCCCCTATCAGGCCAAGGGCTGCCTCGGTCACATCCTTCGAGGAACGATACGGACGGACACCTATCATGGCAGAAAAAGAATCTGCCACTGCACACAACTTCCCGGTCATGGAGATATCCTTGCCGGACCGTCTGTCCGGATAGCCACTCCCATCAGTACGCTCATGATGCTGGCGCATACAATCCAACACGACAGGATCAGTCACCTTGAGGCGGTGCAGCATCTTCAATCCTGCATCAATATGATTCTCGATTGATTCCCGGTCACGCCGCACCAGAAACTGTTTTTTATCCCTGATAAAACGAGGGACCTGAACCATACCCAGATCGTGCAGAAGCAACCCCAGAGCCACACGGGCCAGCCCTTCTTTCTCCACAGCCCTGCCTGCGGCATGCACATGCAGAGTCAACCCAATGAACATGGAATTGGTGGAGTGCACAGCAAGACTGTATTCCTTGTCCAGAGTCCGGGTCAGGAACTCCACCCGACCAGGGTCTATCCAGAGGTATTCGGCCAACACGGCAATGTCCTTGACCAACGACTCAAGCACTTTTTGCTGCGGCTGTTCAAGGAATTGTTCCATTCTGTCCCGGAAAGCGATGAAAAAGATTTCCGCCACCTCCACGGGACTGAACCCTTCTTCAACCAGCAAAAGCCCGAGTCGTTTGCTCAAGTGCTTGGCATACTCCCGATAATCATCCCTGAGCAGAAACAGCCTGTTTTCGACAGCAAATCCGGCGACCGCAGTCTGCCTGTTTACCCCAAGACGAGCCCCTGCCTTGTGGTATTTTTTCACCTGCGCGAGAGCAGGGTCATAGACATACAGATCAACCGGTGGGCGAAATTTTGGAAAACTATCCAAAATATTGTGGCTGATTTGCAGATATGTCTCGTCAAATAAATCGCTTGCCGAAAATTCCGTCATAAAAACAAACACCTTGATTGATCCATTGATGCCCGCAGAATAGCCTGTTTTCATGACATTTTACAAGACCAGACGAAATCAAACAAAAAAAAGGGCTCGTCATTATGACGAGCCCCGCTAAACAATCGGACTGACCAGTTCCAAAAAAACTATTTATTGTTGCCCTTACCATTATTTCCGGAGTTGCCTTTGCCTTTATTTCCGGAATTACCGTTGCCCTTGTTTCCGGAATTACCTCGGCCATCCGAAGACGAAGCCCCCTTGGAGGACTTGGAACCCTTGGCTCCGGACTTTGCCTTGGCGGAAGCACGGCTCAAGCCGACAGCCTTGGACCCTTTACCACCGGAAACGCCGGGAGTCTCGGCCACACCGGATTTAACATTGCGGTTGGTCTTGCTTACGGCCTTACCGTTCACTGCGGCAACCTGAAGATTTGATTCAACACCTGCATTCTTCGTCTTTTGCCGATGCTTGTGTCCCAGGCCCAATGTACTGGGATGCACTCCCAATTCCTTGGCAATCTCACCCCATCCCATATCCTCGGCGCGCATGGAAGCAATTGCGCCCACATCAATTGACGCTGCACTGGCGATGGCTTCATCCGCTGAGGTCTGAGCCGCAGTCAAAGCGGTATTGGCAACCTCTAATGCTGCAAGAGCGTCAGTCTCTTCCTGAGTATCTTCTTCAGCGGCATCGACGGCGGCCTGAGCTTCGGCCACGGCAGCTTCAGCATCACTGACAGCCTGTTCGGCGTCCGCAACAGCCTGCGCGCTGACTTCTGCTACGGCAGCAGCCAGAGCATCGGCCTTGGCAGCCTGAGCCGGATTGGCAAAGGCAGGCGTTTCATCATCAGCATCAGCTTCTGCGGCGTCAACAGCCACATCCGTATCGCCGGCGTCAACTTCATCAGTCTGTGCAAACGCTCCAGGAGCGGCAAGCAACATAACAAGCACCAATGCGGCGCATACTACATATATTTTCTTAATAGATTCAAACACGATATATTCTCCGATAACTATTTTATTTCGGTAATGAATTTCACCGAACGATCAAGGGTAAAAGTATTCTCACCCAGATCGATCAACTCGGCAGTTCCAAACCAGCTAAGAGGCAGCCTGGCTGGATCAATATCCGAATGTCCGTTCAGCAAAGAATCTCGCACGGCTTTAGCGTTCACCTTTGCCCGCTCCGCATCACCTTGTTGAAAAGCCACGATGTGTACTGTCAATTGTTCATTGGCCAGCATCATGGCACTCAACACATCCAGCGATGCCTGACTGTCGGCATCCAGAGATGTTGTTCCCGGTTTGAACGTCATGCTCCTGAGCGTAACGTTACGTTTTCCGATGATAAAATTGCGATAGAGGAAGTCTCCTTGCAGATTGAGTCGCGCCGTGGCCTCCATGGCCAGACTCCCATCAGGGTAATACTCAAGAAACTTCTTCCAGGCCGCAATCTCCTCAGTCTTCTTCCCCAGTCCTTCCAGTGCAACAGCCCGGTTATACAGGGCTTCGGGGTTATATTTATCCAGAGCAAGAACCGTGTCATACTGGGAAAGGGCTTTGGCCCACTTTCCTCGGTCCACGTATCCGTGGCCAAGGTACAGGTTGGCCGAAATATGTTTTGGATCAAGGAGCAAAGCCTGTTTGTAAGCGGCTTCTTCCCGCTCAAAATCAAGTATCGCCCAGTATCCGACACCCGTCCAAAATACGTAGTCAGCGTTATCCGGGGCCAATGAGACGGCCTTTTCCAGATAGGGGAGCCCTTCCTCGGGCTTATTCAATGCCAAATAATATCGTCCGACATAAAAAGCTGAAGAAGCGTCATCCGGATTCTCTCGAAAACGCTCGCCAAGAACCTCAATTCCCTCCGCATACTTTTCCTGTTCAAGGTAGTATGGTCCAATAACTTTGGCACAACCGGCCGTGCACAGCACAGTCAACGCCAACAACAACGATATGCAGCTTTTCACTCAAGGACTCCCATGGGATTGTCGCGATTAAAATAGTCCTTCAACAAGGATATACTTTGACCCGAAGGTCATGGTCACAAATTAATAATACTATTGAGATTTCGATCTTCCAGTCAGGCTGCGACTGGTAAAGCCGAGACGGGCCGAAACATCGTTTACAGTCCCATTCTCAGACAAGACGGCAGCTGCAGCCTCGCCTATGGCATCATCCGAAACACCGCGCTGTCTGGCTACCAGAACTACTCGTACGAGATACCTCCATTGCGGAGTCAACCCGCCCGAGGCAAAACCGGCTTCAAGCATGGCACGTGTCTGGTCAGCATCAAACCCGATCTGACCGAGTAGAGAAACCATCTCCGCTCCAGTCAGGAAAAGTCCTGACGGCTGAGAGTGATATTCGGCTGCATAGGCTTCAAAATCCTGCTGGGGGACGCTCCTGGCAAGCCCTTCGCCAACGATTCCCAAAATTTCCGGGGACACCGATTGCATGTGCCGCTTCAACAGAAACCGGGCATTGACATATGCTTTGAGCTTGTCATTCAGCGCTTGGACAATACGCAAAGGAGCGACCTGTTTTGCAAGGCCTTCAGCAAGTTTTTCCTGCAACGGTCCAACCGGCAATTCTTTCTCGCATGCGATGCAAAGCGGAGAAACAAGCATGGCCCCCTCTTTGTCAGGAATCGCTTTAGCCTGGACCAGCGCGCCGACCTCATCGAGACTTTCTGATGGAACCCCACATTCCAAGGCTCGTGCTCTTATTTGGGCAAAAGTGTCACCAGCAGCCCATCCCGACTGTACGCCGAAAACGACCCACGATAAACATACACTCAGGATGACCAGTCTACAAAGCTTGTTCATTGTCCCCCACCACGAACATGATGGAATTCACGTTTCCAAAGCCATCGTCTCGCGTCAGCGGTGCCAACGGATCAGGCATAAGCTTATCACCGTTGACCAAAAAGAGATATTCATGATCGCCGGGCGGCAATTGAGCCTCCAGCATCCAAGCTCCCGCTTCAACACTATACCACATGACAGAACGATCTGCCTTCCATCCATTGAAGGAACCGACAACTGAAACATTTTGCGCCAACATTTCACCATCATACATGACAAATCGAACAGTCGCCAACCTGAGGTCTTCCTCGTTTTGAACCGGGCGTGTCTGAATAAAGGCAAAGGCCAGCAAGGCCACTGCCAGCGTCAGGACAGGAATCGCATGGAATGGTCGGACAGTCATGACCTGCGGCCGGTTCAGCCACAGGTAGATTCGAGTCCAGACAGAAGGTGTTTTCGGAGACAGTCCTCCCATGACCCGAGTTGAAAAACCTTCGGGTACGTCGGCTTCCGGAGCTCGCCGGATGCTTTCCACAATGGCATCTTCCATCAATATTTTAACTTGTTCATCAGTCATGTGAACCCTCGTTGAATTGGTGCCGAACCATGTCCAGCCCTCTGCTCAAACGCATTTTTGCGTTGCTTACAGAAATTCCCAGAGTTTCTGCTATTTCCCGTACGGAAAAGTCATATTTATACCTGAGAATCAATGCTTCCCTATATTTATAATCAAGCTTTTCCACCAACTTGAACGCCTTGGCTCCATCCAGACGGGCATGTATCGCCGCCTGCACATCAACCTATATCCTCAGCCTGAACCATGACCGCCGCATCAGCGACAAACACATGCATGTCACGGCCTCTCTTACGAAGCCAGTCTCGAGCCAGATTCAAAGAAACCGAGTACAACCACGGAAAAAACCGTTTCCTCAGATTGAACGTCTCGAGTTTCTCATACGCACGGGTAAAGGCTTCCTGAGCGAGGTCAGCTGCCATATCCGCATCGCCTGACATGCGCAGCATGAGATTGTACACCGGCCCTTGGTATTTGCGCACCAACAAGCCAAATGCCTGGGTATCCCCCAAAAGCACTTCGCGTACTATTTCCGCTTCGCGTATTTCTTTCATTTATTTCCTGACAGCCATACGGCTCCAACTCATCTGCTCATACCTATACGCTGCACGACCCCAATTGGTCACATAACTTGCCCGTCTTCGCTTCCTAAGTTAAATACATACACTCATCATGAAGGAGAACACAATTATGATTACATTTGAGAATCCGGTTCTCGAGGCCATCTTTTCCCGTCGGTCCATTCGTAAATACACGAACGAACCAGTTTCCCGAGAAGACATCACCACCATCCTCGAAGCCGGCCAGTGGGCTCCAAGCGGTCTGAACAACCAACCATGGCGCTTCATGGTCATCACCCGCGACGACCCGCGTCACGCCGCGCTGGCTGAATGCACCAAATACGCACACGTTGTCCGGGCTTCTGCTGCATGCATCTGTGTCATGCTTGAAAAAGAGGCCATGTATAGTGAAATGAAAGATCACCAAGGAGCCGGGGCCTGCATCCAGAACATGCTGCTCGCCGCCCATGCGCTCGGCATAGGCACAGTCTGGCTCGGTCAGATAGTCAACGATCAGGCGACATCTCTGGGGGCACTGAACCTCTCCCCTGAAACCTACGAACTCCAGGCTGTCATCGCCCTCGGACATCCCGATCAGAAGGGAAGTTCCACGCGCAAAGACCTGTCTGAACTCATGCTGGAGGAATTCTAATGGTTATTGAAGTATTTAATCTCGGCCCGCTCCAAACAAACTGCTACGTCCTGGCAGGTGACAAGGAAGCCGTGGTGATTGATCCCGGCGGAAATCCAGCTGAAATCGTACAGTATCTCAAGGCTAATAACCTTAAGGTAACTCACATCCTGAACACTCACCTGCACTTTGATCACACCGCAGGCAACAGGGAATTGTCAGAGGTCACCGGCGCACCGATCTTGTGCTGTGAAAAAGACGCCGACCTGCTGGACTCCTGGCTTGGCAAAGGAGGAGACATGGGCCTGCCGCCTCTGGACACCTATGAATGGCAGGATGTTGAGGCGGGAGAAACACGGTTTGCCGGTTTTGACTGCACCATTTTCCATACGCCGGGGCACTCCAGAGGCAGCTTGACTTTCTACTTTCCTGAAGCCGAAGCCGCCTTTGTCGGCGATCTAATTTTCTACAGGTCCATCGGGCGCACAGACTTTCCCGGCGGCGACCTGGAGGTACTCAAACGTTCGGTGACCGAGCACATATTCACCCTGCCGCCCGCAACAAGGTTATTGTCAGGTCACGGTCCGGAGACCACTGTTTCGGATGAAAAAAACCACAACCCGTTCTTCTCGGAGTTCTAAATGAGCCAACCGATTCTCGTGGATATCCGCGACAAGTGTTGAGGTGTGGGACTGGAGATAGGTTGGTATCTCCGTTTCGCCAAAGCTGATGCCATCGAAGCCTGGGTTTCTCTCAAAGGAGCGGCTCAAGTGCGCCATGAGGAACACATCTTCCCGGACTGGAACTTCACCTTCGAAGAACATGAAGATCATGTAGTGGCACGGATGACCCGCAAAAAACCCCTTTTCGATAAAGAGGACGCATGAACGAAAGCGTGATCTATGCATGCAGCCACCGACGCGGCGGCAACTCGGACAGAACTGCCACCCTGCTGGCGCAGGGAGTGAGCGAAGCCGGTGGAAATGCCAAAATCATCTATATTCGCAATCACTCAGTCATGGCCTGTCTGGCTTGCGGTTACTGCGAAGAAGCCGAATTCAAGGAAGGCAGAGCACGATGCGTACTCGGCCAGCAGGATGAAGCGTACGACATGTTCGAGCCGCTGCTCACGGCCAGGACCGCATTCTTTGCCTCGCCCATTTATTTTTATCATCTTCCGTCCCTGTTCAAGACGTGGATTGACCGGAGTCAGCAATTCTGGGCGGCGAAACAACTGGGTGAACCATGGATGGCAGGCCTTCCGAAACGGACGGCACACGCTGTGCTGCATGCGGGACGGCCTACCGGCGACACACTCTTTGATGGAGCGAAAGTCACTCTCAAGTATTTCCTGAACAGCTTCAATTTCACCCTGAACACCCCGACGGTTTTCCGGGGCCTGGACGAAAGGAATGACTTGGAACAGCATGCGGATTTCGAAAAGCAGATTGTAGAACTCGGACGCACCGCATGGATCGCAGCTCAATGACAGACACACCCGGCCTGCTCCATTCGCTGGCACACAAGATTGGATTAACGGCGAAACGCTGTCCGGTCTGTGGCGTGGTCATGGGCAGCAGCGGACACATGTGCGAGTCCTGCACAGCGGCAATACCTCTCCGTACTGGGGGTTATTGCCCCACCTGCGGCCTCATGTCAGGACGTACGGATTCCCCACCAAGCCAATGCCCCGAGTGCCGCCTCAACCCACCGCCATGGGATGCCCTGTACTTCCACGGACAGCATGCCGACGTGTTGCGAGAACTCATCATTTCGTACAAATTCAACAACAATTTTGGCCGGAGCCATTTCCTTTCAACGCTTGCATGCACCACTTTTCAAGCGCAACACACTCGCATGCCGGATATTATTGTTCCGGTCCCACTGCACACTCGCAGACTGCTTTGGCGAGGGTTCAACCAAAGTCTGGAGATTTCGAAAATCATTGGCAAGACATTTGAACTTCCGGTTTTGAAAGACGGGCTGACTCGCATCCGCAATACGCCACCCCAGACGCGGTTCGGCCACAAGGAACGGATGGAGAATATCAGAAATGCATTCGCTGCAAGGGCAAAGTGCATGGCAGAAAAAACCGTGTTGCTCGTCGACGATGTCTACACCACAGGTGCAACGCTGAGAGAATGCGCCAGAACAGTTAAACAAGCCGGAGCCTTAGGCGTGGATATTCTGGTTTTGGCGCGAACTCAGCAGGAATCATCTTGACGTCCCTATCTAGTATGAATTGGCTCCGCAGGTCGAAATTCCAAAAAAAAGCGCAAAAAAAGCATATGAGGGCTTGACTTCCACAGGGGGTTGCGGATAGGTTGCCTCCTCTTACGAATTGGAGGTTTTTATTATGTTTGCTATCATCGAGACCGGCGGAAAACAATACCGCGTTGAAGAAGGTCTTGAATTCAATGTAGATTTACTCAAGGCCGATGCGGGCAATAGCCTGAGCATCGATTCCGTTCTCCTGTTTGACAAGGACGGCGACACTAAGATTGGCGAACCCTATGTTCAGGGTGCTACAGTCGAGTGCGAAGTCTTGGGCCACATCCGCGGCGAGAAAGTCGTAGTCTTTCACAAGCTGTCCAAAAAGGACGCTCGCAAGACTCAGGGACATCGTCAGGATTACACTCAACTGAAAGTCAAATCCATCAACGCATAAAGTGTTGAGGGGAGGATACAATGGCTCATAAAAAAGCTGGTGGTAGTTCCAGAAACGGTCGCGACAGCGCCGGACAAAGACGTGGCGTGAAGCGTTTCGGTGGTCAGGAAGTTCTGGCTGGCAACATTCTCGTTCGTCAGCTCGGCACGAAATTTCACCCTGGCGACGGTGTCGGCATGGGCAGGGATTACACCCTGTTCGCTCTGGTCGACGGTTTCGTCCAGTTCGAGAAGTACACACGCAAGAAGGTCGTCAAGACCCGCGTGCATGTACTGCCCTCCGAGGCCTAGTTCTCGTTTAAAATGCATTTCTCGGGCAGGGAGCGTTGCAGAACGCTCCCTGCCCGTTTTGCTGTTTTCCCGCCGTCCACATGCGGCAGAGGTAATGTTCCATGCGATTTGTAGATGAAGCAACCATCAAGGTAATGTCCGGCAAGGGCGGCAACGGCTGTGCCAGTTTGCGACGAGAAGCCAATCTACCCAAAGGCGGTCCTGATGGCGGAGACGGCGGCAAGGGCGGAGACCTTATTTTTCGTGGATCTTCCCGACTCATGAGTCTGTACGACTTCCGTTTGAAGCGCATGTATGCCGCCAAAAACGGGGAACAGGGCATGGGACGTGACAGGTATGGCAAGGCTGCCGACGATCTGATCGTCGATCTGCCCGTTGGCACACTCATCTATGAGATCATCGAGAATGAAGATGGAACCGTTGAAGAAAAGCTTATAGCCGATCTGGTAGAAGATGGTACAGAAATCATCATCTGCAAAGGAGGCAATGGCGGCAGAGGGAATCTGCACTTCAAGTCATCCACGAACCGAACTCCCCGCTATGCCGAACCAGGCTTTCCCGGTGAGGAAAAGAAGATTCGTCTGGAACTGAAAATCCTGGCTGACGTCGGTCTGCTTGGCCTTCCCAGTGCAGGTAAATCAACGTTCATCTCCAAAATTTCCGCAGCTCGTCCAAAAATTGCGGCGTATCCGTTCACCACATTGGTCCCCAACCTCGGGGTCATTGAGGACGAAGACTTCAACCGCATGGTCATAGCCGACATCCCCGGTCTTATCGAAGGCGCTTCCGAAGGCCGCGGCCTCGGCATAACCTTCCTCAAACATGTGGAACGCAACCGCTTTCTCGTACATATTCTTGCGGCCGAAGATATCAATCGGGACAACCCCATCGACGGATACGACATGTTGAATCAGGAATTGAATGAATACAACGCCGAACTGAGCAACAAGCCGCAGATCAAGGTTATCAACAAGATCGACACGCTCACCGATGAAGAGCTGGCCGATATCAAGGCCAAGATCGATGCCTCCGGCGAAGAAGTATTCTTCATCTCCGCCCTGAGAGGGGATGGCATCGACGAACTGCTCGACAGAATGTGGAAACAGCTCGCCGAGCTCAGCGAATAGATTTCATCATCTTTTGTCACTCCCACATGTAAGGAGTCTTCGAATCCGCCTTTTGGCGGATTTCGTCGTTCATGCAGGCGGGTCAGTTGCCATGTGATCTTTTGACGTCCGCGAGCTCCCGTCAGACGGTTGTACAACTCAATGACCATATATCCTTTTCTTGTGTTTTTCAGCCGTACAGGTAGTATCTGCTCTACACTGTAAACAACGACTCTGGAGGAACCGCATGGGTAAACTCATCAAAGAAAAAGGCGATAAGGGCAGACTCCACATAGATACCCCCCTTCTGGGCGAATCACTGGTCGGCAAAGCATTGCTCAGAAGCACTGAAGCCGATGAATATTTCCGTATGCAACCGGATGTGAATGTGCTCAAGATCGGTGGTCAGTCCATCATGGACCGTGGGGCTAAAGCCCTGTTCCCCATCCTCGATGAATTGGTCAAAGCCAAGGAAAAACACAAAATTCTGCTCATGTGCGGCGGCGGAACACGCGCCCGCCATGTCTACAATATCGGCATAGATCTAGGCATGCCCACCGGCGTTCTGTCCAAACTCGGCGACAAGGTTTCGGCCCAGAATGCGGAAATGCTTTCGGTCCTCCTGGCCAAACACGGCGGCGCCATGATTGGTCACGGCGCACACCTGGAACAGCTCCACATGTACTGCCAGCAAGGATATATCCCTATCACCACGGGCATTCCGCCCTATGGATTCTTTGAACACCCGGCAGAGATCGGGTCGATCCCGCCTCACCGCACTGACTCGGGTGCCTGCCTGCTGGCCGAAAACATCGGCGCCAAATCCCTCATTTATTTGAAGGACGAAAAGGGTATGTACGAGAACGACCCGAAAAAGGGCAATCGGGACACCCTGAAGTTCTTTGATAAAATCCATGTGGATGAACTCATCGAAATGGATCTCGAAGACCTTATCGTGGAGCGCCCTGTCCTGACCTTCCTCAAAAACGCCAAGACGTTGAAGTCTTTCCAGATCATCGACGTGCTGCGCCACCCGGAACACCTCCATGCAGCGCTTGACGGCGAGCATGTCGGCACGATCATCTACAAGGATTAGCTGTAAACCAAATTCCAAAAAAAGAGGCCGGAAGCATACAGCTTCCGGCCTCTTTTTATACATGTTTCACAGGCTATTCGGACTTGCCGCCGCCCTCTCCCTCTCCGTCACGGGGCAGGTACACGACTTCCGCGCCGGTCTGCTCTGCTATGGTCGCGAGTTCCACCTTGCGAATACGCTTGGCATAAATTTTCAGGTCACCGCCTTGGACTCCGACAACACGGAAACGCGGTTTCTTGTCACCCTTGTCTGACTTACGACGCTCTCTGACGAATATCTTCATGGCATTCTCCTTTGCATTGTGACTTTGTGGATTATTGTCTATAGTAGATATATATCCTTGAAGCACATAGAGTCAAGAAGGACTTTGCAAAAATGTCGAAAAAAGTTGGCGGTTCCAAACCGCAAAGATATGTTCAGCCATCCCTGCTCATGGCTTTGAGCAGCGGCCAGTCTTACGGATACCAATTAATCCAGTCTATTGGCGAGTATGGTTTTCTACGCGGCGATGCCCCTCCGGGCATGATCTACCGCCATCTGCGTCAAATGGATGAGGAGGGTCTCGTCACCTCGAAATGGAATGCGGAAGGAGACGGACCGGCCAAGCGTGTCTATGCCATCACGCCAGAAGGATTGGAAATTCTGGACGCATGGATTCATCATATGGAAAAACAACGGGATCGTCTCGACAGTTTTATTGCGCGGTACCGGCAAAAGTAGCAGCTTTGCCTTTACCCATGCCGGGCGCATGTTTTTTCTTGCGCTTGCCATGAGCAGTTTCCCAGACGCCGTGTTGAACTCTTCGCAATTGGAGCATGGGCTGCCCTGCCCACAGTGAAGGGCGAATCCAGTTGGCATCGACCACCATGTCATCCGGTTGCGGGACCAGCGGATCTCGGTCAACGGACACAACGGTTATACCGGCATCTGTCAGCTCTCGAACGTGTAAATTCGCCGGAAGATCACGAAGTGTCCCGTATTCGATAAATCGACCGCACCAGCCGTACTTGGTCAACCCCACAGCGGCCAGCGCACCGATAATACCGTCATTGGTTCCGCCCAGTCCATAGAGATCTATACCCCCTGCCGTCCGCATGGCGTCTTTCTGGGTGACCCTGCGACTCGTGACCAACTGGCCGTACGAAACTACGTCCTGAGTGACATCCGATTCACAGGCAAGACACAGGCCAGGATCACTACCGGGTGCACAATGAATTTCAAGATGCTCTATTGCCAGACGGCGCAACGTATCGAGAGCCCCATCATCAGTCATGTCGATAATGGCACATGCAGAACTGTTATTCGATGTGAACGGGATAGTGTCGAGACGGGGGAGTTGATGCCGGACAATACCCTGCAAAATAAACCCATCGGGAAGTTTATAGCCAAATTCCCGAACCAAACGCCCGGTTCCCATGGGCGCATCAAGATCATCCGTATCATCAAAGCCAAGATATATCCGCACAATAAGCCTCCATTCATGCCGTTGTCGGCACAATTCCACAACTCATGAGGGGAGGCAAGCAGTGTTCTCCTGCATCGGGAATGGCACTGAAAGACATATCGTCCTAGGCGAGAACCAGGCGATACAATGCACGCTCATAGCAAAGCGTCATCCGTGATGCGGCACCATGTGTCACACCCAGTGTGCGCAATCTGCAATAGACATGCAGGGGGTTGAGGGCATGTTGCAGCCGTGATCGTAATCCTTTCATACTTTTCTTATCGACGCCTGGAGAGAAAGAATTAGGGACCAAGCCGTCAGGCCTTGATATTCCTGACACCGAATATCGCCAGCATCAGGATTGCGCCCGCACACACCAACCCGCCGTAAAAGACTGCATCCATACCGAACACGGCATAGATCAGGCCCATGAAAATCGGAGCTATGGTCTGCGCCAGCCGCAAAAGCAGACCGTTAGCCGCCATGAACGCACCTCGCTGTTCCATTGGGGCAATTGTAGTCAGCATGGTCATGATGGTGGGGATGTTCAACCCCTGTGCCAGACCGAAGCAGATCACAGGCGGGATGACATGCCACATACCAGGAGCATGAGGCATGAGCACCATGGACAACCCATAAAAAACCGAGGCTGCCCCAAGCAGTGCGCGCTGTCCGAAACGCTCCGCGAGCTTGCCGAGCTGGAAGGAAGCAATACCGCTAAAACCCGAGGCTATAAGGAACACCATACCTATGGAAGCAGGTGAAGCCCCATATCGCGTATCGAGCAACAGAGGCAGATACGTCACAATGGGACCGTATAGAATGGTAAACGTCAACAAAGTAGTAGCGAACAGAGACAAAACCTGCCGTGTCTTCATTTGCCGCAGAGCATCAGCCATATAGTCCTTGAGACTGCCTCTGCTTTTAGGTTCCGGGGCATCCATACTCAGGGCAATGGCAATACCAAGAGGTATGGCCAACAAAGGAAGCAGGAAAGGATAATTCCATCCAAGCAAGGCCAGCACTCCGCCGAGAGCAGGAAAACCGGCCGTGCCCATGGCCAGGACGGATGCGTTATACCCCATGGCCTGCGCACGTTCTTTCCCCTGATACAAATCACCGATGATGGTGCCGTAAATAACGCCAAGTGGCGCGGCCCCCATACCCTGAAGAAACCGTAGGGTGAGCAGTTGCTCAATATTCTGGGCAAAAAAACAGGCACAGCCGAAGCCGCCGAAGACAAACAGCGAGGGAATCAGGATAACCTTGCGGCCCACGCGGTCAGCCAGGATACCAACCAATGGCGCGAACAGGACGCCGGGCAGCGTGAAAACCGAAATAACCAGTCCGATCTTGGCCGGAGTGAACTGCAACCCGGTGATAATATCCGGCAGAGCCGGAATGATACTTGAAACTCCGAGTATCGCCATCAGCGTGACGCCGAAGACAAATTGCAAGTTCTTATCGAGATAAATTTTTCGCATAAAGTCCGGCTAAATGGCTGCGTCGAGCAGCATGTTGTCCCGATGGACTGCCTCAACAAAGGCAAGAGGACCGAGGATGGAAGCAAGTTCGTCCGTGTGTTTTCCTTTGATGCGGCACAGTTCGTCAGCCGAGAAGTTAGTCTGCCCCACTCCAAGTTCATCGCCTTCAAGGGTCTTGATGAAAACCAGTGCACCGCGCTCGAAACAGCCTTCAACATCGCTGATGCCGATGGGCAGCAATGACTTGCCTTTGGTCAAAAGCGCATTGGCCGCGCCCTTGTCAACCAGAATGGAGCCAGCCGGATCATCATGATAGGCGAGCCAGAATTTCTTGCTGGAAACACTGTGTTCACGAGGCAGGACAAGCGTCCCCTTGTTGTCGCTTTCCAGGGCTTCTTTGATATCGAATTCGCCTTTGCCGGAAACGATGAAGGTCGGCACCCCCAGTTGTGCGGCCCGTCTGGCGGCGCGGAGCTTGGAATACATGCCCCCGGTGCCCACCGAAGTCTTGCCGTCACACATGGATTCCAGATCAAGAGCGCAGATATTCTCAATGGTTTTCATGGGCCGCGCGTCCGGGTTGTTCTCCGGATTCTTGTCAAACACACCGTCGGCCGAGGTCAGATTGATGAACAGATCCGCTCCGATCAAGCCAAGACACATGGCACCCAACGTATCATTGTCGCCGAATTCCAGCTCGCGGGTGGATACAGAATCATTCTCGTTGATGATGGGAATCACACCCCACTCAAGCAGGCGTTCCATGGTGTTCCGCGCATTGAGAAACCGACGACGGAATTTGAGGCCGCTTCGTGTCAGCAGCATCTGCGCCGTGACCTTGCCATGGACGGCAAAGGCCTCGTCATAGTCGTGCATGAGCCGCCCCTGACCAATGGCCGAGGCCGCCTGACGCGACGCCATATCCTTATAGTCCTTACCGTGGTTGCGTGGATTTTCCGCAATGCGTTGCCGACCGGCTGCCACGGCACCGGAAGTAACCAGCACCACGTCCATACCGCTGTCGCTCAAAGCGGAAAGCTGTGCAGCCAGTCGCCCGATTGCAGCAGGGTTCAATCCGTTGCCAGTGGTGACCACGGCAGAACCGACCTTAACCACCACACGCCGGACTTTGCCCAGCAGGGAGTGTCTATTTACATCATTCTTCGTCATGGGGCGCACGGTACAGCAACATCAGGGGTTTGAAAAGTGTTCGCTTGGGGCAGCGGGCATCAAAAATGAAGATGGTTTTCTGTTTTTGGAAGGGGTCGCGTGCGTTCGCGGTAGAGAGGACAAAGATGGGGAAGAAAAGAAGGATTTGCGTGCATTTGCAGTGAGGGTGCAAACGGTATTATTGCAAAGGTTTCGCCTTTACGGCGACCTGCTTTTTGCGAGGCGGCAAAAAGGAGGCAAAAAGCGCCTTTTGGGCTATGAGCCTGATACCGGACCCAAGAGCCTGTACGCGGCTTCACTGCCCGACAGATTTGTCTGTTGAAACAGACTGCGGTCGGGCCACGCTGCGCCGCGTGGGACAGGCTCTAAGGTCCGGTATCAATTGTCTGTCGTTGTGAGATGTTGATCGGTGTAGGTGAAAAACTTTGATTCTTGGCTCTTCGATAACCAGAGAGGGCCTTGGGGGAGCTTTAGCCCCCCAACACCGCTCTTCCTTCGAAGACGAGCTCTTCCCTTTGCCAGACGAAGACCGGACTCAGCCCTTGATCGGAAGGCTTAGAAGCTGACAGCGCGCAGTGGCAGCGTCTTGTTCGGAATTGCACTGGAGCGAAGCGGAAGAACGCGATTCCGAAAGCTGCGCGCGATGATCAGCTTCTTGCCGCCGATCACAAGGCGGCCAAGATAGTAAGGGGCTTTTTTTCGGCCCTTTTTTTGCCCCAACAAAAAAACGGCCCCCGCCGGGAGGGCATGGAGAACGTTGGGTGCGTCTCGCCCCCAACAACGACTCTCGCCGAAGGCGGCATCTTCCTATAAAAAAAGGCCGCTAAAAGCGGCCCTTCCTTATCTCTTCATCTCCAACAAAACTATACGGTAATCTTCCCCTTACGAAGCAAATACTCCAGCACAATGGCAACTCCAAATGCCCAGGCCAGATTCGAGGCCAACGTAATTCCCAACATAACAATGATAATGAAAAGATCCGTCCGCGCTTCAACATCCTGTATGGTCAGGGCAAGCTGCGTCCCTGCAAAAAACAGCAACACCCCAAGTACCCCCATGGGAAGCAGATGAAGCACGTTGACCGAATCAGTCCCAAGCAACACGGCAAGCGTCACGAAAAACCCGCCGATAATGAGATTGGAACCGGGAGTCCGCGCGCCGAAAGCATAATGGGCGGCCAGACCACCCGCTCCATGACAGACCGGCATACCGCCAACCAGAGCGGAAAACACGTTGGACAGCCCCATAGAAATACACAGGGCGCGATCCGTGACTCGACGACTGTCCTTGCCGAAATATTCAAAACTCAAATCACGGTTGGCAATGACGGCATTCCCCATGGTCATGGGAATCTGCGGCAGGACAAGAGCAAACAAGGCGTATGAAAAATCCACACTTGTGGGGAAACCAAAAGGCAGAATCTCCGGCAGATGCACACCGGGCTGGATCGACGTCAATTCTCGCCACGCGCCGAAGGCCGCTCCGAAAATCGCGCCGCAGACAACAACCACAAGTCCCGCCGGATACCGATGACTTCTCAACAGGAACAATGTGACAACGCCGAAAAGCACACCCGAAACGATGGACATGGGTAACGGACCGATGCTTTGAATTGACAGGAACGGCTCCACCGCGCCACGCATGGCCTGAAAGGAGTTGGACCCGACAACCAACGAGGCTCCCTTGGACAGCAACAGCACACCTGTGGACAGCTGAACGCCGCGAATAACCGCCTTGGGAACAATCCTGGCGACCACTTTCACCAACCCGGTGGCTCCGAGGATCAGCAACAGCACAGCCAATAACAGGCCGGAAGCGGTAATCACTCCGGGAGTCAGGGCCAGCGCAATACCATAGGCAGACACGACTTTCATAGGTTGGACAGCGATAGGCACCCGGTAGTAGGTACCAACGACCACATACATGAGGCCCACAGTCAGAAAGAGCCCTGTAGCGGATAGACCATTTATCATGATCATACCAAAAGCCAGAGGGAGCAGTGTTCCCAGATCTCCGACCGAACCAGCCCATTCCATTCTATTGAAGCTAATCTTCATGGCGGTATCCTGTTAATTTTACATATGGTATGAGGAATTTACAGATTCGACACACTGAATGCAAGACCGTTTATTGACTTCATCCCGCCTTTATCTGACAATCCCGAAATAAATTCGGAAAGCCCATGTTTCAGGAGAACCAATGAAGAAAGAGCCCATCAACAAACGGGACATGAAGCGCTATCAGCTTCAGGCGAAATCCATTATCGAAACCCTGCCGTATATTGCTGAATTCTACGGTAAAACCATCGTCATCAAATACGGCGGCAACGCCATGATCGACGAAAAATTGAAACGCGCATTCGCCCTGAACATCATTCTGCTCAAATACATCGGTATCAATCCCGTGGTCGTACATGGCGGCGGACCGCAGATCGGCAAGATGTTGACCGCCCTGAATATCGAATCCCATTTTCGACAGGGGTACAGGGTCACAGACAAGGCCACAATGGATGTGGTGGAGATGGTACTGGTCGGCAAGGTGAACAAGGAAATTGTCAACCTGATCAACCTGAACGGCGGACAGGCCGTAGGACTGTCGGGCAAGGACGGCAAACTCATTCAGGCGGAGCCAAAGGAACTGGCCATCGAAAAAGCCGACGCACCACCTGAAATCATAGATCTCGGTAAAGTGGGCGAAGTGACTTCGGTCAACACCAAGCTCATTTATTCCCTGCTGAGCGACGGATTCATTCCTGTCATCGCCCCTGTCGGCGTGGATGAAGAAGGCGAAACATACAACATCAATGCCGACTCCGTGGCCGGGGCCGTTGCCACCGCCATGGGAGCCAAACGGCTCTACCTGCTGACCGATGTTCCCGGCCTACTTGATGAGAACAAGGAACTTATCACCTCGCTCACGGCCAAGGAAGCCTTTGAAGCCATCCGCACCGGCGTTGTAACCGGAGGCATGATCCCGAAAATCAAATGCTGCCTGGAAGCTGTGGCAAACGTCGAGAAGTCAGCCATCATCGACGGTCGTGTCGAGAACTGCATTCTGCTGGAACTCTTCACAAAATCCGGCATCGGCACTGAAATCATATACTAGGATATCCATGAACCACGGTTTTTTCACTATCATCAGCCGCGAAGAATTTATCGGTTTGCTCAAAGGATTCTCTCCGCTCACTCAAGAAACAAAGAGCCTGACCCGAGCTGTAGGTCGCGTGTTGGCGGATGGCATCATCGCTGAACACGACTGGCCTTTGCTGGACAGATCATGCATGGATGGATTTGCCGTCAATGCGCGAGACATATTCGGAGCCACTGAATCCAATCCCGGCTATCTTGAATGTGTGGCAGCCCTGCCCATCGACCAACTACCGGACATTGAAATACAGCCCGGTGAGTGTGCCCGCATAGCCACTGGCGGCGTTCTGCCAAACGGTGCAGACAGTGTGGTCATGGTCGAACACACCCAGGCCATGGAAGCCGGTTCGGATATGGGCACCATTGAAATCCGCAAAAGCGCAGCCCCCGGTGAGAATGTGATGCAACGGGGTGAAGACGCCAAAAAAGGCGCGGTAGCTCTCGCTGCCGGGACCATCATCAGGCCACAGGAAGTCGGACTTGCCGCGGCTTTGGGTTTTGAAGAAATTTCTCTGCGCCGCCGTCCCCGCGTGGGTATATTATCCACCGGCGACGAACTGATCGAAGTAAACGAAACCCCGAGACCGGGACAGGTTCGTGACGTCAACTCCCTGACCATTGCCGCGTTGGTCAAACAGGCTAATGGCAAGCCCACCCGATACGGCATCATCAAGGACAACTTGGAAAGCCTGAGCCGTGCCTTGAAAAAAGCCATTGAAGACAACGACATGGTCTTATTGTCTGGCGGCAGTTCCATTGGTGTTCGCGACCTGACTGTCGAGGCTATCGAATCCATGAAGGACGCGGAAATATTAGCACATGGGGTGGCACTCAGTCCGGGCAAGCCGACCATTCTGGGCCGTGTGGCAAATAAACCGGTTCTGGGACTGCCGGGACAGGTGACATCCGCCCTGGTGGTCATGCACGTACTGATATTGCCCCTCATCCGGCATCTTCAGGGAGATGACAGCGGCTTCACGACGATAAACCGAAACAAACGCAAGGCCGAGCTGGCCCGAAACGTGGCTTCCAAGCCAGGCCGAGAAGATTATATCCGTATCCGGCTGGAAGAACGGGACGGACAACCGCCCCTGGCACATCCTGTACTTGGTAAATCCGGTCTACTCAGAACAATTGTCCAAGCCCAGGGACTGGCCGCCATACCAACAGACTCCGAGGGGTTATACCAAGGTGAATTGATTGATGTATGGATTATATAAGGTGCTGATATAAATAGTATCTGATTAAATGCCGTCCTCTTGACCATCCAACTCGAGGATCTTCCAACCGTCACTTCCTTTCATCAGGGCAAACACGGAATCCTCTTCCAGATTCTGGTCCAGATCAGCTACCTGCACTCGGTACGTTCCGAACACGCGGACCTCGGCCACGTCTTCCTGCAAATACACCAGATCAAACCGTAATCCAGCCGGATCTACCAGTGCCGTGCGCAAAATCGTATAGGTACCGCGCTGCCGTTGAATTTCCTTGAACACCTCAAACTGGAAATCGAACCGATCGCGCACATGCTTGGCAAACAGGGTATGATAGTCATCGGCAAGAGAGCTTTGCATCACATAAAAAGTCCGAAGCAGTTCCTTTATCTCGTCAGGCACTTCGTTGGTCAGATCTGCCGGGGGCAATACTGGAATACGGTCGTTCTTCGCACTCTCCCCCGCAATTCCTTCTGGCGGGATCGCCATGAGCGTCAAATAGAATTTCACCTCGGACACCGCCAGCTTCTGCTTGCCCATCGCCCCGCCTTTGGGGAAGACTTCATCAACGATAATCCTGAATGACTTAAAAGGCTTGGCAGGGCATTCGACAATCTGTTCACCGGCCTCGTCGCGAAGCCAGAACGGACTTTCCGAACCATCGGGATACACAATGCGCCCGGAACGAATCCGTCGAAATTCCTTGAACCGCCCTGCTTCCTGATGACCGTTGAAAATACCAAGTCGAGTCACCCTGACCGGCACGGGAAAGGCAAACTCCATCCATTGCCCGGTCCCGGAGCTGAGACTCCCTCCGACCCATGCTGTTGTGGGGTCTCCATCAAGAAGATTGCCCGGTGCGTAGGAAAAGGCATGATCCACCTTGAAACTGGAGACCGACACTTCGACCTCCAATGCAAAGGCAGGATTGGCGAAAGTCAGCATAAAAATAAGTATTAAGAACAGGCGAAAATGGTGCATGAAAGAATTCTTAACACAACTCGGTACAGTCAGTCCCCCACAAAAAAACCGCCACATATGGTGATTTTATAAGATTTCCTGCATCCCCCTCTCCCCATATCCATCTATTCTCTTTGTAAAACAAACGCAGTTAGGCTAGGGTCATTCCATGAATTGCAAACTTTTTATACTAACCGTTCTGTTCACAACAGTCACTTGGATTGGGACAGGTTTTTGGACAGGGTGCATTCAGGCTGAGGCGGCAGACAAGACAATCACAATGTTTATCCCGGACACCAATTGGCCGCCGTACATCATGGACGATCCGTACCTTCCGGACGGCGGTGTGTTCGTTGAGGTATTGCGTGCCGTCGCCGAACCACTTGATTACAAAATAAAGGTCATGCGACTTCCCAACAGACGAGGGTGGATGATGCTCGAGCACGGCAAAATCGACGTTCACCCCAAAGCCATGAAATGGGTTCCCAACGCAACAGATTTCTTGTGGACAGACCCGTTCATGCAGAGCGAAGATGTATTGATCTATGCTGCCGAGACTCCACTGAAATATACCTCGCCGAAAGATCTGTACGGTAAATCAGTGGCCACGATCAAAGACTTCGCCTACCCGGTACTCGAGCCACACTTCGGACCAAACAAAATCCGGCGGGTGAGATCGGTTTCCCCTTACTCCATGCTGGGACTCCTTGCCATTGGCCGAGTCGATGCAGCAGTGGTCAATCGAGCCGAAACCCAGTGGCTCATGCGCACAAAGCCGGAACTCAGTCCCGAGCGTTTCGTTCTTGACGAAACGCCCTGCGACAGTGCGGACTATCGATTTGCCTTCACAAAAAAAGGAAACTGGGAACCTTTTATCCAGAAATTCAACACGGTGCTCAATGCCATGAAGCAGGATGGCCGCCTTGAAGCCATTCTAAATAAATACAGATGACCTGCTGCGTATTCCGCGCCAGCACAACCGCACAAAAAAGGGGAGCCAATTGGCTCCCCTTCGTTTTAATATCAAGAATGAGACTAGTAGCGATAGTGATCCGGCTTAAACGGGCCTTCCACTTCCACGCCGATATAATCAGCCTGCTGTTTGGACAGTTTTTCGAGTTTGACGCCGAGACGTTCGAGATGCAGACGAGCGACCTCTTCGTCCAGCTTCTTGGGCAGAATCATAACCTTGGGTTCGTATTCATTCTTTGCCAGATCCAACTGTGCCAGCACCTGGTTTGTGAAGGAGTTGGACATAACGAAGCTCGGATGACCGGTGGCGCAACCAAGGTTGACCAGACGCCCTTCTGCCAGAACGATGAGAGACTTGCCGGAAGGCAGGGTCCACTTGTCGACCTGCGGTTTGACTTCTTTCTTCACGCACTTGGGATTGCCTTCAAGGTGCAGCATCTCGATTTCGGAATCGAAATGACCGATGTTGCAGAGAATGGCTTCATCCTTCATGGCATCCATGTGTTCACCGGTGACGACATGGTAGTTGCCGGTGCAGGTAACAAAGATATCGCCACGGGGGGCAGCATCTTCCATGGTGGTGACTTCAAAACCTTCCATGGCAGCCTGGAGTGCGCAGATGGGATCAATTTCAGTGACAAGCACACGAGCACCGAAGCCGCGCATGGACTGAGCACAACCCTTGCCCACGTCACCGTAACCGATAACAACCACGACCTTGCCTGCGATCATGACATCAGTAGCGCGCTTGATACCGTCAGCCAGGGACTCACGGCAGCCGTAAAGGTTGTCGAACTTGGATTTGGTCACGGAGTCGTTGACGTTGATGGCCGGGAAAAGCAGTTCGCCGTTGCGCTGCATCTCGTAAAGACGATGGACGCCAGTCGTGGTCTCTTCGGACACGCCACGAATAACCTTGGCAATCTTGGTCCACTTCTGCGGATCAGCCGCATAGGAGGCTTCCAGACGATCCATGACGATCTGAAATTCCTTCACCTCATGTTTCTGTCCGAGCAGGCTGGGATCTTTTTCGCACTTCACGCCCTGATGAACGAGCAGGGTAGCGTCACCGCCATCATCAACGATAAGGTCAGGACCGGAGCCGTCAGGCCATGTCAAAGCCTGCTCAGTGCACCACCAGAACTCTTCCAACGATTCGCCCTTCCATGCGAACACCTTGGACATCCCGGAGTCGGCAATGGCTGCGGCAGCATTGTCCTGCGTGGAAAAAATGTTGCAGGAAGCCCAGCGCAGGTCTGCACCGAGTTCATACAGGCACTTGATGAGCATGGCGGTCTGAATGGTCATGTGCAGGGAGCCCATGATCTTGAGGCCTTTAAGGGGCTTTTCTTCACCATATTTCTCAATGAGAGACATGAGACCGGGCATTTCGCGCTCGGACAACTGCATTTCCATGTGGCCCCACTCGGCCAAGGACATGTCAGCGACCTTGTTTTCGCATTTCGGATCGACAGGGATAACGTTTTTAGACATGACTTCCTCCAAATAGAGTGTTGATTATTTTTTTTCGGCCTCGTAGAGTACAACCACGAGTCCCATATTAACTGTAAATTCCGTAACCGCCTTCACTTCGAACCGTGCCTTGCCCAACCAGTCGATCATCTTCTCCCTCGGGATACCGAGTCGACGATCACCGTATTCGCTCCGCATCAGCTCGTTCTCGTGCTGGTCGAACTCCGCAATAATCAGGCGCCCGCCGATCTTGAGAACACGGCCCGCCTCCTTGAGCGCATCGATGGGACGTGCCAAGTGATGCAGCACCAAAGACACAACCGTGCAGTCCGCCTCCCAATCCCGCAGGGGAAGATGCGTCATCTCGCCGATACGCAGTGACATTCCCGCATGTTCAGAAAAACGTTCCTCGGCCAGTTCTAGCATCTTGGGCGAGTTATCGACACCGATAACCATGTCCGATGTTCTGGAGAGAATTTCGAGCATATCACCCGGACCGCAACCGATATCGGCTGCACACGAACACCGGGGCAACCGGGCCTGGATTTCCTCGCCCAGATTGAGGTCGCCGAGGACTTCGGCAGTCATGCGATCCCAATCCGACGCAATGTCATCAAAAAACTGCCGGGTAGCGGCTGTCCGCTCACGGATTACTCTGTCAGCTCGATTGCGATCACGCTGCAAGTCCGACTCTCCGGCCATCAGTGTTCTGACACCATCAAGGAACAGACGTCCCTGCCCCTCTCCACTGGCCTTGTAAAAGGCCCACAATCCATCTCGTCGAACGTCCACCAGACCAGACTCGGACAAGATCTTGAGATGACGGGAAATACGAGACTGCCCCATCTCCATAACCTGTACTATCTCGCCAACATTCAGTTCATATTCCAGAAGAACGTTGACCAGTCGCGCCCGAGTATCATCAGACAATGCTTTGCAATATTTAATTATTTCCATCTTTTTTCTCTATATCAGGATATCTTGATATACGGAATAAACCCTACCTAACTCAAGAAGCGGCAGCCGGTCAAGCCTTGATGACACGACTTTTTATTGCCCTGTTCAAAGTCATGACCTATAAGGCTACATTATCATCAATGGAGGAATAATGATTAGATTTTCTCGAATTTTCCTGTCTCTCACTCTGATGGCACTTCCCCTCATGGGATGCGGTGTAGCCACACAGAACATTCCGGTTTCCAGCAACCCGAGCGGTGCAGTGGTTTATGCAGATGGCACGCAGACGTGCACCACACCCTGTACCGTAAAACTTGAAAAAACCCAGGCGCACATACTCACACTGAAGAAAGACGGCTTTCAGCAAGCCGATGTTCAGATATCCCAGAAGTACGACACCGGAGGCGTAACCCGGGATGCCGTCCAGTCTGGCATGTCCAGCTCATCCATGGGCAGCTCCATCGAAGGGTCAATTGCGGGCGCACTCATCTCTGCCGAACAGAACGAGGCGAGCGGCAATGCCTATGTTCTCACTCCGAGTTCTGTGGTGGTATCACTGGTCCCCGTTGGCGGTTCCACCTCTGCCGCGACAACCGCACCGTCTCAGCAGGCCACGATCAAAACCACTGAACCGGCCACAATCGGCTCTGCAATCGAAGAAGACCCCGCAGGTGTGGGAGAAGAAGTCCTGAAGGAAGCCGCTGTTGCCGCTCCCACCATAGGCACGGAAAAAGAAGTGAGTCACCACTCCCACACCTCCACCCACTACAATGATGATGGCTCCATGTCCCAGCATTCATCATCCAGTTCTGTCAGCGTAGGTGTCCACGTCAACCCGGTGGAAGCAGGGTTGGGTGCATTGGAATTTCTGGAAAATGCCGAGAAGAAGCACGAAGCAGGTGAGAACACCGACAGCGCACAATAATACGTATGAAAAGAGTCATGGAAAAGCCCTGCTTCTGCAGGGCTTTTCTTTTTTCAGCGTCAAAGGTGGCACTGGGCGCAGTCATCTGATATTACTTGCCCTACTCCTGTGAAATTGCGATAGTAAAAATGGATAACCGTCAAAGTCGATTGATGGAGCGCAGACACCACACATTGACAACGCGAAGGAGACGACATGTTCAAAAAAATACTCCTGGCAGTGACCCCTCAGATCAATACGGAAACCGCTCCGAAAGCGGCTTTTGACCTCGCCCGAAAGCGCGGAGCCGAGCTGATCCTGTTTCATGCCATGCCCATTGGCAAAGATGCATGGTGTTCCTTTGAGGAAACTATCCCGGAAAAAGAACTTATCGAATCCACTCGGAAAAAAATCGCTGAATACTATGCCGACGACCTTAAAAGTATTCCCAAACACTCCATCAGGGTCGTCACCGGCTCCGTAGACGAACGGCTGCTCACAATCATCCACTCTGAAGGGATTGACCTGATTGTCATGGGGCACCACACCTCTGCCATCCACCGCCCGGACAGTATGTGGGGCGTGGTGAATACCTCCATTCGCAAAGTCTGTTCCAACGTGTTTTGCCCGGTCATGGTCGTGACCAATGAAATGCCAAAAGGCGCTGACATCAAAAGAATTCTCATGGCGACTGATTTCTCTACTCCATCGGATTCAGCACTCTGCTACGCCACGCAACTCGCCCGGACCAATGACGCACATCTCGATATATTTCATGTGCTCGACATCGGCCAGACACGCCCCAATCCAAAGTACTACATGCAGAAAATGGATATCTTCATTGACAAGGCCATGGAACGTATGAAGAACAGGTACGCCAAGGCTCTGGACGGAATCAGCCATTCCTATCATTGTTGGGAAGGCATTCCATACTCGGAAATCCTCAAGCAGGCCCGATGGGTCGATGCCGACGTTATCGTCATGGCGCAATACTCTTCCAGTGAGGAGCCGACCCAGCCATCCATTGGCTCAACAACCATTCAGGTGGCGCTATCACCAGGGTGTCCCGCAATCATAGTCAACTATCGTCCTAGGGCATGCCTGTAATTGGAGACAACTGTGAAAACATTCGGAATAATATCAGCCCTGGCCTGCCTTTTCATGTTGGCAGCCTGCGGGCCACCGAAACAGAGAATACCTGTCAGCACCGATCCTATCGGTGCTGACGTCTATGCAGACGGCAAAAAGACATGCACCAGTCCCTGTTCAGTCAGCCTAGATAAACAAGGAGACCATCTCATTACTCTCGTCAAAGACGGGTATGAACAGGAAGAAATCATCATACATCGGCAATTCAAACCGGATCGCGCCATCCGTGATGGCGTCATCTCCGGCATCATCAAGGGCGGCGACCCCAAGGATGTAGCCAAAGAGACCGCCAAGGAAGTAGATGAACAGGAGCGGACCGGAGAGGCATATGAATTGAAGCCATCCATTATCACCATCAAACTGACGCCCACCAGGAGTGAACTGTAGCCAATGCGACGCAATCGGAGAAGATACAACGAGTACACCCAAAGGCCCGGCCCCAAGAAAACGAGCGACCTTATGCCCCGTTTTCTGGACAAACTTGACACGACAGGCGGGGCTGCTCTCGTCAGGTTGTGGCGTTCCTGGGACAAGATCATGGGAGAAATGGCACCCATGGCCCGGCCTCTCGGTCATCGCGGTACAAAGCTCATTCTGGCCGCCGAAGATCCTATCATCATGCAGGAAGCTCAGTATCTGGCGCCCATGCTGCTTCAGAAAATAAACGAATTTCTGGGCGAAGAAGTCTTTGACAAAATGGTATTCGAACTGCTAAACGGCAGAGTTCCTTTGGACGGAGAGATTCGGCCGGAGGCTCCAGAGCCTCCGAGGAAACTTAAAAGACCTAAAAATTTAGGTCGATTAGATGAAGAGCTAGACCCAGACTCCCCTGTGGGGAGGTGCTATCGGGCCTACCGGCGAATGTTTGACGAAACCGACTGACATTTCGCCTCAGAACTTTTTTAAGGAGTACACCATGAGTGAAGAAGTAAAAGAAATTTCCTTTGACGAGCTTGGCCTGACCAAGCCCCTGGAAAAAATGACTGCAAAAGAGCTGCGCGCCCTGTGCGTGTCCAAGCTCCCCATGATCACCGGCGCTTCCGGTAAAGACAAGGACGCCCTTGTTCAAGAGATCAAGGATGTCTTCGGCATCGTCGAAGAAGAGCAGGTTTCCCCCTACAAGAAGCAGATTGGCGAGATCAAAAAGCAGATCAGAGCACTGCGTGTTGAGAAAGAGGCCATGGAAGATCGCAACAAGCGTGACTACATTCGCCGCAAAATCAACAAGCTGAAGAAACGTACCCGCAAGCTCGCACGCGCAATCTAAACATTTAGCAAAAAAGAAGTTGACATTCCGGGGCCTAGCCCTTAAATCATCTTCTCGCTGCTGGGCTGTCGTTCAATTGGCAGGACGACGGGTTCTGGCTCCGTTAATCAAGGTTCGAGTCCTTGCAGCCCAGCCAATTTATATGCGTCCCCATCGTCTAGCCTGGTCCAGGACGGCGGCCTTTCACGCCGTTAACAGGGGTTCAAATCCCCTTGGGGACGCCAAGACCAGAATAGAAGCAATCACATCAGTGGTTGCTTCTTTTTTTATGCGTTGCAGAGACGCGAGCCAAAGATTCGCAGGTAACACCCATCATCAAATGACCACCTGACACCACAACAGCAATCTTCTGTCCCATTACGAAAAAACCGACATCAGATAGAGTGTGCCCCTCAAAAAGAGAGGAGTCTCACGCCCCACCCGAAAACACTTCTCGTCACGCATGGCCCTTTCGATGACATTCTGCGTTCCGTATGTTTCTCAAAAGAATATCGGCGGCATTGAGTACTATTTCGGAGAACGGAATCCTTTTTTTGATTCCGTTCAAAATCACACTTTGCACGCACCCTCGTCATCTTCCTGCAACAAAAAGAAAAGGCAAAAGGCGTTCAGCCTCGGAAGAACATGTTTTATGGGGTGAAGAACACAATGAACTGTTTGTTTCTAGTTGCCGACCGGATGCGATCACGGCCACGGCTATTTTCTTCCAGTGTGCATATAGACGCACGGACGCAAACTTCACACGGAACAACGCAATACAGCTTCCGAGGAGGCCGCCTCAACTGCAGGAGCACTCTCCCGAAGACCAAGACGGCTCATGCATGCAATGAACGTCTTCAAGCTGTCAGTAATGACAGGAAGAGACGTTTCCTCCCCCCTGTTACGAATCGTGAATCTCCCTACAAGTCATTTTCCGAATCAACCTCCAGTCAGAGTCCACAAAACCAACCGCATGAGCTCTCCGGCAAAGACACCGGATTTGAAATGTGTACCCTGACTTTTACACTCCCGACATGAAGAACGGTGACTGCCTTTGCAGTCGACTTTCTTCATGTCAGCAATCGGTGTGTTAAAAACAGGCCTACATAAACAATTATGACGCGATTATTTGAACCATTCGCTAACGATCCATCACAGAACAAGCAAGGTACTGTAATAACCATAAAAATTACCAAAAATCATTCTCTCAGGCACTCCCGTCTTAGGTAGACGACATGTTACCAACTCGAACTCTTACAAAAAAAAGCCCGATGAGTTCCGAAAAGACTTGCGTCGTGTAAAATAATGTGTAAAACACGCTTCTCCAGACGGGGCAAACCGGCAAGAGAAGGTTCCAGACAACCAGCCGGAAAGCCAAGTCGCTCAATGCGTCCCCATCGTCTAGTCTGGTCCAGGACGGCGGCCTTTCACGCCGTTAACAGGGGTTCAAATCCCCTTGGGGACGCCACGAAAAAACAGAAGTAATTGCGAAAGCAGTTGCTTCTTTTTTTATGCCCAATGAAGTCGGGAGTGGGGATGAACATGGCAGCTCTCACCCAATAAGAGGACAACATTTTCAGCGCCCCTTCTTGAAACGATGCGCAGATCAGGGTATGATCCAAGCAAAACAGCCCCTCCTACGCAACTCCAGAGGGAGAGACAAGGGCATACGAATGAGTGAAACCAACAGGCTCTCAATTCAGACTTTACGCAACTCACTGAAGCCGTTCGCAAAGCCGGAACCAGTTCGAGCAGTATGGCAGATCGTGAATACCTATCTACCGTATTTCGGACTGTGGGCACTGTTTATATATCTATTGCAAAACGGAACGTCCTTTTTTTTACTCTTTCCGCTTCTCATACTTGCAGCCCTGCTGCTGGTTCGCATCTTCATCATCTTCCATGATTGCGCACACGGATCGTTTTTTGCCTCACGCCGCGCCAATGTGATACTGGGCTATATTTCAGGTTTTTTGACTTTCACCCCGTTCACTTATTGGCAAAGCAACCATCTCGTTCATCACGGCACGTATGCGAATCTGGATCGAAGGGGGGTGGGCGATCTGTGGACATTGACCATAAACGAATACAAGGCTCTCTCGCCGACAAAGCGTCTGGCCTATCGTCTCTACCGCAACCCGCTTGTCTTTTTGGGAATCGGTCCAGGGTATTCATTTCTGGTCACCCAACGTTTTTTACACACATGGGAAGGACGAAACGAACATTTCAGTGCCATTATCACCAACATAGCTATCGTCACAGTCGTCACTCTGGCCAGTCTGACGATCGGCTTCAAAATTTATCTGATGATCCAGCTTCCAATCATGCTTATCGCCGGTGCAATCGGAGTGTGGCTGTTTTATGTCCAGCACCAGTTCAAAGGGGTGTACTGGGCGCGCCAGGATGACTGGGACCCTGTGAAGGCCGCAATGGATGGCAGCTCCTACTATAAGCTTCCTAAAATTCTGCAATGGTTCACGGGAAATATCGGCCTGCATCACGTCCATCACGTTTTGCCGAGAATCCCGAACTACAGACTTCAAGAGAGCTATGATGCCACCCCGGAAATGCAGACGATAGTACCGTTAACGCTCTTGAAAAGTTTAGGTTCGCTCAAACTAAACCTGTGGGACGAAGACCAACGAAGCCTTGTCAGCTTCGCATCACTCAGCAGATAGGGTGCGCGTGTGATACAGGCGCACTCTTCCCCTTTTCATGAGACATCTGAATCAATCAGATTTTCTTCCCCAATGAGAAAAAACACCGTGTACTAATACTTCTTTATATTGCCCTGCACCCTTCTCTCTACTCTTGCATAACCAGTCACCGTGCCGTACTTTTTCGCCCAAACCACTGGAGAGTTACTATGCAGAAATCAATTGTCGCCGCACTGCAAATCGGTTCTGACCAAGGCACTGCGGCCACCGTTAAAAAGATATTGAAGTATGAAAAGACCATCCGCCAATCCGGATGCAGTCTACTTGTGCTGCCTGAGGCCATCCTTGGCGGCTATCCCAAGGGTGCGGACTTCGGCACTAAACTCGGTTATCGTACCCCCGAGGGCCGCGAAGATTTCCTCGAGTACTGGAATGAGGCTGTGGATATTGACGGCCCGGAAGTTGCCGAACTCTGCGGATTGGCAAAACGATGCCAAACAGCCATGGTTGTCGGCATTATTGAGCGTGGCGGTTCGACATTATACTGCACAGCCTTGTTCATCTCCGAAAACGGCACCCTTGCAGGCAAACACCGCAAGCTCATGCCTACGGCCACGGAACGACTGGTCTGGGGCCAGGGTGACGGTTCCACCCTCCCTGTCGTGGAGACCTCTGCCGGACGCATCGCAGGAGCTATTTGCTGGGAGAACTATATGCCACTGCTCCGTGCGACCATGTATGGAAAAGGCATGGACATCTGGTGCGCCCCGACGGTCGATGCACGTGACATCTGGGTAGCGAGCATGCAGTTCATTGCATACGAGGGCCGTAATTTCCTAGTCAGCGCATGTCAGTATCAAGGGCCACCGAGCGGCAAGACCCTCCGCGATCCATCATGGCCTGCCGACGAACCGCTCATTCGGGGCAATTCCATCATCATCTCACCCATGGGCGACATCCTGGCCGGACCGCTGCGTGGCGAGGAAGGACTGATCTCCGCCGAAATCGATCTCGATGATATCGTCAGGGCGCGCTACGACATGGACATCGCAGGACACTATGCCCGCCCGGACGTGTTCAAGCTCACTGTTGACGAGCGGCCAAGACCGGCGGTTTCGAGTACAACAGATGACACTTCGGCTGCGTGATGTATTGGGCCCGCCTTTAGCCGATTTGACAGGAGCTTCGTCACCGGTGGTTCCAGGCCGAAAACCGTGAAACACCCATGTCCTTTTGAGCAAAATCGTACCAAGAAAGCCCTGAAAACTGCGTTATCAGGGCTTTTCTGTCAATATTTGTCATTAGTTATTTTATGACGTCAACCGCTTCCCACATGTTTACCTCGGAAGGCCCAGCCAGGAAATCGACTGTGGCTTTTCCCATGGCGACCATATGCGGAGTCTTGCCGTGAGCCACGAGATGAGCCGGGCTTTCCCAGACCTCATAAAACAGAAACACGTTGGCGTATTCGGACCTGTGCAGATCGTAACGGATACACCCGTCTTCAGCGCGAACTGCTGGAACGATTCTTTTCAACTCAGCTTCAAGAGCCGCTTCACAACCGTCTTTCGCCATTATCGTGGCGGATACATATGTCAATGCCATGAGATACTCCTATCGTTTATTACTGCCTTACGTTTCACGTAAGTTTTCAATCTCTCTTCGTCAACACGAGCACATATCTATCTGATCAATTAAAAAAAAGAGCTTGGATGTAACCTCTTCCTTTGAATAAACGATCATACTCATGAAAGCAGGTTTTGCTGCCGTTGTCTGATTTCAGGAGATAAGAGTGTTGTCAGAAGTGCCCAGACAGCGGCGGCAAACCGGGCTTGTTTCGAAACACGCACTCAAGAACGTATCAGGACAAGAGCTTGTCTCACCAAACTACGTTCTGTAATATGTAGATCATTTTTTTCGTAAAAAGGGTCAGATGCCCGGAAAACAGGACGACACATTCATCATCAGCCAGGTGCTGGATGGTGACCGAAACGCCTTTGCGCTTCTGCTTGAGCGGTATGAGGGGCATGTCTCACGTCTCGTCGCTGCCCATGTTCCGGGGCAACATGTGGCGGAAGTCGCTCATGATGCCTTTATTCGGGCTTATAAAAGCCTGGCTGGATATAAGCCGTTAAAACCCTTCAGCAGTTGGCTGACCACCATTGCCCTGCGCAGTTGTCACGACTTCTGGCGCAAGCGGTACCGGAACAGGGAAGCACCAGCTTGTGACATGAGCGACGACGGACAACAGTGGCTCGAAAATGCCATGGCCCCCGACTCGAACGAAATATTTGAATCGCAGATCAGGCAGCGCGAAGCCCGCGAGATTCTCGCAATGGCTTTGGAACACATATCACCCATGGATCGAATGGTGCTCACGCTGACATATCTCGAAGAAAGGACGATCAAGGAGGCGGCACAGATGCTCGACATAAGCGTTCCCAACGTTAAAATTCGCGCATACCGAGCCAAACGAACACTCAAGGCTTTTCTGAAGCGTTGCGGTATCCAAGGAGGAACACATGACGCATAAGAACGACCACATACACAGGCTGTTCAAAGAGATCCATGCCAACCGCCAGACTTGGAACCCCACTCCGGCATGGCGAAACGCCGTCATGGAGGAGATTGGTAAAACAGATCGAGTCGAAATCACATTCGAATTCGATCGACTGGCCCCACGAATCACCATGGCAGCTATTGCCGCGACAATCGTCATTGGCGTCTTTGCAACATGGACAATGGCTGATGTTTCCGGAGAGCTTTACACAGCTCTCAGCAACCAGGCTGTCCTGCCGACACTCATGGAATCGTTGATTTAGGAGAAGCTCATGAAAAACTGGAAAATCTGGATCGCATGCCTTGCCATCTTTGCGGCCGGAGCAGTAACCGGCATTCTGGGAACAGGCATGGTCATCAAGCACCACTTCGACTCTTTTAGTCGAGGCCCCGAATTTCGGGAAAGACTGCAAGGGAAAATCATTGAACGCCTGCAGGACGAACTCAACCTTCCCGATAGTCAAATGGCGCCCATCATCATCGAAGTGGGAAAGACCCTGGACAGAATGCAAGAATTTCGCAGGCAGAACGGCCCCCAACTCAAGGCGATCCTCGACGACGGGGTGAACAGGGTAAAACAACATCTTTCCCCGGAAAAACAGGTGAAACTGGATGAAATGGTCAAAAACCATCGCCACCGCAAATTCAGCCTCTTCCGTCTTCCTCCACCACCGCCACCCGGCCCTTAGGGTCAAACCGTGGGTTGATCATTCCCACTTGTCGATACCAGTCAAACTTGGTACGAGTGATCCCTGTTTGCTGCATGCTAGGTGATACTACAAAATTAGCTGGTTCAATAAGCTAACTCATCCAGCTTTGGGAAAAACGTGTCGACCGCAAGACACAAGAATAAAACCAAAGCAAGGCTCTCAGCAACGAAGCAGGTGGCAGGTTACCACCAGAACTGCATGGAAGCGTTTCGTCACCGGTGTGGCGCTTGGTCTTCAAAACCAATGTACGGCAGTGATGTCGTAGGCAGGTTCGACTCCTGTACGCTTCCGCCAAAAACACAATCAAACCAATAACATACATAGGGTTGTGACTGAACAAAGAAGACCTCCCACTTGTGACAAACACAAGAAGGAGGTCTTTTTAATAACGCGAGTCCTGTGTACTAATCTTGATAGGCACCAGCAGAATACGTCAATTCATAGCTATGGCTGTAGATTTCGATGATGTTGCCAAAGGGGTCTTCGCAGTACACCATTCGATAGGGCTTTTCACCGGGGTAATATTCTCGCACCGGCATACGCTGCTTGCCGCCGCTGGCAACAATCTTGGCAGCAAGACCTTCGACATCAGGGTCTTGTACGCTAAAGTGGAATACTCCGGTCTTCCAGAATTCGAAATTGTTTTCTCTACGTTCGGAGTTGGGGAACTCGAATATTTCAACACCGATCTTGTCACCAGTCGAGAGGTGGGCAATCTTGAAACTACCCCATCCTTCACCGAAGACATCGTTACACATCACGCCGATTGCAGAATCATCCTGCTTGATTTCGGTTGGTTCCATAATCAGATACCACCCCAATACCTTGGTGTAAAAATTGACTGCCTCTTCAAGGTTTGTCACGGTGATTCCAATATGGGAAAAAGTTCTTGGATAGGTCATATTCTTCTCCTTGTTGTGTTTGGTCAACAAACAATAACTATTTTAAATTATTGCACAAGAAGGCACTCTCCCCTTCGTGACGAACCAATTGGTAAGAATAGAGCAATATCGCGATGATTGCATATAAACTTTTTTAAAGGGAATCATGATTACATTCAAAGACAAACAATTTCACTGCCCGGTCGAAGTCACAGTTGGGATAATTAGCGGGAAATGGAAGAGCCTGATTCTATGGCATCTTCACGATGGGGCTATGCGATATAAAGAATTGGAGCGCATTGTTCCCGGAGTAAGCCAAAAGATGCTCACCCAACAGTTGAAAGAGATGGAAGAAGACAAGCTGTTGATCCGTACTGTCTTCCCGGAAGTTCCGCCGCGAGTTGAATACGAATTAACGGAACTGGGCCACAGTGTATTCCCGATACTCAAAATGATGCACAACTGGGCAATGGATAATTTGAAAATTGAACCCGTCAAAGACGCATAAACATCATTTGTAATAACGCCTGTAAAGGCAGATCGTCCAAATTCGAAAAGCCCACTTGAAAAGCGGACGTTTTTTGGTCAGAATGGATTTGACGACCCAACCAGAGAACAGGGTTAATCGTTAATAATAGCAAGGCATTAAAAGGGCGCACGAATCTCGGAAGCAGGGTACTCCTGTACGCTTCCGCCAAGAACAAACAAAGGCAGCCTTTCGGTTGCCTCTTTTATTTGGAACAACACAGTTCCAACAGGAGCTGTAAGGTGAATTGTTCTTTCAGCGAGCGTTAAATGATTTTCCTTTTCAAAAAGAAAACAAACATTATCCCCCCGATTATTCCCATTATGCCAAGTGCGATAAAGTAGCCGTACCGCCATTGCAATTCAGGCATATATTGAAAATTCATGCCGTAAACACCAGCAATAAATGTCAAAGGTATGAAAACAGTGGCAATTACAGTAAGAAATTGCATGACCTTGTTCGTCTTCATCCCTATGAGTGATATCTGATAATCAATCATTGATTTCAGGATATCATGGAGCGCATATGCGCCTTCGACAGCCTGATCACTGTGTCCTGCCACATCATGCAGATAGGGAAGAACCTCTTTTGAAAATTCCGCGTCTTCCAGAAGCAAAGATTTGAATATGTCGCGAATGGGCATCAACAGATTACGGAAAAGGATTGTCTCTCGCTTGATTTTATACAGTTGTTCAAGCCTGTCATCTGTTGTTTTTTCCAGCAATTCTGCTTCCAGATCCACGGCAGCCTCTCCCAACTCTGCCAATGCCTTCAATTGACGATCAACAAGCGCATCCAGAATTGTCGCAACCAAATAAGAGCTGTCTGCCTGGCGAATCCGACCCTTCTTTCTGTTGAGTCGAGCTCCGATCCCGTCCAACAGGTCGTTTTCATTTTCCGAAAAGAACACGACGAGCCCATCACGCCAAAAGAGACTGACCTGTTCGCGAACAAGCTGGCGATCAACAACGTCCGTATTCTTCATGACAACAAAATCCGTTTCATCATCTATCGAAACATACTTGGGCCGTTGCCCAGTATTCATGACATCTTCCAACGCCAACAGCGGGAAATCGAGCATTTTCCCCAAGCCTTGGACCAGTTCCGCCTGATGAACGCCGACCACATGTATAAAATTGACGCATCCTTTTTCAAGGACCACATCGTGGACATCTGCACAGCGCTTTTCAATCATGTTTTCGGCATCATAGGAACGAATGAGGGCATAAGGAACAAATTCCTTGTCGTCACCAGCATACACGAGCGAACCAGGAGGAGTATCCTGCTTCGAAAGTATCCATTTCAGCGATTCGAACATGGCAACACTCGGACTGAGGTAAAGGGTTTGTCTTGATTACTTTGTAAAATATACTGATGATAAACTTTATGTCCATGTAATAATCCACGGAGTCGATATGGAAAGGCTACTTGAAAACCCATTTGCAGTAAAAGCACTCTTCAGCCTCGCCCTGGCGATTGTTGTGATCGTTCTCGCCAAAATTGCTATTTCAATCGCGAACAAACGAGAGAAGCGCATTTCGGAAGCTCCGACTGTCATAAAATATATCGCAATTGCCTTTTTCGGCGTCTGTCTTGTTTTCATTTGGCTGGAAGGACTTGGCCCGATTTTGACAGCCCTGACCATTGTGGCGGCTGCACTGACGATTGTTGCCAAAGAGATGATCATCAACTTCCTTGGATCATTTGTAATTTTTTGGCGGCAACTCTTTGCTATCGGCGACAGGATACAGATTGGCGACCACACTGGCGACGTCATCGACAAAGGACTGCTCTATTTTACTCTCCTTGAAGTCGGACGTTCATCGAATACGGGGCACAGTACGGGAAGACTGATTAAAGTCCCTAACGCGCTGACTCTGACCACACCAATAATCAATGCAACTCGCGGAGCCGGATATATCTGGAACGAAATTACATTTTCGATCACCCGGGAGAGCGACTGGCAACAAGGCAAGGACTGCCTGCTCACAATTGTCGACGCATTTATCAAATGGAAATCCATTGACCTTGAAAAAATTAAAACCAAATTTGAACGCAATAGGATCTACTTCACCAAGCTCACGCCCAAAGTCTATGTATCTGTAGATACTCACGGAACGCAGCTCACACTCCGCTATATATGCAATTCGAGAATGACGCGTGAAAGTGAAGATTATATCACGATAGAATTTCTACAATGCCTCAAATCAAAAGACATCGAACTCGTTTCACAATAAAATCATACACTCCAGGAATCGAAACAAACCACCGCATGCGCACGAAGCACCCCGCTCCGAAAAAAGACTGTACCACCCAGCCACACCAATATTGACGACCAATTCAAATGAAAGCCCCTCAAACGAGGGGTTTTCTTTGGTGAAGCGCTAACCACTTCAACAAAGACTCTCACCAGTTGGTGTAACCACACAGGCCCAATTATCCTGGTCGGTTTTCCTGACAAAAACTCACTATTTCAGACCACTCAAGCAGCCCGTTCAGGGTGAAACTACATTTTTGTAGTTAATTGCCGCTTCTTTGTCATTTTCACCACTCGATTGTTGGTGACAAAGGCAAAATCTGCTGATAATAGGCAAAAACCTCAAATCAACAGATGCACTAAGGGAGTGTTTATGACAAATTGGTCAAAAAGTAATGACGTATTGGGAAGCGTGAACCGCGGGAATGCTATCGAGTCCGGACTGTGCACTTTGTGCCGGGCAGACTGTCAGGGCAAATGCGAGACATGGCTTTCGTCCCTCCGAGGTCGTGAAATGCTCTACCCCAGAGATTTCGGACTGGTTACCGCCGGCAGCGGCAACACGACTCACGTAGGCGTTTCCTACAACTCGCTGCGCATCCAGGGCTTGAACTACGGAGCCATGGGTTCGGTGAATACAGATCAGGACCTGTTGTTTACCGACGTCAACCTTGAGACATCTTTCGGAGCCAAGGAAAAAACCAAGTGCAAGGTGCCATTCATGACCGGCGCACTCGGCTCCACCTTCATCGCTGCCAAATACTGGGATGCTTTTGCCGCAGGCTGCGCCCTTGTTGGTGCCCCCATCGTTGTCGGCGAGAATGTTGTCGGTGTGGATCGCGAGTCAGAGATCAAGGACGGCCGCATTGTCAAGGCACCTGAGCTGGAACGCCGCATCGACACCTACATGCGGTATTATGACGGATACGGTGCCATCATTGTTCAGATGAACGTTGAGGACACTCGCAACGGCGTAGCTGAATACGTGGCTGAAAAATATGGCGACAAAGTTATTATCGAGCTCAAATGGGGCCAGGGTGCCAAGAATATCGGTGGCGAAATTGAAGTCACCAGCCTGGATTACGCCCAGTTCCTGAAAGATCGCGGCTACCTTGTCGACCCGGACCCGGCAAAACCCGAAGTTCAGGAAGGCTACAAACGTGGCGCAATCACCCATTTCGCCCGCCACAGTCGCCTGGGATACACAAATCTCAACACCTATGAGCAGGTGCATGACGATTTCATGACCTCGGTCAACTACCTGCGCAAAATCGGTTTCAAGCGCATTTCTCTCAAGACAGGTTCCTACGGCATGGAAGCACTGGCTATGGCTATCAAGTTCGCCTCCGAGGCAGAGCTTGACCTGCTGACCATGGACGGCTCCGGCGGCGGTACCGGCATGAGCCCCTGGAACATGATGGAAAGTTGGGGTGTCCCCTCCATCCTCCTGCACGCCAAGGCCCATGAATACGCCAACCGTTTGGCCGCTCAAGGCAAAAATGTGGTCGACATGTCCTTTGCAGGCGGATTCGCCAAGGGCAGCAGCATCTTCAAGGCATTGGCCATGGGTGCTCCCTACACCAAGATGATCTGCATGGGTCGCGCCATGATGATCCCCGGCTTCCTCGGTTCCAACATTGAAGGCGTTCTGTTCCCCGAACGCAAGGAAGCCGTCTGCGGCAACTGGGACAAGCTTCCTGCAGCCGTTTCCAAATACGGCGATTCTGCGGACAAGATCTTCGCCTGTTATCAGGATGTGGAAAAGAAAGTCGGCAAGGAAGAAATGAAGAATGTCCCACTGGGCGCCTTGGGTATCTGGTGTCTCGTGGACAAGCTCTCAGCAGGTCTGCAGCAGCTCATGGCAGGCGCACGCAAATTCGACCTTCAGGACATCACTCGCAACGACATCGCCTCGGGCAACCGGGAAACCGAGAAAGAAACAGGCATCCCGTTCATCACCGACGTCATGGACGAGACCGCCAAAAAGATTCTCGACATGTAAGACCCTTCATACATGACACAATAAAGGCCCGCGCTGATGCGCGGGCCTTTTTGTTTGCAGTGTGAAGCTGGTCTGCTGTCTAGAAGCGTTCAAAATCCTCGTCATCCATCTTCATATCAAGACCTTTGCTCTGAACAGCTTTCGGGTTTGATTGAGGTAATGCTTGAGGCTTACGCGAGGCAGAAGCCACAATCCTGGAACGAGAAACAGACTGGCCAACCTGGCCTATTCTAAAGAAGCCCATGGTCGCCTGCATCTGTGTTGCCTGACCAGACAACTCTTCAGACGTCGAGGCCATCTCTTCAGAGGCTGCGGCGTTTTGCTGAATGACCTGATCAAGCTGCTGAATGGCGGAGTTTATCTGACCGGCACCGGCGTCCTGCTCGTTAGCAGCTGCCGATATCTCCTGAATAAGTTCAGCCGTTTTCTGGATGTCCGGCACGATCTTCTGCAGCATTTCTCCGGCCTCTTCAGCCACCTGCACACTGGAAGAAGACAGTTCGCTGATTTCAGCGGCAGCAGTTCCAGACCGTTCAGCCAATTTCCTGACTTCGGCGGCCACGACCGCAAACCCCTTCCCGTGCTCACCGGCCCGAGCGGCTTCGATGGCCGCATTCAAGGCGAGCAGGTTGGTCTGGCGCGCAATTTCCTCAATAATGGAAATTTTATCAGCAATATCCTTCATGGCCTGAACGGTTTGTATAACGGCATCTCCGCCCTTCTTGGCATCGGAGGCCGCCAACTTCGACATCTTTTCAGTCTGCTGTGCATTATCTGCGGTCTGCCGGATGTTAGCCCCCATTTCTTCCATGGAAGAAGAGACCTCTTCAATCGAAGCGGCTTGTTCCGTGGCCCCCTGAGACAGACTTTGTGAAGAGGACGAGAGTTCCGCGCTCCCGGAAGCGACGTTATCGGAAGCGGATTGCACGTTCTTGACCACCTCACGCAGCTTGCTGACCATTTCATTCAAAGCATTCGCCAAATCGCCAATTTCGTCCTTCTGAACAACATCAAGTTCTTTGGAAAAATCACCATTTGCCATTTGCTGGGCAAAAGTCACACCCTTGAATATCGGGCCGGTAATACCACGAGTCAGAATTATTCCCAGGAACAAAGCGAGAATAACGCCGATGACCACGCCTAACACGGCAAACAATTTAGCCGAAGCGGACGCTGCTTGCGCTTCTTCCACAGATATGGCGGATTCCTTGAGATTAAACTGAATGAGTTTGTCCATCACAGCCATTGTTTCTGTTTGTCCACGGGCTGAATCCCCCATGAGGATATTGCTCATTTCTTCAAAAGTGGCGACAGACAGTTGTGCTGATGCGCGAAGTTTATCGAAATAACTGAAGACCTCTTGAGCCGCAGGCATCATCTTCCCTTCAAAAGCCTCGAAAGCCTCGCCATTCTCTCCCCGGCTGGAAGCGTCTTTGATCGTCAAAACAGCGGCATGAAAATGATCATGCGGCTTGCGGACTTCCTGCAGAATTTTGATAATTTCGGGATTCGTGGTTTGATAAGATGACAACCATTTTCCAAAACGACACTGGGTCGGATCAGTTCCTCCCTCAAAACCAGTCCCAGCGGCGAGCAGTTCGCCGACCTTGGAAGCCAGTTGGTAATGGTCACTCGTAAAAATCCAGAGGTTCTTCATATACCTTTCTGGATTAAGAATATCGAGTTCCAACAGCTTTTTGGAAGTTTCCACCGCCTGGTTGTTACTCGCAGCCCATTTGCCGACTTCGGAGAGAAAGTCCTTGCCGATCTGCTGTTCCTCAACAGATCTATCCAGAGAGGTGTATCTATCAAAATTCCTCTTGTATGCCTCTCGGTTCTCGGCAAGTATTTCATACTGACTCTTTCGGATATCCGCACCAATGACTGGCGACATCAAAGTCCGCATACCGATCATCGCCGAATTCAAATGAGACTCCATTTGAAGAAGCGACTCCACTTTCGGCATATCCTCCTGGCCAAGCATCTCTACATGACCCTCCATGTTTGAGAGCTCGACATACCCGACCATTCCGACGGCCAACGTGATAAGCGCTGTCGCCACAAATCCACCAATCAGCTTCACACTCAGTTTAATATTTTTCATCTTTCCCTCTCTCAGCTCTCCAAAAATTGATACAAAGATTGTCTACTAATGACATAGAGAATTATATTCGCCCATTATAATGTATAATAACGAAACCCCTCACCCCAATAGCGTTTTGGATAAACAAGACTAATACCACGAAGCGTCCGGCTCATTCAATTCACACCGACTACAACCCTCTATTAATTCAATAACTAAACACGATTTTGCACATAAATCACGACACCGCAATGTCATTCCATATGAACGACCGAATAGTAAATAAAAATAGTATGGCATTTCCCACTATATTTGCTAATATTCTTCCATCCTTCTTCTCAGACCGGGGGCTATGGTCATGAGAAAGGGCACTGCAACCAGGAGGAGGTATGGACCGAAAAACCAAATCGGTTTTGTTAGTTTTATGTGGCATTCTGATCGCATTTCCTCTTTTCAGCATGACATATTACACCATGGTCAGGACTTCGACACCGGAGTTCTGCGGTTCTTGTCACGAAATCCGCCCTGCCGTAATGGCTTGGAAGACGTCGACACATGTCAACAACGAACAGGGATTCGTGGCAGACTGTATGGACTGTCATCTCCCCGCTCCCCACGACACGTATGACTTCTTCTTTGCCAAAACCGCCCACGGACTGAAGGACGTTTTCTCCCACTTCACGGGAGGAGCCGAAAGCTATGATCGACAAGTCATGAAAGAACGCATCTGGTCGACAATGAAAAACGACCAGTGCATGAAATGCCACCGGAACCTGCTGCACATGCCTGGCAAACGCGGAGCCATGCTGGCACACCGGAAAGTGCTCTACGCCAATGGCGGAGAAGAGTACCGATGCATGGACTGTCACCGTGACCTTGTGCACAAGGACAGGCAATTCTATGACTACAAGCAGTTTGGGGCTCCTTACCGGGCTTCAGGACTGCGGAATCTGGGTATCTAAAGGAGGATTTGGAATGCATAGACGATTGAGTCTCTTTCTTGCCATGATCATGGCAGCCACGCTTCTGTCTGTTGCAGTGGCAAGCGCACAGAACTTCCCAAAGGTGCGGGAACTCCGCATGGAACGAGCCACACCGCCTCAGGGTACGGCATGCATCGAGTGTCATAAACAGGAAACCCCCGGCATCTTTGCAGACTGGGCCATGAGCCGTCATGCGTCTGCGGGCATCACCTGCCTGGATTGTCACCAGGCCCAGCCCGGTGACAAGGATATCGACGTGGATCATGAGAAATATTACTCCATGGGAGACATGCCCATGGGCGAAAAACAGTATTTCGTACCCATCGCCTCCCCTGTCACTCCCAAAGACTGTTCTCGCTGTCATCCTGACGAGGCCAAGCAGTATGCCAAGAGTAAGCATGCCAACACCATCGAAATCATGTGGAAACTTGATCCATGGCTGAACAAGGGCATGAACTCCGACAACGAACGCAAGACCGGCTGTTACTACTGCCATGGTACCGTGCTCAAGATGAAGGACGGCAAGCTTGATCCGGCAACCTGGCCCAGCGTCGGTGTTGGTCGTGTCAACTTCGACGGTTCCCTCGGCAGTTGCACAAGCTGTCATACCCGTCACCGTTTCTCGGTCATGGAAGCGCGCAAGCCTGAAACCTGCGGACAGTGTCATCTCGGACCTGATCATCCGCAAATCGAAATATTCAACGAATCCAAACACGGTGACATCTACCAGGCCTTCAAGCACGAATACAACTTCGACTCCGCTCCGGGCGCATGGACCCCTGGTGTTGATTACCGTGCTCCGACCTGTGCAGCATGTCACATGTCCGGCTCCGGCAAGCAGGCGACTACGCACGACGTGACCGAACGCCTGTCCTGGGAAACCCAGGCACCGCTGACTGTCCGCCCGCAAGACTTCAAACCGTTCCCCTCCGGCACGGACTGGAAAGTCGAACGCGACAAGATGAAGGACATATGCAGTCAGTGTCATGGACAGACCTGGATCGACGATTTCTATGTGGGCCTCGACACATCAGTCGAAGAATACAACGAAGTCTACTACAAGCCTGCCAAGGCAAAGTTCGACGAGCTGTATGAAAAAGGCCTGCTCGACAAAACCAAGTACTTCGACGAAGCACTGGAAGTCGAATTCTACGAACTATGGCACCACGAAGGCCGACGCGCCCGCATGGGTTCTGCTATGATGGCCCCGGATTACGCATGGTGGCACGGCTTCTATGAATGTAAAAATCGCTACAACAGATTCATGGAAGAAGCACGTCATCTGATCGAAACCAACACCAAGGCTTACATGTATCCCGACTTCCCGAACACGGGCGGCAATACTACGAAACCTGTGGAAATATTCGGCAAGGAATAGCCGTAAGACTCAACACAATAAAAGGAGGGGACGATATTTCGCCCCCTCCTTCTTTTGTTCTCCCACAGCCACACATTGATCTTGTTGACCAAACACACAAATCCCGTAATATTTAATTTACTGTACTTGAATGGACAAAGCCTTCAGTCAACGGTTTCAAACAAGGACTTAACCATGCCCACCACCGGAACAGGACTGCCAACCCATTTTGCGTCTCCTGAACGATACAGCGAAGATGTTGTGCATGCCGATTCTGTCGAGGTAAAAAAGAAGCTCATGCTCTCCTGTTTTGATGCTGTTCCCATGGGCATGGCCATCATCAACAAGCACAGGCAGATAATATATTGCAACGAGGCCTTCCGACAACTCGCGCATAAGCAGCAACGAGAGGACGTCATAGGATTGCGACCGGGTGAAGCGCTGGACTGCGTGAATTCGACCAAAGTTGAAGCAGGATGCGGCTGTTCTGAATTCTGTGACGTCTGCGGCGCCGCCCAGGCTATCATCAAAAGTCTTGACGGCATTGCTGATTGTCAGGACTGCCGCATGACGCGGCTTGTTCATGGAGTCGAAGAGCCGCTGGACCTTCAGGTTTTCACCACGCCCATGAAGCTCAATGACGAGCCCCTGACCACCCTCTTTGTCATGGACATCAGCCATGAACTCAAATTGCGTTACTTTAATCGCACATTTTATCACGGCCTCATCAACGGCGTCGGTGGCATTGCCACGCTCACTGAACTCATCGAAGCCGAGCCGGATGATTCAGGTCTCTTTTCCCTGCTTATCGAATCGTCCAGGCGGACACTGAAAGATATTCTCTACCACAGGGACGTGACTGCTGCAGAAGAAGGCAGACTGACGACTGACATGGAAACTTTCAAGGCAGAGCAATTCATCAATTCAATTATTTCAAAAGAGTGTACACTCAGAAACACACAGAGCTCCTGTATTGATATCAACGTCACCGCCGAATTCATTACGACTGACAAACGACTTTTGAGCCATGTAATCAGCAACATGCTATCCAATGCCATCGAAGCACGCGAAAGCGCACCGGGCCAAGTGACACTGGAATGCAAGCAAATGGCTGACGGCCGGATCCGTCTTGGTATGACAAATCCGGGAGACATCCCACCCATTATTCGCAAGCAGATGTTCAAACGGTATATTTCTACAAAGTCCAGAGAGAGAGGACTTGGGAATTACGTAATCAAACTGTTCACCGAGAAATACCTCGACGGCAAAGTAGACTTCATAACCGGCGACGGAACGACCACATTTTTCATTACACTCCCTGTCCCTGAAAAATAATAGACGGGCTTTTCCCCAACGAATAGCACTCTAGACGTTTCTCAAAGATCCTGGTTCTTACCAGACAGTGTTTTCCTCACAGCTGCAAACGGATAGTGCATGGTTAAAACAGACTTATCTCAAAAATACGACGCTGCAAGAAAACGCATCGTCGAACTGGAAAGCCAACTGAAACTCCTGCAGGGAAAACCCGAGGGAGATCTTCATCAGTTGTTTTTTGAAAATGCTCCCGGTGGCATGACCATACTGTCTCTCACAGGGAAAATCCTTGCCTGCAACGGTGAAGCCGCAGGAATTGTCGGCTGCACACCCGCAGACCTTCTGGGAAAGAATACAGCACCCTTTTATACCATGCTTGCGGACAGAGAGTACCTCCGAACGCTTCTTAAAGAGAACCAGACCGTCAGGAATCACACTCTTCAGCTCAAACGCATTGACGGGAGTACCATCTGGGTCAGTCTCAATGCCAAGCGCATCCAATACGACGATAAAACAGCAGCCCTTGTCTCGTTCGTCGACATAACGGCACACCATCATGCGCTCAAGGAGATTGAACTCGCCGAGATACGATTCAAAACGCTCTTCACCATTTCCGAGATGTGCCACAGACCCGAAGCGGAAATCCTCAATTTCGCACTGGAAGCGATCACCAAAGTTTCCGCAAGCGATATCGGATACATTTACTTTCTCAACGAAGATGAGACAAAACCAACCTTCCACGCCTGGTCAACCGGCGTCATAAAGCAATGTTCCATCGAACAGGACCAAAAGAAGTGCGCCATTTCCGGAGTCGACATGTGGACCGAAACAATCAAACGGCGCAAGCCAATCGTTATTAATGATTATCAGGGCCATCCGGGGAAGACAGGGTACCCTGCGGGACACATCCCCATTAAAAATCATGTGAACATCCCGGTGTTTGATTATGACCGCATCGTGATGCTTGCCGGAGTCGGCAACAAGGCAACAGATTATGATGCTGAAGACATCCGTCAATTACAACTAGTCATGGACGGAACATGGCGCATTATCCAACGCAAACGCTTTACGGAAGATCTCAAGGCAGCACATGAAGAATTGGAAGAAAAAGTCAAACGTAGAACCGCCAAGCTCGAAGAAGTCAATCAGAAGCTCGCGAACCTGAATCTTGATCTTGTTCAGAAAGATCGGGAAAGAGAGCAGGCACAAAAAGCGTTAGTCCGGTTTGAGCGCATTATCGCCACCACTCCGGACCTGATCTCCCTTGTGGACAAAAACGGCATATACCACATAGTCAACGACGCATACCTCCAGTTTTTCGGCAAAAAACGTGAGGACATCATAGGGAAAAGCGTCAAACAATTAGTCGGTCCAAAGGTATACGAGCGTGTGTCCAAAACATGTATGGAAAAAGCTCTTGCCGGTGAAACCGTCAAAGTCGAATCATGGCTCGATCTCCCTACTGTCGGAAAACGATACATGGCAGTAACCTATCATCCGGTTTCCATGGATGAAGATGGGGTCGACTATATTTCCATTGAATCCCGCGACATGACTGAACTCAAAAAGAGTGAAGAAGCACTACTCTCACTCACGAACAGGCTTTATCTGGCGACAGATGCCGGGAACATCGGTATTTGGGAATGGGATCTCTCGACCAATGACCTTTATTGGGATCACAAGATGATGGAGTTGTATGAAGTCAAAGAGGGCGAATTCAGCGGCATGTACGAAGTCTGGCGGAAACGCGTTCATCCTGATGACATAGCCGAAGTCGAACAGCGGCTGAATGAATCTATCAAACAAAAGAGCCAGTTCGAATTCGAATTCAGGATCATCCACCCGGACAACAGCATTCACGTCATCCACAGTGCCGGGCTAGTCCAAACCGATGACGACGGTGTCTCAAGCCGCATGATTGGGATCAACAGTGACATAACAGAACAACGGTGCATGGAAAACGAACTCCGCAAGCTCGCCTCCACGGACCCGCTGACAGGAGCGAGCAACAGGCGACACTTCATGAACAGACTCACCGACGAGTTTGATCGGTGCAAACGCTATGGCACGTCATTGGTTCTGCTTTCCCTGGATATTGACCATTTCAAAAAGATCAATGACACATATGGGCACCCGGCAGGAGATGATATTCTCAAAGCTCTGGTTGCCCGAAGCAAGGCCACACTGCGTACGACAGATGCTTTCGGCAGAGTCGGCGGCGAAGAATTTATGGCGGTTCTCACACAAACTGACATCACTGCCGGGGAAAACACCGCAGAACGATTGCGACAACTTATCGAGCAGGAAACTGTAACGACTCATGATCATTCCGTTTCATATACCATCAGCATCGGCATAACCGAAATCCACAAAGACGATGCGACCATTGAGACTCTCCTCAAGCGGGCCGACGACGCCCTCTACAAGGCCAAGAACAATGGCAGAAACCGATGCGAGGTCCTCTAAGATCAGTCGAGCTTATTCCAGCTTGACTCCTATCCTTTTACACGGATATTTTCATAGTCTATAGAATCTCATTTCTCCATAGACAATACGAGGTGATCCATGAGCCCCCTGTTCAAAGACGATACCAAGGACGACTGGTTTCTGCCTGCTGATGTTCGTAAGCAACTGGCGGAAACCTTCACAAAACTCCGCAATACCGTGTCGTTGGAAGTATTCACTCAGCCCGGAGTCAATGATGAATTTTCCGAATATACGGCCAAATTCTGTTGGGATCTGGCTCGGCTCACCGACAAGATTGTTGTCACCGGATATGAAATCGACTCTGACCGAGCCAAAGAACTGGGAATAACCGCCTCCCCCACGCTGTGTGTCAATCCGGACGACTACCATATCCGCTTTCTGGGTGCGCCCATCGGTGAGGAAGGAAAATCCTTCATCACCGCCATTATGCTCACCTCACTGGGGATGAGCGGTCTGTCCGAAGCGTCCGTTCCCCTGCTCGAACTACTCAAGGACGAACGCCTGGTTCAAGTCTTTGTCGCACCCACCTGACCATATTGCCCCGGACAGGTCATGTCCGCCATAAAATGCGCCATTGCCAAACCCAATCTGGTCAAGGCCGAATGCATCGAGATGAACGAGAACCCGGAACTCACGGAACGCTATAACGTCGGATCTGTCCCACACACAATTTTCAACGAAGGTGTCCACGATGTCATGGGGCTTCTGCCGGAAGAACGATTTGTAGTTGAAATGGTTTATCTCAAATCCGCTGAAGACCTCCTGGCCGAAGGAAACCTTCCCGGCATGGAAGAAGGAAAAACTCCGTCAGGGTACGGCACCATCGAACCAGGTGAAGTCGATCTCGTCATCGTAGGCGCAGGCCCCGCCGGACTAACCGCAGGCATTTATGCGGTCCGCGCCGGCCTCAAGGCCGTTGTGCTGGAAAAGCATATTGTCGGAGGCCAGGTGGCTCTCACCCCGGTGGTCGAGAACTATCCCGGCTTCGTATCCGTTCCCGGCAAACAACTCATGGACATCATGAGTCAGCATGCCCGCGAATACGTCCCTGTCCACGAGGGAGAAAGCGTGGATGCCATCACTCTCGGCGACCTGACCAAGGATGAAACCATCACCGTGACCACCAGCCGGGGGAAATACTCGACCAAAGCCGTCATTCTGACCACGGGCGCGAGTTATCGCAAACTCGGAGCCACAGGCGAAGACACCTACTTCGGGCGAGGTATCAACTACTGCGCCTCCTGTGACGGGTATCTCTACAAGGGTAAATCCGTGGCCATCATCGGCGGGGGCAACACCGCCCTGACCGACGCGCTCCACCTCAAGAACCTCGGCGTCAACGTGAGCATCATCCATCGTGGCGACACCTTTCGCGCCCAGAAGCCATTGCAGGATTCCGTGGAGCACGAACAGATCCCGGTTCTATGGAATACCGTAGTCGAAGAAATAGAAGGTGACGGACGAAGGGTAAGCAATCTCAAGATTCGCAACCTCCTGACGCAGACCGTCACCGACTTGCCTGTGGACGGCGCATTCGTTGCCATCGGCCAGAAAGCATCAACAGGACTGGCTAAATCCATCGGCGTGGAACTCAAGGAAGACGGTTTCGTCAAAGTCGAATCAGACATGCGGACCAATGTACCGCGCGTTTATGCGGCTGGCGATTTAACCGGAGGCCTGCAACAGATTGTAACCGCCATCGGAGAAGGGTCCATTGCAGCCATGTCCGCTTTCGAGGATATCAGTCACCCATATTGGAAAAAATGACCACTGACATTAAAAACAGACAGAATTGACAGCGGATGTCGGCTGGAATAGGGTTTTCACCATTAAAAATGCAAACTCCGCAACCGTGACGCTTTCGCCATGCAAATACGCACCCTTATAGTTGATGACGAGGCTCCGGCCCGTAACGAACTAGCCTACCTGCTTGCAAGCTTCCCCGATCTCGCTATTCAGGAAGCTCAGACAGCGACCGAGGCATTGACAGCTATCCGCAACGATTCACCGGACCTTGTATTTCTGGATATCCAGATGCCAGGGCAGGACGGATTCGATGTGTTGCGCGAAGCCCGATACCTGCCAGATCCTCCACTGTTCATATTCGTGACCGCTTATGACCAGTATGCGGTACGCGCCTTTGAAAAAAACGCTGTCGATTATCTGCTCAAACCCGTTTCCACCAAACGTCTCAAAAAAAGCGTCGAGCGCGTTCGCCAAATACTCGGCAAGCAAGACAAATCCAATGACGCCCAGCCCGAATTGGGCGACCTGCTCAGGACAGTTTCCACAGACCGCCCTCTGCAGCGCTTTACGGTGGAACGAGGCGGTCGCATCCAATTCATCGACTTCGGGGACATCGTCTATTTTGAACTGCAGGACCGTAAAATTCTGGTCAACACAGTCGACGAAAGTCTCTTGTGTCATGCCCTGACATCCCTTGACGAAGTAGAAGCTCGGGTCGATTCACAGCCATTCCTGCGCATTAACCGCAGCACCGTGGTCAACTTGAATCGCGTCCGTGAATTCACACCCTGGACTGGCGGCAAATACTGTCTCATCCTTGATGATGACGGTTCAACAGAAGTGACCTTGAGCCGCAGTCGGGTCAGGGAATTCAAAAAACGACTCGGCCTTTGAGCCATCTGAAGACGAAACACCATGTTCGAACACATTCTCGATCTTCTGGTCACATTGGTAGGCCGATTCGGCGCCATGATGGCCATAGGTCTGTTCGTGCTGACCCTGTCTCCTCTCGGCAAGCTTGGCGTCAACCGACGACCTGAAAAAAAGTACCGCATCATGCTGGCCGTTCTCTTCGGCATGCTCGGCATCATGGGCACCTACAGCGGTGATATCGTTTTCGATTCCTACGCCAACCTTCGCGGCGTCTATGTCATCACCGGCGGGCTGCTCGGTGGCCCGATTGTTGGCTTCGGCGCAGGACTTATCGCAGGTGGACATCGATTGCTTATCGATATCGGTGGATTCAGCTCCATACCCTGCGGACTGGCGACCTTCCTTGAAGGTATTATAGCAGGCTATGTTTCAACGCATCTCAAGGGCAACAATCTCAACTGGCGGGCTGCATTGTTCGTCGGGCTGGGAGGAGAAACCATGCACCAGTTGATGGTCCTGACCATGGCAAAGCCATTTGATCAGGCTGTGGCCCTGGTCAAGGTTATCGCCCTGCCCATGATTGCGGTGAATACATTCGGCGCAGTCCTTTTCGTACAAACTCTGCACCTTTTGTTTGAATACCGCAGCAAACGAGATTCCAGCCGCATCAGTCAGATCATGGCTATCGCCAACAAGACCGTGTCCCACCTTCGGTCAGGTCTGGATGAAGCCTCGGCCAGGGAAACCGCCCGCATTATATGGGAGCGTGTCCCTGTCGCCGCGGTTGATATCGCCAGCAACACCAGAGTGCTGACCCACCTCGGCATCGGTGACGACCATCATTTGTCCGGCGAGCCACTGCGGACCAAAGCGACTAAGGAAGTCCTGCTTTCGGGAGAACCGGCCTTTCTCCGTTCCAAAGAGGCCATCGGCTGCGACGCCCCAAACTGCCCACTCTCGTCGGCCATCATCGTCCCCATGCGCAAGGGTGACCGCATTGTCGGCTGTCTCAAATTCTACGGCACGGATGGCATCCCCCTGCACTCGACTCATTTCGAGTTGGCAAAGGGACTTGCCGGACTTTTTTCCACCCAGTTGGAATTACAGGATATCCAAACGAAGAACCAGTTGTTGGCAAAGGCTGAGATCCGACGACTGCAAACCCAGATCAACCCGCATTTCCTGTTCAACGCCCTGAACACCATCGGTGCATTCTGTCGCACCAAACCGGAACGGGCGCGCTCACTTTTATCCGAGCTGGCCATGTATATGCGCCGCAACCTTGACGCAGGGGACGGATTCGCGCCCATCGGCTCCGAACTGGAACAGGTTCGTTCGTATCTTGAAATCGAACAGGCCCGGTTTGGTGATCGAGTCAAGAGTGAATGGAACCTGGACGACGGGGTCGAAAATATCGAAGTACCGACGCTGATCATTCAGCCGCTGGTAGAAAACAGCGTGAAACACGGCATCCTGGGCCGCGACGAAGGTGGAACCATCAGCATTCGCATAGGGCAGGACAACGGTCTGGTACATGTTCACATTCAGGATGACGGCGTGGGCATGGATGAGGCCACGCTTTGGAGCGTCCTTCACAGCAAAAACGAATTTTCCGGGGACGATCACATCGGCGTACGCAACTGTAACCAGCGCTTGGAGCAGATTTACGGGCCTTCACACATGCTCTCCATCGTCAGCTATCCCGGCAAAGGAACTTCCGTCTCATTCACCATCCCACACAGTGAATCCGCAGCAGCCTGATCTACCCGTGCATCTCAGACACCCATATTGACCGTTCACGCCTGAAAAACGCAATTTCCACATCCGCAAAAGACATCCGCCATCATCATGGATTAATCCAGACTCATTGTAAAAAGGGGGGCGTGTCTGCACACGCCGAGTCCCGGACTGGGGGGTCCGGCCAATCGCTTAACAGCTCTACAAGGAGAGGTTTATGGATGCCATGATCATGATGCTGGTGGCCTTTGGAGGATACATATTGATGTATCGTCTTTACGGTCGCTACATCGGCAAGAAAATTTTCGCCCTTTCTGGTGCGAACAAAGTTCCGTCCGTGGAAATGGAAGACGGGGTCGATTACGTCCCCACCAAAAAAGAAATCATCTTCGGTCACCACTTCACGTCAATCGCAGGCACCGGCCCCATCGTCGGCCCGGCCATCGCGATTATCTGGGGATGGGTTCCGGCCATGATCTGGATTTTTGTCGGTTCCATCATGATGGGCGCAGTGCACGACTTCGGCGCGCTGATCCTTTCCATGCGCAACCAGGGAAAATCCGTTTCCGAAATCACTTCCAAATACATCAACCCGCGCACAAAACTGTTCTTCTTTATTGTCGTATTCCTTGATCTGCTTATCATCACGGCCATTTTCGGTCTGGTCATCGCGGTTATCTTCAACATGTTCCCGGCTTCCGTCCTGCCCGTCTGGCTGGAGGTGCCCATTGCCATGGTGCTCGGCTACATTATCTACAAGCGCGGCGGCAATGCCATGATCTGGTCCATTGTCGCCCTGATCGCCATGTATGTAACGGTTGTCATCGGTGTATACGCCCCCATTCAGATGCCAACCATCGGCAGCATGCCGCCCACCGGCACATGGACAATCCTGCTGCTCATCTATGCATTCATTGCATCCACGCTGCCTGTCACTGCGCTGTTGCAGCCACGCGATTTCATCAATTCTCATCAGCTTATTGTCGCTCTGGCCCTGATGGTCGTCGGCGTGTTCGCCGCCACCTTCTCCGGTTCCCAGCTCCACATCATAGCTCCGGCAGTTCAGGCAGCACCTGACGGTGCGCCGCCGATGCTGCCCTTCCTGTTCATCACCATCGCCTGCGGTGCCATCTCCGGTTTCCACTCTCTGGTATCGTCCGGCACCACAGCCAAACAGGTAGCCAACGAAGAAGACGCCCTGTTTGTCGGCTACGGAAGCATGCTGACAGAAGCCACCCTGTCCACCTTGGTCATCGTGGCCGTGGCAGCAGGCATCGGCCTTGGCTACCACACCCCCGACGGCGCAACCCTGACCGGCATCGACGCATGGTCAACCCACTACTCCTCCTGGGCTGCTGCCCAGGGCCTGGGTTCCAAAGTCGCTGCCTTCGTGTTTGGTGCAGCCAACATGATCGAAGCTGCAGGCATCCCGCACAGCGTCGCCCTGGCCATCATGGGTGTATTCGTTGCGTCCTTTGCCGGCACCACCATGGACACCGCCACCCGTATCGAGCGGTATGCCCTGACCGAACTGTTCAGCGGCACATCCATCAAGATCTTCAACAACAAGTATGTCTCCACCGCCGTGGCCGTTTTCCTGGCAGGCTGCCTGGCCTTCTCGTCCGGCGGCAACGGCAAGGGTGCTCTGGCTTTGTGGCCGCTGTTCGGCTGCATCAACCAGATTCTGGCCGCACTTGTACTGACCACCGTCACCGTATACCTCAAAGGTCGTGGTGGGCTGAGCTGGCTCATTTCCGGTATTCCGGCGATATTCCTCGGCGCAATGACCGTATGGGCCATCCTTATCAACCAGGGCATGTACATGGACAAGGGCAACGTTCTGTTGCAGTCACTGAACCTGCTTGTGCTGGCCGTGTCCATTTGGGTCGTTGGCGAAGGACTGCTCAAGTTCTTCAAGACCGACGCTTCCAATCCGGTCACAGACACACCGTAATAACAACCAAGCCCCGACCGGACATGCGTCCGGTCGGGGCTTCATGAGGACTCACCATGGCTCACGCACCGGATTGCACTCCCCTGCGAAACATCCTTTTTCGCCGTTACCTGCAAATGCTCGCACCGGCGACTGTTCTCTTCGGCGGCTGGGCCGCATGCCGACAGGCCGGACTGGCACCGCAAATGCCTGACGGAACAACAGCGGTTGTCGGACCTATCACTTTCATCGCAGCCATTGCACTGGCTGTGGCACTGCCTTTGCTCTATAGGATACGCTTCGTCCGCAGTGTCGAAGGACAGAAAAGTGTCGAATCGGCGCCCTTTATCACATTCCAACTGAACCTCATGACTATAGCACTGATCGCCCCGTTTGCTGCTGCCGCAGGGTATATTGCCGGAGTCGCCAATTTCCATTTTGCCGGGGCATTTCTGGCTTCTTTATATGCAGCCTATTACTATTTCCCGTCCAAAAAACGGATGACACAGGAAATGCGTTTGTTTCGTGTGATCGCAGACGCATAAATCAATATGAAGAACCACTGCAAAAAAGCCCTTGAGGCCATCAGGAATGCCTATCGTTTCATGGATGAAGTCCACCGTTGCAAAGCCACGGAACGACTTGAGTGGGAAACACGGGAAATGGAAAACATATTCAGCCTGCTGACCCTCGGCGCGTTCGTAGGCATGCAGGCTCCACCCATGCATATTTCGCTTGAGCTGCTACCCCACATGGAACAGGAACTGACCATCATGACAAACCGCGTCTGCACTGCCAATGATCCACTGGCCGACCTTTTTTCCATGTTTGACGCCTTCTAGCCGGAGCCACCATGTCAAATCAGCAATACTACTTCCACGCAGGCAAAGGCGGCGTTGGCAAATCCACCACATCATCCCTTTCCGCCCTGCACCTCGCGCGTACCGGAAAAAACGTCCTGTTGGTTTCACTGGACCCCGCACACAACCAGGCGGACATCTTCGACACTCGGTTCAGCGGCAAACCCGTCGAGATCGCACCGAACCTGCGCGTTGCTCAGGCGGACATCGACGAGTGGATCAAGCAATACCTCAAGGGCGTAGAAAACCAGATTCGAGACAACTATGCGTATCAGACCGCTTTCAATCTCGAAAAACACCTGAACGTGGTCAAACACTCCCCTGGTATTGAAGAATACGCGCTGCTGCTTGCCTTCCAGCATTATCGCAAGAAGTTCAAGGACGCGGACATCATTGTATTCGACATGCCGCCCACAGCCCTGACCACCAAGTTCTTCAACCTTCCCGCCCTGTCATTGGTCTGGCTGGAACAACTCCTGAAGCTGCGCTGCGAGATTCTGGAAAAGAAAAAGATCATCACCAAAATACAGCTCGGCACCAAAGAGATCGAATGCGACAAGATCACGACAAAACTCGATCAACAACAAAGATTCTTCTCTGAATTACGTGACATATTTCAGGACTCGTCACGCTGCTCAATCAATCTCGTCGTCAACCCGGACCGTCTTTCCTTTGCCGAAGCCGAACGAATCGACACCACCCTTGAGGAAATGGGCATGCGCCTGTCTCACGTCATCATGAACAAAGTGGTCGAAAACAGTGAATGGGACACCTCGTCCCCGCTCATGTCCCGGCACGATGTCAGCCCGGTACCGCTTTCACCAACGCAGCTCATCGGTCAACCGGCTCTGAACGCCTATCTCGACACCCATGACCAGAGTTTCGGTTTTCTGGAGAAGACCGTGCACCAATGCTGAACACACGCCCTGATGTGTTCATGAGCTCCTGACCAAACCTCACTCCCCGCTTGACACCTAACACCCCGCATGCTAGCTCTTTTTTCGAAAAGTGACCAACGGTCACTTTTCGACCACGAGTCATAAATTGACCGAAGGTCATTGTTTATAGTTAACGATACCAGGAATAAGCAATACAGATATGGCAAAAAAACAGCAGGAAAAATCCCAGCAGACCATGCAGGAACTGATGGATTCAGCCATTGAACTGTTTGGTTCAAAAGGCTTCGCATCAACGTCGGTGGCAGAAATCACCGACCATGCAGGCTATGCCAAAGGAAGCTTTTACCGCCACTGGAATTCCAAAGACGAGCTGTTCCTCCAGATCGTAGAACGGAAATTCAAGCAATACAGAGCCACCCGGCATGACAAGATAGTGAATGCCGAGAATCTCGAACAGGCCATGAATATCATCTGGGATTTTCTGGAAACCATTGTTCACGACAAGAACTGGTCGTCTATTTTCCTCGAATTCACGGTCTACTCCGCGACCAACGACCCCGTGCGCAAGCTCATGAACAAATCGGATTACCGACTCTCCAACAAGGTTTTTGCAGATCTGGTTCGCGATCATGTGGAGACTGATTTCTCTCCGGAAAAAATCGGTGCCCTCAATACAGCCCTCTTTGAAGGCTACCTCATTCACCACGCGCTGGGGGCTGAAGAACTCTCCCTGAAAGACATCAGGGAAAACGCCATTGCCATGGCTTTGAGAAACGGAACCAAACAGGGACGCATCGAGTAGTCGTTCCTGTCCATAGAATACTTTCACATAAACGAGACACACCATGAAAAAACTGCTGACTCTCACGACATTCTTTCTGTTGACCTTCGGGCTTGCCTCCATGGCATGTGCCGAAACCACCCGCCTGAGCTACTCAAATTTCTTCCCGCCCACCCACATTCAGTCCAAGCTGGCGGAACAGTGGTGCAAGGAAGTCGAAAGCCGAACCAACGGCGCGGTTGTCATCGATTACTATCCCGGCGGCACGCTTTCCAAGGCCAAGCAATGTTACGACGGCGCGGTTGAAGGCATTTCCGACATCGGCATGTCCGTACTCGCCTATTCGCGCGGTCGCTTTCCGGTGATGGCCGCTGTGGACCTGCCGCTCGGCTACAAGACGGGAACGCAGGCCACAGCCATTGCCAACGCCGTATCCACCGCGTTTACGCCGACCGAATTCGACGATGTTCAGCCCATGTATTTCCACGCACATGGTCCGGGCCTGCTCTTCACGACAAACAAGACCGTTGCCACCCTGGCCGACATGCAGGGTGAAAAAATCCGCTCCACCGGCAACTCCGCCAAACTGGTCAAGGCTCTGGGCGGCAGTCCCGTAGCCCAGCCCATGCCCACGGCTTACCAATCCCTGCAAAAAGGCGTGGTGGACGGCTCCATGAACCCCATTGAATCCAACAAGGGCTGGAAACTGGCAGAAGTGGTCAAACACTGCACCCTGTCCATTCCCGTGGCCTACACCACCACGTTTTTCGTGGTCATGAACAAGGACAAATGGTCCGAACTTGATCCCGCAACGCAAAAGATCATCCAGGAGATCAATGCCGAATGGTCCGTTAAACACGGTCAGGCGTGGGATGAAGCCGACGCCGCTGGCAAGGCGTTCTTCATTGAAAAAGGCGGTGTGTTCACTGAACTCGATTCAGCCGAGGCACCCAAATGGGTTGAAGCCGCCAAGCCTGTTATCGACGATTACATCGAGTCTGAACAGGGCAGCAAAGTCAACGGCGGTGCCGTGGTGGAATTCATCCGGGCCGAGATGGCAAAAAGTCCATAGGGGACTTCAGATCTGTCTGTCATATGGCGTGACGGCAGGTTCATAATACAAGGGTGGGGCAACAGCCCTTCCTCGGAACCGTGCAAATTCCCGGAGGAAACAATGAAAAAACTTTTGACAACAGTCATGGCTGTGGCCGTGTTATGCGTGACTCTGCCCATAATGGGCCATGCAGAGACCAAGCTGACCTATTCCAACTTTTTCCCACCGACCAATCATCAGTCAAAGCTGGCTGAAGCATGGTGCAAGGAAGTGGAAAAGCGGACAGGTGGCAAGGTTGTTGTCGAATATTACCCCGGCGGCACGCTGACCAAGGCCAAACAGTGCTATGACGGCGTTGTGGAAGGCATGTCCGATATAGGGCTGTCCTGTCTCGCCTATTCGCGCGGACGCTTTCCGGTCATGGCAGCCGTCGACCTTCCTCTGGGATACACCTCCGCAGCGCAGGCCACCCACACGGCTAACGCGGTCTATGAACAATTTAAACCGGCCGAACTCAGCGACGTGGAAGTCATGTACTTCAATGGTCACGGTCCCGGCCTGCTTTTCACTGTCAAAAAGCCGGTTAAAACACTGACCGACATTGCAGGCGAAAAGATTCGCGCCACCGGCAACTCTGCCAAGCTGGTCAATGCGCTGGGCGGCACTCCGGTTGCCAAACCCATGCCCGAAAACTATCAGCTTCTTCAAAAGGGTGTTGTTGACGGGAGCATGCATCCCATCGAATCCAACAAATCCTTCAAGCTCGGCGAAGTCTGCAAATACGGCACAGACTCGTTCAGCGTGGCCTACACCACGGTCTTCTTCATTGTCATGAACAAGGACAAATGGGCGGCCATTGATGCGGATTCCCAAAAAATCATCCGTGAAATCAACCAGGAATGGGCTACCAAGCACGCTGCAGCATGGGATGAGGCAGATGCAGCCGGACGCCAGTTCTTCATGGATCAGGGCGGAGAAATCATCGAACTCTCCGCTGAGGAATCCGAGGCATGGGCCATGGCGGCCAAACCGGTCCTCGATGATTATATTACTGAAACCACGGGAAAAGGCCTTGATGGCAAGGCTATTCTGGAATTCACCCAATCAACATTGAAATAGTCAGTATCACGGCAGGGCGATCCTTTTGATCCGCCCTGCCGTGCGCTTTCAACACAAAGGATATGACATGGAAGAATCACGAGGGCCACTCGGCCTGACAGAACGGGTCATGCGGACAATTGCCGCAACCTGTCTGGCAGGCATGGCCGTCATGACCGGGACAGACGTGTTCCTGCGAGGCGCATTCAACACACCTGTTTTCGGATGCGAAGAAATCGTTTCCATTCTCGGCGTAATCGCCGTCGGATTCGCCCTGCCCTACACCCATTATCAGAAGAGCCACATCGGGGTGGAAATCCTGGTCCGTCGTTTCTCCAAGAAAGTACGTGACCGCATCAAGTTCACCACCGATCTTGCCACGCTGGTGTTGGTATCCGTCATCACATGGCGCATGGCCATTTATGCCGGGACACTGGCTGAATCGGGTGAAGTATCCATGAACCTGGAACTGCCTGAATACGCCGTGGTGTATGTCCTTTCCTTTGGATTTTTCGTCTATGCCCTCTGCCTGGCTGCCGATGTCCTGAGATTTTTCACGAAGAGCGAGGGATAGTCATGGATCCGACCACTGCCGGAATCATCGGCATCATCGTTATGGTCTTCCTGTTCATGACCCGCATGCCTGTCGCCTTTGTCATGATGCTCGTGGGCTTTATCGGATTTTCGCTCCTTACTTCATGGAAAGGCGGGTTGAACCTCATGAGCCGCAATGTATACGACGCATTCGCCTCATATGAACTTTCAACCATTCCCCTGTTCATCCTCATGGGACAGATCGCTTTCAACTGCGGCATATCCAAGCGGCTGTACGAAACCGCGTATCGCTTTCTCGGCAACACTCGCGGAGGTCTCGCCATGGCAACCGTCTCGGCCTGCACCGCGTTCGGCGCGGTCTGCGGCTCCAGCCCTGCCACGGCAGCCACCATGTCCACTGTCGGCATCCCTGAAATGAAGCGATATGGATACGCCAACTCACTCGCCACCGCATCTGTGGCATCAGGCGGTGGGCTGGGCATGATCATGCCGCCCTCTGTCGTGCTGATCATTTACGGCGTCCTGACGGAACAATCCATCGGCGCATTGTTCGTTTCCGGTATTTTACCGGCCATTCTGCTCACGGCTCTCTTCGTGATCGGCATCTATCTCCAGTGCAAAATCAATCCGGCCCTCGGCCCCAAAGGCGATTCCTTCACCTGGAAAGAAAAATTCAAATCACTGCTGAACCTCATAGACACCCTGCTCATTTTCGCACTGGTCATCGGTGGACTGTTTTGGGGACTCTTCACCCCGACGGAAGCCGCATCCATTGGCGTTATCGGCGTACTCGCTCTGGCCGTGGTCAAGAGACAGCTTTCCTGGAAGGCATTCGTCAACTCACTGAACGAGACATTACGAACCTCCTGCATGGTACTGGTGCTCATTGCCGGAGCTGTGGTGTTCGGGAAATTCCTGGCTGTGACGCGCATCCCGTTCGACATTGCCAACTGGGTATCAGCATTTGACATGCCGTCGTTCGCCATCATGGGCGCGATCATTCTGATCTACTTCATCGGCGGATGTTTCATGGATTCACTCGCGCTCATCATGCTGACCATTCCGGTATTTTTCCCGGTGGTCACCAACATGGGATATGATCCAATCTGGTTCGGCATCATCATCGTACTCGTCACGGAGATGGGCGTTATCACGCCTCCTGTGGGGATCAATGTCTATGTCGTGTACGGAATGTGTCAGAAAATCGCGCCATCCGTCACTCTCGAAGACGTCTTCAAGGGGATTCTGCCGTTCATGGCTGCCATCATCGTCGGGATTGCACTGTTGTTTATCTTCCCACAGATTATTCTGTACCTGCCGGGGTTGATGTTTTAGCTGACGCAGGCTGTTTGTTTAAAAAAAAGAAGCCAGCGAGGGATCCCTCGCTGGCTTCTTTTTTATGTGAGCCTGATAACCATGAAAAAAAATGCAATGAAGATCATCCTTCAAAGACAAAGACCCAGGTCGACTCTTGATCGAAGAATATAGAAGACGGGAAGGCGGCTTTCCTTATGGATTCACTGCGTGCATTCGCAGTGGAGGTGCAAACGGTATTGTTGCAAAGGTTTCGCCTTTACGGCGACCTGCTTTTTGCGGGGCGGCAAAAAGGAGGCAAAAAGTGCCTTTTGGGCTGTGAGCCTGACACCGGACCCAAGAGCCTGTACGCGGCTCCACTGCCCGACAGGATCTGTCTATTAAAACAGACTTCGGTCGGGCCACGCTGCGCCGCGCGGGACAGGCTCTAAGGTCCGGTATCCATTGTCCATCGTTGTACGATACGCTCTGGTGTAGGTGAAAGACTTTGATTCTCAGCTCTTCGATAACCTTAAAGGGCCTTGGGGTGCCTCGCACCCCAACACCGCTCTCCCTTCAAAGACGCGTTCTTCCCCCCTCCCAGACAAAGACCGGACTCACCCCTTGATCGAAAGGCTTAGAAGCTGACAGCGCGCAGTGGCAGCGTCTTGTTCGGAATTGCACTGGAGCGAAGCGGAAGAACGCGATTCCGAAAGCTGCGCGCGGTGATCAGCTTCTTGCCGCCGATCACCGGGCGGCCAAGCTAGTAAGGTTTTTTTTCGGCCCTTTTTTTGCCCCAACAAAAAGGCCGCTCTCAAAGCGGCCCTTCCTTACATCTTCCAAACAGGAGCTACACCCCCGCCCCCTTCACAGACAAAGCTCGAATCCGCCCCGCATTCAATCGTCCTTCAATATACTGGGAAATAGCGGCCACAGCCTGATCCGAGGTACGGAACGTACACAACCCCACGTCCTTGAGACGATCTTCAAGCGGATCATACTGCCTCCCGCCATCGACGACTCCGATCACCGGAGTGTCAAGCGTGGGCAGCAACTCTGCCAGCAGAGCCGCAATTGACCGTTCATCATCCATGGTCAACGGTGTGTTCGGGTCAGCCAGAGTCCGCATGACGGGCGACATGGGATCAAGCCCTGCCACCACAGCATCCACATTGGGACTCTCAGCCAGAATACGAATGGCGTCGGCGTGCACCTGATCGTTGGAACCGGGAGTGATGTCGAGTGGGTTTGTCACCGTGACCAGTGCGTCCAGACGATTGCTCACAAACAGTTCCTCCAGGGCCTTCTTCGTTGCGTCGGCAAGTGGAGCCAACTCCATCCGGTAGTCATCGGACTGAATGGAATCAGCCATGCCCACGGCCTCGAATCCGGCCCCGGACATGGCAGCCAACCGGTTGCCCCGAATGGTTTTGCCATGCAGCCGTTCGGCCAGCATGAACAGATTCTCGAACTGAGTGAAAGAGTGGGCCACGATAGCTCCGGCCTGCCGCACGCATGCCTCGCACACAGGATAATCGCCGGCCAATGACGCCGTATGCCCACTGGTGGCGGACTTACCTTCCGGAGTCCGACCCGCCTTATAGAAAATCACGTCCTTGCCAGCCAGTACAGCCTGACGAACTGACCGGCAAAAGGCCAGCCCATCCATGTCGTTGAAACCTTCGGCGTAAACCGCAATCACGTCCACCGCGTCCGAATTGGCAAAATGCTCCACCATGTCGCCAAGGGTCAGATCAGTCTGGTTACCCATTGAAATCATATAGGACGGATTGAGCTCCGGGCATTGAGATAACCGGGTGAGCATGAACGCGCCGGACTGGGAAATAAACGCTGCACGATGCGGGGCTCCGGTCAATTCGGGCAGTTTTTCCTCCGGGATAAACCAGGTATCGTAGTTGCCGGGCCGCGACACAACGCCCATACAGTTGCCGCCGAGAAAGACTGGACCTGTTCCCTGAGCGTGGGCAGCATTGATCTTTGCCACGACTTCGGCTGCGCGCTCCTTGCTTTCTTCCGTCTCCCCCATACCGCCGGGAATCAGCATCACGCCATTGGCTGCATCCAGCTCCACAAGATCATCCACAAGCGCCGGAACCTGCTGCGCATTCACAGCCACCACAAAAAGATCAAGTTTGTGATCGAGTGACGCGAGATCCGGTACGCAGGTCACGCCGTCGATAGCGTCTTCGCCCGGACGAATGATCCGAACGTTCTCCGGCGCAAACCCCGACTCAAGAACATTGTGAAGAATGATGCGCCCAAAATTCATGCGCGAAGCGGACACGCCGATAATACCGATGGTTCTGGGATGCAGGAGTTGGTCGATCTTGTTTACCGGTCTCGGCGCAGGCACCAAACCGGGACGGGAAAACCGGCACATGCCGTCAAGCGGTACCATGAGATAATCCGCGTAGGCAAAAGGATTGATTTCCAGCTCTTCGATATGGAACGGCGCATCCGGGTTTTGCGGAGAATAATGGTTCGCCATCTCAATGAATGATGAAAAACATTCGATAAGTTGCTCATCGGTGACGATACGCCGTTGACCGCGAGTCAGCCCGGCCAACTTCTTGTAGGAGAGGGTCTTCTTGAACAATTCAAAAAACTGCTCGCCAGTGGTCATGGCAGTAGAGCACAACGTGACAGCCTGACCTTTCCTGAATCTTTCGGCGTATATTTCGGTATCTGTCCCTCCAAGCCCTGCTCCCAAAACAGCACCGAACTCTCTGGTCTTTCGAATGCCGACAATAAGCTCATTGCCGAATTCTTTGGAATCCGGTTCCATAAACTGAACAAGAAGGACACCGCGGACATCTTTGGCAACCGCCTGTATCAAGGCATCTCCCTCAAGTCCCTGATACTGATCCGGGGCTGCCGAGGGGTGCCGTGCAAGGGAATCGGCATAGTTTTCAGGGACTTCATAGAGCATGCGTCGCCAAGCGGAACGAATGGCATCCGGGCTGTTCTCCACTACCCGCACACCATGCACTTCAGTCTTGTGCACGATGGTGGGAGAAACAATCTTGAGCACCACCTTGTCACCGGTCATGCTCGACAGCATTGTATCATCAGGCCGCCCGCCCCGTTCCAACAGCACACATTTCGGCGGCGTCTCGGCCCCGGATTCTTTGAGCAGATCATACACCTCGAACTCAAACAAACTAACCCGTCCCTCGGCATATGCTCCTTCGAACACTGCATTGATCGCGTCATAGTTGACGGCCACCTGCACTGACCCGAACGCAAAATGAGAATTCGCCACCCTGCAACTCCCTGAACTGATCTGTGAATAAAAAAAAAAGAGCGTCTTTCCAAGAAACAGCTCTCCTTGCCGATCTACTCTCTCTCGACACCTGTATATCGCTGAGTAATGGCTTTATATACCCCGCTTTTACGCAGTATATGCAAGCCTTTGTCAAAGGCATCACGAAGTTCGTTATCCCTGAAAGAAAGATGACGCGGAGCCGGAGGGAATATCTTGAAAAACTGGATGCCCTGATTCAAGTCGATTATTTCAGCTATTGGCATCTGCAACAACATTTTTCGCCAATACAGGAAAATACGCTTATCTGAAATCACTACTTGAGTTCTGCCTGAATAGAGCATCCGCACTTGAAGGGCTTGATCTGACAGTTCCGTATACTTCTTGTTTCCGGTAGTCATTGCAAGATATTCAGGTCCAAGATACTTGGCTGCATTGCTGAAACCAAGGACCATTTTATCCTTGAGATCTTCAATGGACCGGATTGCATACCCGGAACTTTCCATGCTCACGGCATAATTCTGATAGAAGAGCGTCACTTCAGAATCAAACGTTTCCAAACCGGTTTCTCTTGAAATGTTGAACGCAACATTGGAAGCCACACAATCAACAATGCCGTCCGCAAGAGCCACTGACAATCGTCGCGCCGGCAGGTACTGGAATTCAGCATCCATGCCAGCCACTGCAAACGATTCCCGAATGATATCAACCTCAAGCCCGGTATTATTATCCCTTATAACATACGGAGGCATTGAAAAGGCTATGCCGACAGTGACTCCACGGGCATTTCCGGTGCCGACCATGATACAAAAGGTCAGAACGAGGACAGTGCAAAAAAAGGACAATCGTTCATATGCCATATATGAATCCTTACACACTGAAAGCACCGGAGGTCCAGTTTATACCGGAAGCACTAGAGCCACTGAATGTCAGGTTCCGGCCGGGGAGGGAAGGATGCGAATTTCCTGACAGGCTTGCCAAGCAGCAAGGCACCATACACGACGTCATTTTCCGGTACCCCAAGCAGGCTGCATATTCTCCGATCATACACCGCCGCCGCAATCGCGTAACCGCACCAACACCCCCCAAGCCCTGCCGCTGATGCCGCCAGATCAAGATAGGTCACCGCTATGACAGCATCCTCACGAGGCGTGATGCCTTTTTTCGGCCCACACGCTACTGCCAGAACGGGCGCATTGCGGCAGACAAGATCAATACCGTCATCCCACGCACGGACAATGCCAGGAAGATGCAGTGCATTGGACAACGGGGTATCTCCTTCGACCTCCTGCCGCATCCACTCGACAACCGCTCCAGCCACTTTGGATACAGCCTCTGGGGAATCAGCCACCACCCAGCGCGTAGGCCGGGCATTATGACCTGACGGACAATACTCAGCCGTCTGCAACAAGGAGGTGAGCACATCCCGGCTCACGGGTTCCCTTTTGAACGCTCGCACAGATCGCCGCGCCCTGAGGAACTGTTCCCCCTGGGCATGAGATATCCTCAATTCCTTCACCGGGCGCACCGCTTCTCCCGGGAATTTCTCCAGTTCAATAGCTCTGGTAGGACAGATTGCAACACAGTGTCCGCACTCCAGACAGTATGCCTGTTTCTTTTCATGCGGCACAGGCAATGCGTCTTTTTCAAAGACAATACATCCGACAGGGCATTCGGCTGCACACAGCCCATCCATGTTACATTTATCTGAATTGATAGTGAACAGCATGAAGCCTCCATATTGAGTCATGAAAAACATTTATACAAACAAACAAATAACTCGACCTTGCAGCAAGGGTCAAGATGGAGGATTCAGCGTGCAGCGTGCAGGAGCGTTGACCGCCATGCCGATTTCCCGTATTTCCAAAACCCGTCAGAATAATCAATGACGCTTCCGTTTCATATACGATATACAATCCGTCAACGGATCACTCTATACCACGAGGTTTTTTTCATGAGCACCAAGGCCGATGCCCCGGAAAAGGGCAAAGACTTCATTCGTCAGATCATCGACAAGGACAACGAAACCGGCAAATACGGCAGCCGTGTGCATACCAGGTTTCCCCCTGAGCCCAACGGTTACCTCCATATCGGCCACGCAAAGTCCATCTGTCTGAACTTCGGTGTTGCCCGTGACTATGCCGGCAAATGCAATCTTCGTTTCGACGACACCAATCCGGTGAAGGAAGATGTGGAATACGTGGACTCCATCCGCGAAGACGTGGAATGGCTCGGTTTCAAATGGGACGCCAATCCATTTGCTTCCGACTATTTCGAAAAACTGTATTTCATCGCCGAGCTGTTCATCAAGATGGGCAAGGCATACGTGGACCATCAGTCCGCCGAGGAAATTCGCGAGAACCGTGGAACTCTCAAGGAACCCGGCACCAACTCCCCCTACCGTGACCGCACCGCAGAGGAAAACCTCTCCCTGTTCCGTGCCATGCGGGCAGGAGAATTGGCGGATGGCGAGTGCATTCTGCGCGCCAAGATTGACATGTCCGCAGCCAACATCATGCTCCGTGACCCGGCCCTGTATCGCATCAAACACGCTGACCACCACCGGACCGGCAACGCATGGTGCATATACCCCATGTATGACTTCACCCACGGTCTTTCCGATGCCATCGAAGGCATCACGCATTCCATCTGCACATTGGAATTCGAAAACAACCGGCCCGTGTATGACTGGTGCGTCGGCACTCTCATGGAAGGCCTCAAGCAGCCGGAACTGTATGGTGAGAACGCTGCCGTCTACGAAGAATTGGCAGCACTCCCGGGGTTCAACCAGCGGCCATGGCAGTATGAATTCGCCCGCTTGAACATCACCGGCACCGTGCTTTCAAAACGCAAGCTCATACAGCTTGTGCAGGAAGGGTATGTTTCCGGGTGGGATGATCCCCGTATGCCGACCATTTCCGGTTTCCGCAGACGCGGCTTCACTCCGGAGTCCATCCGCGATTTCTGTGACCGCATAGGTGTTGCCAAGGCCGACTCCACAGTGGAATACGCGCTGTTGGAATACTGCCTGCGCCAAGACCTGAACGACCGGGCCGCCCGTTACATGGGTGTTGTCGATCCGGTCAAACTCGTCATCGAGAACTACCCCGAAGACCAGGTGGATGAATTTGAAATAGCGCTCCACCCGGAATATGAATCCTACGGCACACGCAAGGTTCCCTTCACCAGGGAACTGTGGATTGAACGTGCCGACTTCATGGAAGATCCGCCGAAAAAGTTCTTCCGCATGGGACCGGATCGCGAAGTCCGTCTGCGCGGAGCCTATTACGTCCTTTGCACCGGCTACGACACCGATGCAGACGGCAACGTCACGGAAATCCGCGCCACGTACGATCCAGAGACCAAAGGCGGCTGGCTGGAAGGTGGTCGCAAGGTCAAAGGCACCATGCATTGGGTATCCGCCACCAAGGGCATCAAGGCCGAGGTACGCAACTACTCGAATCTGTTCAGCATTGACAATCCGAACGCACCGGAAGAAGGCAAGACTTTCGTGGATTATGTCGACCCTGATTCACTCGAAATTCTGAGCGAATGCTATGTTGAACCCGCACTGGCAGAAATGCAGCCGGGCACGAACTTCCAGTTTGAGCGCACCGGATATTTCTGCTCGGATTCCAAAGACCACAAGCCCGGCGAGAAGCTGGTCTTCAACAGAACCGCCACCCTGCGAGATTCCTGGGCCAAGATCCAGAAGCAGATAGAGAACTCATAAAAAAGAACCACGCCTTGCGGCCCCGTTTGTACATACAATCGGCTCCGCAACCTGTTTCACAGAATTCAAAAGCCCCGGAATCGGGGCTTTTTTCTTTTTATTTCAAAGCATTGAAGACTTCATGAATTGAGTAAACAAAGAACTCCAAAAGATTATAACGAAGTCTTTCGAAATCCTCTTGACTTTGATTGCACAATCAATCTATAGCTAGCTCAACAAGCTGATTGCACAATCAATCGATAAAGAGAAACAGACCATGTCCAAAAAGGAAGCCATACTCAAAGCCGCCCAGGAAGCCTTTGCTCAACTGGGATTCACCGGCGCCACCGTCAAAGACGTGGCGAACCGCGCAGACGTGTCTTTCGGGCTGGTTTCCCATTACTTCGGCAGCAAACAGGATCTCTTCCTGGCCGCAGGATTCGACATGGCTGACAGGCTGGTGGCGCAACTGACAGAAGCCACCGCCGAAAACACTGATGGACTTGATGCCATTCAGCGATACATGACCGCATATTTCAACTTCACCGAGGAGCACAGGACTCGTTTTTCCATTCTCCTGCGGTGTTCGCCTTTCAGCCATATGGAAACTGGCCTTGATGTCGAAAAGGTGGCTGAAAAGTTCAGCATCTTTATTGATGAGCTGAAGCGCTGCGTGTCTCTCGGTATTGAAGACGGCACGATCCGCGACCTTCCACTCGAAGAAACCGCGTTGATCATTTACGGCAACATTGTCGGTTCCGTCCGTACCAGTCTCCTGACTCCTTACGAGTCCGGAAACATTTTTGACGAGACCATAAAACATGTGATGCGCAGCCTGAAATACAGCCCCAGCCAGGATGGCTGTTGATAAAACACCTGGCGCTACACAGGTAAAAGTTTTGTCCATTTCACTGAGAACGAAATTTTTTATTACGGAGTGAGAAACATGTTTTCTAATCTTACAGCATCCAGAATCATGGAAATCATCCTTGGAAGCCGCAGTTGGCTGACTTACATCGATTCCTTCAAGTCCTGGTCACAGGATTGGAATCGCAACCAGAACTCTTAGTCCCGAACGGATCACCTCCTATGGGCATCGGATTGGACCGCAACCCACACCTGAAAGCCTAATAGATACGTTTCGGACTCCCGGATAAACCGGGAAATATTGGGAGTCGCCTCGGCGACTCCCTTTTTTTGTTTCAAACACGCCGCATGTCGCATTGCGACAATAGTGTTGCATCACTGTCGCAGAAATGTCGCTTCGCGACATAGATGCGACATATTCCTTCCTGCTCCTCAAAGAATCACCGTTGTATAACCCTTAGTATTTTCATAATATAAAAGAAATAACGCACTTTTGGCACGGCCGTTGCTTTATACTGTTCATGAATTATGGGGAAATCAAGCAACACATAACCATGCGGGAGGGCAATATGTTTGACAAGAATGTGACCAAGGTGGTTCAGGACTGTATCCTCGACAGCGGCATTCAGGCTAAGGTCGTAGCTCAGAAGATCAACAAGCCATATTCAACACTCATGCGTGAAATCAATCCTTTTGATGTCAGTGCAAAGCTTGGCGCCGAGACCCTGCTGGAAATCATGAAGGTGACCCACGACATACGCCCCTTGCAATACATGGCCAGCGAGATGGGTTTCAACCTGGATGGTTGCAACGCTTAAATCCACTTCTCTTACAATATTTCATGGCCGGACTTTCTGTCCGGCCTTTTTTTTTATTACATTCCCCTTTTGCTCTATGAACATTCCACAAATCGCTCTGATGTCTTGCGAAAAAGCTTTGAACAACATATGAATTTCAGAATACAAACATGACGGAAAAGAGACGGACAGATGACCCCGGACACACGCACGCTGACCAAAGCACATTCTCTCAGCCGCAGGGCAGCAATCCTGCAAATGGGTCTGATTGGTATTATCGTCCTCTGTTTCTCTGCCGCCATCATAGGATTCAACGCCTACCGACTGAAACTCCACCTTGCTGATCAAACACAAAACATCTCCCACCTAGCCCGAACCAGCCTTGCCTCCGCCGTATGGCAGGTCGATCACGCTTCAGCCAAAGACTTTATCGACGCCGTATTTCAAGACGAAACTGTTGTTTTTGCGCAAGTCATCACTGGCCGGGAAATCATGTCCGTCAAAGCCCGTCCTCGCTATGCAGACAAAACGTTCGCTTTTTTCAAAAACGACCGCCAATTTCTGACAAATTCCGTAGAAATCAAAAAATACGGAGACTGGATCGGCACATTCCGAATCGCTGTCTCCACCGAAAAATACCAACAGGAAATCGGCATTTACGTCATTGCCACCCTGGTCCTTGCCATTTTACTTATCGGGGCCATTTCCTTAACATCATATCTCTTCTCACGAAAAAAGTTCTTCGCACCGCTCAAACAGCTTGAGACATCAGCCACCTTTATCGCAGACGGCGACCTGGATGCATACATCGACACCTCTGCCCCCAACGAATTGGGCAACCTGGCCCGAGCCATCGACGACATGCGCGAATCCCTCCGCCATCTTATCGACGACCTCCAAGAAGCCAACTCCAAGCTGCAAAACCATCAGAATATTCTTGAAACAACCGTAAGAAAAAGGACGGAAGAACTTGAGACCAAAAACCTCTCTCTGAATGAAGCCCTCAGGGAAATTCGCAACTCCAAAAAGACAGCCGAAGTCGCCAATCAGGCCAAAAGCAGTTTTCTGGCAAGCATGAGTCACGAGATTCGTACGCCCATGAATGCCATTCTCGGTATGGCGGACATTCTCTGGGAAACAGAGCTTTCTGAAGATCAGGCCAAATATGTCAATGTATTCCGTACTGCCGGCGAAAGCCTGTTGGAAATCCTCGACGACATTCTGGACTTGTCCAAGATTGAAGCAGGTCACCTTAAACTCGAATCCACATGGTTTTCCCTGAAAGGCACCATTGACAAGATCTGTACTGTTGTGGACACCAAGGCACAGCAAAAAGGGTTGTCCTTGAACTGCACCATTCCACCGGCAATCCCCGACCACCTGCAGGGCGACCCAACCCGACTCAGACAGATCCTGCTCAACCTGCTCGGAAACGCCGTCAAATTCACTGATTCCGGCTCCGTTGATGTGGCTGTCCAGACAGCTCCCGGTCCTGCCGGGAAAATCACCCTGCAATTCTCCATTACGGACACGGGAATTGGGATAGCCGGAGACAAACTCTCCACAATTTTTGATTCATTTACCCAGGCAGACAGCTCCACAACCCGCGAATTCGGCGGTACCGGCCTAGGACTGGCTATTAGCAAACAGCTCACTCAACTCATGGGTGGACACATCTGGGCGGAAAGCACTCCAGGACGCGGCAGCACATTTCACTTTACAGCCTGTTTCAACATCGATTCAACGGATGAATCAAGGCTGGGAGAGGGGCTGATCGAAGGAGAAGAAGCCCCTTTGCCTGAAGCAAACATCCTCATGATGGAAGACTCCAAGTACAATGCGTTCGTCATACAGACATATCTCAAGGGGACTCCGTGTTTCCTGACCGTGGTTGAAAACGGTCAGGAAGGATTTGAAGCATTCAAACTGGGCGGATGGGATCTGATTCTCATGGATATTCAGATGCCGCTGATGGATGGCTACTCGACCACCAAGGCCATTCGCGCCTGGGAAGCCGAACAGCACCTTCTCCCTACCCCCATAGCCGCAATGACGGCACATGCGCTGGATGAAGACGCCAAGCGGTGCCTGGACGCCGGAGCTGATGTGCATATTCCCAAGCCTGTCAAGAAAAGTACCCTTTTCACTGCCATCCGCCAAATGACAAAGACGCTATCAACCCACAACGCGGGAGCAGACAATGTCTGAACCGACTCTCATCTGGTGCCATGGTTCTCTGAGCGAACCATGGGGGAAAAAAAGCAAAGCCTTGGCAGAAACCGCAAAGAGTTGTGGTCTGACCATGGAGGCTCTGGACTTTCAGGATCTTGAAAACGCGGATGAAAGGGCAGAACGCCTCGTGAAACGATTGAAGGAACTGGATGGCCCCATTATTCTGGCTGGCTCCAGCATGGGGGGGTATGTCGCTGCGGCTGCTGCCAAACAGGTAAAAACCGCAGGACTGTTTCTGCTCGCTCCTGCCTTCTATTTTCAAGGTTATGCCCTTCATGTCTTCACAAATCTGCCGGAGAAAGTCACTGTTATCCACGGTTGGGCCGACGACGTTGTCCCCGTGGACAATTCACTGCGATTTGCCAAAACCCACAAGGCGGATCTGCACGTCTTCAACGACAACCACAGGTTGGAAAACAGCACGGACAGACTGTGTGCGATCTTCAATCGCTTCCTGACAACTGTCACGGATCAGGGCTAAAACCACCATGCATACCCGCTTGTACACGCACACCCTCTTCGCGCTCTTCATGATCGCGACATTCATGTTCCCAATCACACAGACTTACGCTCAGGAAGACTTCCCACTGCGCCCCTATTACCCGGAAGTCACTCCTATCTCGACAGAAAAGCTCATGGCTGAATATGACTCCACCGTCATCATCGACATCCGATCCCGGCTTGAGTACGAAGTGGCTCATATCAACAAAGCGGTTTTGCTCCCGCTCACGCTGGATGATTTTGCCGAAAAACTGGGAGAAGTCCGCCCGAAAAACAGTCCTGAAACATTAGCTTTCTATTGCAATGGTCACTCTTGCGCCAAAAGTTATCAGGCAGCCCAGCTCTCATTATCACTCGGCTTTGAAAATGTTTTCGTCTATGATGGCGGGATTTTCGACTGGATCACAGCCACACCCGAAAGGGCTACCCTCATGGGAGAAACTCCAGCCCGAGCAAATCGCATCATCGACGCCGAAAAATTTCTCCGGCATCAAATCGCCTATGATGAATTCGTGGCTGCGGCCAAAGAACCGAACACTGTGGTCATTGATATCCGCGACCCATTCCAGCGGAACTGCAGCCCTCGAATCGAAGACATCCGAAACATCCCTCTGGACCCGCTCCTTGATCTTGTGACATCCCGTATCTGGACAGAAAAGAAATTGCTTATTTTTGATGCGGTGGGCAAACAGATCCGTTGGTTGCAGTACTTCCTCAATGCTTACGACTACTTTGATTACGCATTCCTTGAAGGCGGTATGCAGTCAATTGCCAACGCCCCCGAAAAGATGAAGCCGGTCATCGAAGCGGACCAAACCGTTATCACCAGTCAGCCAATGCTCCTCAAGCTGACGGCAGACCAACGACTGAACAATGCCGATCGCAAAGTCATCAGTTACCTCCTCGCAAACATCAAATTCAACAACTACGTGGTCATCGACATTCATGACATCAGCCGAGACACGGGCATCAATTCGTCCCTGCTCATCAACTCCATGAAAAAACTGACTGCATTCGGCTACGCTACACATTCGATAATGCAAGGTATGCTCATTGCTCAGGTAGACCCCCGCCTGGCCTGGAAAGGCGACTCCGACACGCCACTCTGGAATCAAAAGGTCAAGGAATTCGATGCTGCCATTCAACAATAAATCGACAGAATCCACAGCAGTAAAGACGTTCGCCATGCTGCTGGTTGCCGCACTGGCCATTATGTTGTCCCCGATAGGGGCGCACGCTCTGGACAAGACAAGTCTTGTCCTGCAATGGCTGCCACAGGCCCAATTCGCCGGATACTTTATCGCCAAGGACAAAGGATTCTATGCGGAAGAAGGGATAGACCTGACACTCATATCAGGCGGCCCTGACGTCCTTGCCAGTGAGCAGCTTGATGCAGGTAATGCGGAATTCGCCACATTGTTTCTCACGACAGGGCTTCAACGAAGGACCACCCTGCCCATCGTCAACATCGGACAATTCGTGCAACGATCAGCACTCATGCTCATTGCCAGAAAGTCCTCAAACATTAACTCGTTCAAGGACTTGGACGGCAAGAAGATCGGTCTGTGGGGAAATGAATTCCAAATTCAGGCCCGGGCCTTGTTCCGTCAGGAAAACCTGAAGGTCACCGTGGTTCCGCAATCCTCTTCACTGGACCTGTTCCTACGTGGCGGTGTCGATGCGGCCTCGGGCATGTGGTATAACGAATACCATACACTCCTCACCTACGGCCTCGATGAAGAAGATCTTCAACCGCTGTTTTTCAATGACGCAGGACTCAGTTTCCCGGAAGATGGCATCTACTGTCTGGAAAAAACAGCTCAGAAAAAACCGGAACTCTGTAAAAAAATGGTCCGAGCTACCATCAAGGGCTGGGAATATGCCTTTGCCCACGAGGAAGAGGCCCTCGATATTGTCATGCACCGCATGCAATCCGCCAGAGTCCCGGTCAATCGCGCGCACCAGCGATGGATGCTCAAACGGATGGAAGACATCATTATGTCGGACGAAGCAGCCACCATGGGCGTCCTCCGCAAGGATGACTTCGAACGGGTTCGTCAAACACTGCTGGATACCGGCTTTCTGGACACAGCCCCAACCTATGAAGAATTCTACAAAGGGGCACTTCAATGAAACGCTGGCCCATCGCCTTCAAACTCACACTCTTTATCCTGTCCTGTGCCTTCGTCATAGTTGGGGCCATTGTAGGGTATAACTACTATTATTCACGAGATATCATCCTTCGCCAGACTCGCGACAATTCCCGCCTTCTCGCCCGCGAGACCGCAGGCAGCATTGATGCGACCCTATACAGCGTACAAAAAGTCGCGGAGAACATCGCTTTTTCCCTTGAAGACACGACTCTGACTCCTCAGGAAATCCTGGAACTCAACCGTCGCGTTCTTGCAAACAATCCTGAAATTTACGGTATGGCTATCGCCTTTGAACCGTATTCACTCGAACCCGACAAACTCTACTTCGCCCCATATTACTTCCGCTCCGGCGGACGCATCGGCTTCACCATGCTCGGCGATACCAAATACAGATACTTCTACATGGACTGGTATCAGATGCCCAAGGAACTGGGCCGCCCGGTCTGGACTGAACCGTATTTCGATGAGGGTGGCGGCGGCGTTGTCATGGCAACCTATGGCGTGCCTTTTTTCCGGACAAAAAACGGAAAAACAACCTTTGCCGGAGTCGTCACGGCAGACATTTCCTTGAGCAAGCTTCAGGAAAGGGTGGCGAAAATACGTATTTTCGACACGGGATATGCCTTTCTGCTTTCGCGAAACGGTACTTTCATAACGCACCCCGATCGGCGACTGATCATGAACCAGACCATTTTCTCACTGGCTGAAGAACGTGGTTCTGCCCAACTTCGCGAATTGGGACAGAATATGCTCGCAGGAGAAACGTCCTTTGTAGCTGTAGGCAAGGCCATTAATGATCAGGAATGCTACCTGTATTCCAAAGGACTTGAATATGGCGGCTGGTCTCTCGGCATTCTCTTCCCCAAGGATGAAATGTTTGCGGATGTCCACAGTCTTTCTAAAACCATGGGCCTGATCGGTCTGGCAGGGTTCCTGCTCCTCGCTCTGGTAACCCTCGGCATAGCGCGGCGCATTACGAACCCCCTAAGGCAACTGTCGGATGCGGCCCATGAAATAGCCTCCGGGGATCTGGACGTCATGCTGCCAGAAATATCCAGTCGAGATGAAGTGGGTGATCTGACAAGTTCCTTCCGACACATGAAGGAATCGCTTAAGGAATTCATTGAAAATCTGACCTCTACCACTGCGGCCAAGGAGCGTATCGAATCTGAATTACGCATTGCCCGTGAAATCCAGATGGGCATTCTGCCGAAGCTTTTCCCGGCCTTCCCTGAACGCAAGGAATTCGAGGTTTTCGCTTCAATCGAACCGGCCAAGGAAGTCGGTGGCGATCTCTATGATTTCTTCTTCGTGGACGAAAAGCACTTCTGTTTTTTGGTGGGGGATGTCTCCGGCAAAGGTGTCCCGGCGGCTTTTTTCATGGCTGTAACAAAAACCCTGCTCAAGGTCGTCTCCGAAAAAGGCCTCGACCCCGGCGAAGTTCTGACCAAGGTCAACGCAGACCTGTCCGCAGACAACGAATCCTGTATGTTCGTGACTCTGTTCCTTGCTGTCATGAACATCGAAACCGGAGAGATTCACTATGCCAACGCAGGACACAACCCGCCCATCTTCATGCCATGCGGCGGAACACCTGAATGGATTCCGCCTTTTGGAGAACCTGTGGCCGGCATCATGGAATCAATGGAATACTCCACCAAAACCATGACCATGAAGCCAGGCGACATTATTTTCATGTACACCGACGGGGTGACTGAAGCCATGAATCCCGACAAAAAACTCTACTCAGAAGACCGCCTCATGGAACTGCTTGTTTCCATGGAAGAACCGTTCGCGCCCAAGCTCGTCAAAGAGGTAGAGGCCTCAATCAAGGCTTTCACACTCGGTGCGGAACAGTCAGACGACATCACCATGCTCGCCATGCAGTTCATGGGTAAGTGCTTGAAATAAAAACCTAAACAACACCCCAAAGGCATAAAACCCCTCACGCCACTATACGATATAGAGGTGTGAGGGGTAACGTGTTGCGGTTTCAATAGAAAGCCTCCCCATACATCTCGTTTTTGAAAAAACTTACCCCTTTTTTTAATTTTCGTTGGCACAAAAAGTAAAAAAAGAGTAACTTTCACCACAAGGCCAAAAAATTCAACATGTGGGGGGGGTAAAACATGTTTGAAAAGAATCTGACCAAGAAAATGCAGGACATAGTCCTGGAGGGACGCATCCCGGCCAAAGAGGTGTCCCGTGTTATCAGGAAGCCGTATTCGACACTGCTTCGTGAGCTCAATCCATTTGACACCCACGCCAAACTTGGTGCTGAGACCATGTTCGAGATCGTGAAGGTGACGCACAACGTTGCCATCCTCGAATTCATGGCCCGGGAAATGGGGTACACGCTCATGCCTGTTGAAGGTGTGAAAACGGGCAAGCCCCGGTCAACCAACCTTATACGAGGTCGGGAAGCCACTATGTAGCGACCCGGCACGTCCCATGCCGAGCGTCCCGGGATGCCACACGCATCCCGGGTATAGGCATTGAATTCTCCAATCACAACTTGCCGTTTCATTTTGACTTTATGAAACGTTTGGTTTCTACTGGCTGTTGCACTCAAACGCTCCAAGGAGGAAGGGCATGTCCCAGGATACTTTCAAAAAAGCACTCGCCGTCGGTCGTCCGCCGAACGTCGTCCAAAATTTCCCAGGTTCCAAGGCTCTGCTTGTCAGCGGCAAGGTCATTGACCGCGCCATGACAGCCAAAGGCGGCGCCATGACCATCGCAGCTAATGGCCGCAACATTTTCATCATCGAAGGCGCTCTCAAAGCAGCCCAGCGTGCCAACGCCGCCATTATCATCGAAATCGCACGTTCCGAAGCCACTTACTGTCCCACCACCCTGTGGAACATTGCTCGCAGGGTTGACTATCTCTGCAATAAGCTCGGCATCACCGTCCCGGTGGCAGTACACGCTGACCATTATTTCATCAAATCATGGGATGGAGTAGCTGAAGCCAAAGCAGAGATTCCATCCCTGTTCGACGCAGGTGTCACCTCCATTGCCATTGATGCCTCACACATGACTGACGACCTCAACCTTCTGGCCAACCTCGCAGTTGCGTCCGCTATCCCTTCCTGGGCTGGCTACGAAACCGAGATCGGCGAGATCAAGGGAGAATTCGGCCTGTCCAGCCCGGTGGAAGCCAAATTTCTGTGTCAGGGGCTCAACGCTCATAACCTGTGCCCGGACTGGATCGCCCTCAACAACGGCACCACTCACGGCATCGAAGCCTCCGGCGAAGGCATCCAGGTCGACCTGACGGCTCAAATTCATGAAGCTCTCAAGCCGTATGGCACTTCCGGTGCACAGCACGGTACATCCGGCAACGACTCTGCCCGTCTGCGTGAAATCGCCGCACGGACAGCCACTACCAAGGCCAATGTCGCCACAGCACTCCAGATGATCGGCTGGGGAGTCAAGGTCAACGACTTCGGCAATGCCATCATGGATGGTGATCATTTTGCCAAAGTACCGGGAACTGGTGTTGATGACGCATTGTGGGATGAGATGGTTACCTACGCCGATGCAAACGGCATCACCGGCGGCAATTACAAAAAGCTCAACCTCGTGTTCGAACGTCGTTGGCAGGGCCAGAGCCAAGCAATTCGCCAGCGCATGGCCGACGGTGTGGAAGAATTCGTTTACGACCTGCTGGTCAACGTCTTCAATGCAAAGGATACAGCGCCTCTCGCCTATGACATTATCCTCGAAGCCGGTTCATATGACCTTGGTCCCAAGGCGGAACGGTTCGAAGATCCTGCCAACTGGACCGAAGAAAAGATCAAGTCCATGGCCGCCGCAATGGAGACCGACAAAGGCCCGGAAGGCGATTTCGACGACTAGCCACACATTATTCAACAGAAAAAGCCCATATTGGTTTACCAATATGGGCTTTTTTTATGGGAAATCACGTCAGGTCTGATCTATTTTGAAGGATGTGCGAATAGGTGCATGTCGGATATGCGACGCATAATACCACTGACCACACTTTATTTTGAATGCAAAAACGGTCGCATATCAACGCCGTCATGCCATATCAATAGCTTCTTATACTCAGCACTTTCATAAAAAAACCTCAGTGCGTCAGAAAATTTCTGAGCCAGTTTTCCATGCATCTCTTTATCGGTAAACGCAATATAGTAGGGCAACCCATAAAGTATGGGCAAGGAAGGCTCAACCTCATCAACAATACCCAGTTGACGAACCTGATCCTGCGTGGGCAAAAGATACCCTCCGAACGCATCGATTCTGCCTTCAATCAAACTACTGAAAGCTGCCTTGTACGAATGAAAGACCTCTACGGTCGGAGTCCCCTCCCGCGTAAATCGATCACTCCAGTCTGACGCGTAGATCAAGCCGAGTCGCATGTTGGGATCGAACTTTCCAGAATAGTGGAACGAACTGCCTTTTTTTACCCAAAAAACCGTTGCTTCCACAGAAATAGGTGTCTCAACATAGTAAAGGTACTTTTCCCTTTGCGCCGTCGGAGCCAGATCAAGGATGATATCAATGGTTTTATCTTCGCCCATGGCAAGAAGCCGCGCCCAGGGAAGAGACTTGAAAACAACTTCGTAATCAAGATTCTTCGCAACACCACGAATAATGTCCGCATCAATTCCAATCAATTCGCCATTCACCCATTGATAATGCCCAGACCAATCACGATCATCAACGCCCACAACGAGTTGTTGCCCGGCATGGGCTGGGATATAGGCCATCAACAAAAAAAACATGGCACACAATGAATTCCGAATGAACGAGTTACCCATCAATTCAACCTTTTTTTACTACAGTCACCCATAGTACGTTAACAAGGGAATGAAGACTCTACCATTATAAAACTGTTGTAATTTAAAAGGACAAGGCCCCATCGTTTCCGATGAGGCCTAAAGTATCTAATAGAAAGCAGATAGGGGATTTCTTATACGTTGAATAGGAAATGCGTCACATCTCCGTCCTTCATGACATATTCCTTGCCTTCCACACGCAGTACACCTTCACCCCGGCACTTGGCCTCGGAACCGTACTGAACAAAATGATCGTAACTGATAATTTCGGCGCGAATGAAGCCCCGCTCAAAATCGGTATGGATAACCCCGGCGGCCTGCGGAGCCTTGTCGCCGTCATGGATGGTCCACGCACGAACTTCTTTTACACCAGCCGTAAAATAACTGATCAGCCCGAGAGAATGAAATCCGGTACGGATGATCTGGTGTAGGCCGGACTCCTCGATGCCGTAGGACTCAAGGAATTCCTGATAGTCTTCATCTTCAAGACCGACCAGTTCTTCCTCCATCTTGGCTGAAATCTTCACGAACTCAGCCCCGCGCTCTTCAGCCAATGCACGGACGGATTGAACGTAGGCGTTATCCTCGGCAACACCCTCTTCATCGACATTCGCGCAATAAATAACATTCTTGGCCGTGATGAGTCTCAGTTCAGCCAACAGTTCGTCCAAAGCTTTGCCTTCGCCATCAAAGGTGCTGACAGGCTTTCCTTCGTCCATGTGGGCAAGCAACTTTTTGGCAACTTCAATCTTCGGAGCCAGGGTCTTGTCACCCTTGAGTTGTTTTTCCATGCGTTCGGTCCGGCTTTCCAACACCTGGATATCAGCCAGAATCAGCTCAGTATCAATCACCTCAATGTCACGCAAAGGATCAACGGAATTGGACACATGGATGACGTCGTCATTGTCAAAACAGCGGACAACATGCAAAATTGCCTGCGTCTCTCGAATATTGCCGAGGAACTTGTTACCGAGGCCCTCGCCCTTGCTGGCTCCAGACACCAACCCCGCGATATCCCAAAAATCCACAGTGGAGTTCTGGACCCGTTGCGGCTTGACAAGTTCGGACAGGACATCAAGGCGACTGTCCGGAACCGGAACCACGGCCTTGTTCGGCTCGATGGTACAAAAGGCATAGTTTGCGCTTTCGGCATTCTGAGCCTTGGTGAGTGCATTGAACAGGGTGGATTTGCCGACATTGGGCAAACCGACGATACCGATGCTGAGTGACATGAAAACTCCTGAGAAAAAGAATTGCCGAAAAAAATTTCGGCGCGGGCGATTGAGTACCTTCCTTCCCTTCAGGATGCAAGCTTATTAGTATGGCAATCTGGAGAACCCGCTCCATAAAAAAGGAACCCGCCGTTCGGCGGGCTCCATGAATTCTGTTGCCATGACTATCGACCTTTATCGGCCTGTACAGTCATTCCTGGCTTGAGTTCGTATATTTTTCCAAATATCTCAACAGGAACAACTTTGTCTCCCGTGTGATATGCAGTCATGTTCACACGATCCGATTCGATTACAAGGTCGAACCAAATCGACCGCCAGATAAAGCTGAAACGCATTTCACCCCAATGAGGCGGCAAGTCAGGGTCTACTCGCATGGGTGAAGAAGATATGTTCAGTCCTGCAAAATCCTGTTTGAGCACTTCCAACGTTCCGGCCATAACGCCGGTATGTACCCCCTCAACCGTGGTGCCGCCCTGTGTGTCACGAATATCACTTTCCATTGCCTCCATGAACCAATCCCATGATATTTCACTAGAATAGATATAGCGAGAAATAACCGCATGGACGACTTTTGAAAGAGTGGAGCCATGACTGGTCCGCTGTTCGTAAAAATCATAATTGTCCTTGAGCAGCTTGAGAGGATCATCCACGCTATGCCCAAGTTGCCTGAGAATGCGGGCCACTTCCTCCGGTTCAAGGATGTACCATGTCATAAGCGTGTCAGCCTGCTTGGCAACCTTGTAATGATCGGGGCTGTCCCCTTCTGCCTTGAGGATGCGATCCATGCGATGGATAGAGTAGAAACGCTTGCGGTAGCTTTCCCAATCCAATTCATCCAGTGCCATATACCCATCGAACTGACTGATAATGCCATCCTCGGTCAAGATGACATTGAGTCGAGTGGTCATGGCTCGCCACTTGACGACCTCATCATCAGTCAGACCAATTTTGGCAATCAGTTTCCCCAGAACCGCAGGCGGCAATTTATCAAGAATATCGAGAGATTTTTCCAAAAGCCAAACGACCATTATGTTAGTATACGCGTTGTCCCGCACACCGGGTTCATCGCTTCCCGGCAACGACTCATGGAACTCGTCAGGACCCATGACCCCTTCAATATGGTACTTGTCAGTGCTTTCGTCGTACGAGGCGATACCACCCCAAAAGCGTGCAATGTCGAGCATCATTTCCGCACCGTAATCCAGCAGAAATCGCTGATCACCCGTGCAGGACACATATCGCCATGTGTTCACGAACACGGCTATGGAGACATGTCGCTGCCTTCTGGAGAGATCCGGCCCCCAATCCTTTGACTCGGGATTATAATGAACCTCTTGTGTCTCCTCGGACCCGTCATCCGCTGTCTGCCAAGGATACATGGCTCCGATATATCCGTTTTCCTTCGCATAGTCTCGAGCCGCATCAAGCCTGTTGTAACGATACATGAGTAATGCCCTGGAGATCTCCGGGAAATTGGCATCATAGAACGGCTGAATATATACTTCGTCCCAGAAAATATGACCTCGGTATGCTTCGCCATGCAGTCCACGCGCTGGCATACCCGCGTCACGGTTCACGTTGTGAGGACTGGCGGTGACCAAAAGATGGTAAATGTGTAACCTGAGCACACGTTGAACGAACCGATCACCGGTCACACGAACGTCGGACTTCTGCCACAAAGCCTTCCAGCTCTTTGCATGAGGTCCGAAGACGCCCTTGAAGGTTTTGACACTCTTCAGCCCATCGAGACACATTTCCTTGAGATTACCGGGGTCACGATCAAGCGATGTCCGCACATAGACGAATTTTTCCAGAGAATACCTGTGATTCTCATGAACAAACACCTGCATTTCCTCAGAAATGTTGGAGCGCTCCTGAAGAACATCCTTACGAATGCTCAAGAGTTTGCCATCTTCCATGATTCTCGACTTGGCGGCCATGACGATCTGATATCGTGAATGGGATGTTTCGGTATGTAAAAAGATCCCATCACCGGCCTTGCCACCAGCCACCCTGTTCAGGTGCAGGGTGTTCAGACTGGAATATCTGGCCACACCGTCATTCTTCACATTACCATCCAGTGACGAACGGAACGTCACTCTTGCTGAATAATTGAGCGGTGTGAAATCGAACTGCAACGCCAATAGATGCGGATCGGACATGGACGCCACCCGTCGCGACGAAATACGGGAAATCCGTCCCACCTGATCCTTCACCACCAGATGCCGCTCCATGACGCCTTCACGCATGTTCAGTCGATGGGCATAACTCAAAATCTCCATCGACAACGGACTGACAAACTCACCGGCTCCGATTTTGAATGAAACCGGCAACCAGTTTGGACAGTTGACAAAATCATTATTCCATATTTCCCGTCCCTGCACTTCACTCGGTGTTTTGTTGAAAATGCCGGAAATGTAGGTTCCGGGATAAAAATTATAGGATGAACACTCACATTCATAAGCGCCTCGCGTCCCGAGATACCCATTACCCACAGCGGTCAGCGTCTCGCGCAACTTTTCATCACCGGGATCAAAACCATGATAGTTGAGATACCACTCATCCGTAGCCATTCCACTCTCAAACCATTCCATGAGGTCTTCCACGGTAATTTCACCGAGATCAGACACAACCCAGTCCGCCCCAAACCGCTTGAGCATTTCCCCCTGAATATTGCGGGCCACGCCCAGCGTCATGCCGAAATTCCCCATGCAACCGGCCTGCACACCGGAGATGGCATCCTCTACGACAACACATTCTCCGGGATTGAGCCCCATATTTCTGGCAGCAGTCACGAAGATATCAGGCTCAGGCTTCCCCTTCAGTCCGAGATCCGCTGAGACCACACCGTCCACAACCGTTTCGAAGACATGTTCCAACCCGGCGAGCTCAAGGACCAGCCTGCCGTTGCGACTGGATGTGGCAAGCCCCACTCGAACTCCCTGCCGTTTAAGTTCTTCAATAAGTTCGACAGAGGTCTGAAAGACATCCGGCCCTTGATCCTTGAGAATTTTTTGAAAGAGTTCGTTTTTCCGATTGCCTATACCGCATATGGAATCCAGACTGGGTGGATCCTCCGGCTTGCCGGGAGCCAGTCGGATATTGCGGGATTTAAGGAAACTCAGCACACCTTCATACCGGGGCTTGCCATCGACAAAGTCGTTGTAATCCCCGGTCCGGTCAAACGGCTCAAAGGGAATGCTGGTTTCATCGGCATTGAGTTTCAAAAATTCATTAAATGCAGTTTCCCACGCCTCGCCATGAATTCGTGCCGTTCGAGTGATAACCCCGTCCAGATCGAATACAACGCCTTTAAGAGTGATTGCAGACACGGATCGCTCCTTCAAAACTGAGTTTCTTAACGCTTATGAGGGCTTAAAGACCCCAGGATGGTAACCAGCATATCCGGTTCAGGCACAATCAAGGCACCGTCAGTCAATCCGGTTACACGTTTTGCCAATTCCTCGTTTTGCGTGACATAAATCGCCCGAACTTCAGAAGTCAGCTCCAGAGCAGCTTCGAGCATGGGCACATCCGAACCAGTATCTCCGCAAACAAGATGCGGCCCCCGGAACATCTGAAGGTCGAGTTCGGTATTAAGGAACCGCACTCCGTCCCCTTTGTCGAAATCCTTGAGCCCATCATCGGCTGTTTCCACAGTGAGAATAACCTCCACATCCAGTCCGGTGTCTTCGATACGGAAATTCTTCGCTTCCGGGTCCAATTCGACTACCAGCGCCTCAAGGGTCTTGAGAAACGCCTCTGATTCAGCTGGATCAATCGAAGTACCAATATCCTGTCGGGCTACCGTGGACTGGCCGAACTTGAACTGCACCCCTGATCCGATGAACGTGAATTTCTCGTATTCAGGTTGACTGGTCAGTTCCGTCAAACGCGCATTGAGACGATTTATGGCCTCCTGTTTATCACTGGAAACCGGCAACCTTCGGATACGTCCTTCCAAATCCATGCATTCTCTTCCCTTGGAAGCAGCATAATATATCTCGTTTTCAGGATTAACGCTGATCTCAACAAGTCCATCGAGCGGAGCCGAAGTCAGAATGACTGGTCTTCGAGTCTTGTTCTGCGCAAAACGAGTGATGAAAACAGAATTGTATATTGACTGGATTGATGTCAGATATCGGGCACAATAATTGTTGATTGTCCCGTCTCTGTCGGTGATGAAACAGTTGAAATCCAGATCCTTGAGCATCTCATGTCCGGCCTCGACATATTCATCGAATCCGGGATGAAAATCCGAAAGGAACTCCAGGAAAGTCTCTTCGCCCTCCTCCAGATAGAAAATGTCCTTACGCATTTCATTGATTTCATACTCCATGTCGAGCGCAATAGACCGCGAACTGTCCAGTGCCAGAATCTTCTTGCCCTCCTCTTCAGGAACAGCCTCCAAAGACTCCAGCGCGTGGTGCAGCGAAACGATGGCATCGTCACCAACAATCTCGTCATTCAAGAGTGAACCAACAACTCCGAACCGCACGGTCCTGGTTGCTGCCATGAGATCATAGAATTCCTTGAGTGTGCGTATTTCAACGGGCGTACTATTCGGCATGAACCATCTCCCTAATACTCAATCTGAACCATATAATTGATTATTTTACCTTCCGTACCCTTGGTCGGCAGCAACGAGGCAAGTGAGAACTCAATAGTTCCCGCGTCTGCCTCGGTGTACTCAGCATCGGCAGACAGGACCTTCCAGGATGCCGGAAAGGACTCGCGCAGGGTCAAATCCTGCGGCGCAGACATGCCGTTCCTTGCCGTAATCTTCCACCCAATCTCAAAGGAGTTTTTCCCCACTTTTTTGAAATGCGTCTGCGTTCGTTCCACTGTCACGTCAAAAGAGCGACCAAGGACCAGGCGGACTTCATTGCCAATGGCTGTGTGGCTGATGCGGGTCTCTCCAGCCAAAAGCTGCATTCCATCAGCCGTAGGCATAAACACACGTACCAGACCTTCAGGCATGGACCGTCCGAGTTTGCTCATTTCCGTGTTTTCAAATGACAATGCCAGTTCGACAGGCTGGGAAATCTTGCCATTTCGCTGACCCGGACCACTATTAAAACGACTCGTAAGCTTTTGTTTCACGGGAAAATCCGTCGCGGAGAACAAACCTACCTGCTTGGAGCCATCAGCAGGCAGGGATATATATCGACCGACCGAGTACACATGATACTGTGAAAAAGTTTCTTCAGTCGCGTAGCCTCCTGCACTGTCCATGGGCGCAGATTCCATAGCCATCACGGCCTTGTTACGGACCAGCCTGGGTGCTGGAGCACGCTGGACATCACCGGCAACCAGTCGAACATCGGCACTTTTGAAGGCGCGGCCCGACGTGTTGACTATCGTTGCCCATGCATCAAGATCCGCTGTTGTACCTGATTTACTCAAGGTCATGGTGTAATCCGCATGCCAGTTCACACCACCCATCAGATAACTCAGGGAAACGTTCTTTTTCCCTTCGACAGCACTTTGGGTGGTCAGCGTCAGTGTCGGTTCTGCATCAAAATCCTTAGGTATTTTAGGCAACAAAAGTGCCTCGTACCGGCCTACATATATTTCATTTCCTACAGAAAAAACTGGCTGTCCTTCGTTGGAAAGCAGTGTTGCCTGTCTGAGTATACGCGCATTAGCATCTGACGGATCGGGTAAAATTACAGACAGTTCCTTGCCAACATATGCGTCGAGAAGGTTCCCTGCCGTAATCGGATGATAGCTGTACTCGACATCTTTCACTGTCATTCCATCAGCCACTGCCCGCACTGAGGCAGGTTCCAGAGAGGCAGGAATATCCGTAAACACGACTGCCGCCGGTCCTTGGGGGAGTGTGACAACCCGCGTTTCGCGGACAAGTGCCCGACCGGAATTATACACGGCAACAAAGGCACCGCTGCCATCAGCCTGAACAATATTCGGGACATGAGAGAAAACTAAAGTGAAGAGTACAAGGAGAACACCAGTTTTCAGCCGAGTCATCGAGCCTCCAAAAGTAAGTGGTCAATACTATGGCATCAGTGTATCATGTATTGATAAAGATACACTGCACCTGTCTTTTTTGCAAAATAATAACTAAAACTATCATATCCATAGACACTCTCGTGTGACAACCGCCAAAAAAAATATTTTCAGACGCGCATTTGCTCCATACAGTACCACCTCAAATCATAATTTCCACAGAAACTGACTCGCCAAAAGTCTAGATTTTTGCTAGAGCAAATCAGCTATGAAAATTCTCATTTTCAACGATTCACCGTCCACGGTGAGTCAGCTTGCAATAATCCTCAACGGCGCAGGATATTTAAATCTCTCCGCAGCGACGACTTTGGACGAGACTCTGCATGCACTGTCTCTTGCAGCCAAGGCCGAAGCTCCTATTGATCTTGTCCTTTTGGACCTTGATATTGCAGAGACCGACGGCATAGCCGCTATCCTGTCCATAAAATCGCATACCGAATTCCAAGACATCCCCATTATCGCCATAACCCAAGACGATAGCTCCACTAATCTTGACCGCGCATTTGCAGCCGGAGCCTCCGACTACATCGTCAAACCGCTTGGCAAGACGGAACTTCGCGCACGCGTTCGCTCTGCACTGCAACTGCGTCGGGAAATGATAAAACGGATGATGCGCGAGCGAGAGCTCGAACGACTGGCGCGCAAGCTGGAACGCATGTCCAATCAAGATGGGCTGACAGGATTGGCCAACAGGCGATGCTTCGATGACACCCTCGTCTGCGAATGGGTACGAAATGGACGGAATGACCAGTCGCTTGGCTTGTTGATGATCGACATAGATCATTTCAAACAATATAATGATGCGCTCGGTCATGTGAACGGCGATGGGTGCCTTTACTCTGTCGCTGAGGCTCTCAAGAAGTCAGTTCGTCGTCCCGGCGACCTTGTCGCTCGGTATGGAGGCGAAGAATTTGCAATAATCCTTCCCAATACCGACTACAACGGCGCCAAGGCTGTGGCCGACAACATCCACGAGAATCTCGCCAAAATCGGACTCGGACACCCGGATTCGACAGTCGCCGCCTGCGTCACTGTTTCCATCGGCGTAGCATCGGGTATTCCGACTTGCGACACCTCTCCGGAACATCTGCTTCAAGCGGCTGACAGTGCGCTGTATCAGGCCAAAGACTCTGGTCGCAACCGGACAGAGGTCATGAATCTCCCTGACCCAGACACCCTCCAACAATAACACGCCACCTGCCTTTCCCTAAAAAAACCATACAAAAGGAAACGAGAGCCACACGCTCCGGGGAGTTGCGTATGGCCCTCATTCAACAGGGATGGACAGACAGGCCCGCAGGGTTCGGGTGCCTGTCATAAAAATTCAGAAAATTATCGAAGGAAGTGAATGGAGAGATAACTCCCGCAACAAGGGCAGACCTTGACTGGGGACACGATTGCGTCATCTTCTACGATAACAGCTTCCCAGGGAATGAAACCATCAAGAGTGTATTGAACCATCAGCCTGTGACCGCATTTGCAAAAACGTTCCTGCATGACTCTCTCCTTGAAACAGTGCGCCGTAACGCATTTGTTGTTCTTTTCGACTCAACGTGACTCTTTAATAAACAACACCGCCTTCATTTGTCAACTATTTATTTACATTTTGTATTCTTTTACAACACAATCCTTTCGAGGCATTCACTTAACCAATAATATCAAGTGAATAATAAAAAATCCCCGCAACGATCACTCGTTGCGGGGATTTGATTTCAATAAGCGCTGTGGTTTTAACGATACTCTCTGGAGGCCCACAAGACCTGACCAATGACACGGACGTTGTCCAGCTCGTCACCTGACAGATGAATGGGGGAATAGTCTGTATTGTCACTCCTCAGAACCAGAGTGCCAGGCAGGCGTTCCACCCGCTTGACCATGACAGTATCCTCGACACCCACGGCATATATACCACCGGAAAGCACATCGGATCGAGCTTGGTCTATAAGGACCATATCCCCCTCCTTGATCTCCGGCTCCATGGAGTTTCCAATAACTTCCATGAGCACCATATTGGCTGGATTACCTCTACTTTTCAACCAGTCAGCGCGAAAGGAATAATACCCTTCCACCATACCTTCGGTTTCAAAAGAACCGCCTCCGGCACAGAGCCGGGCGCGCACCTTGGGGACTTCCTCATAAAACGTACCGTCCTCTTCGACAGCGGCTACAGCCGCCTCCGGACGGGGAAACCCCTTTCCCTTTTCCAGCCAAAGCGGATTCAAACCGAACCGCGCTGACAGGTCGAGAATCCACCGCGCAGGGATGGATTCCTTTTTTTTGGCAAGGGAAACCGCCGCCCGACCAACGTCCAGTTCGCGGGCAAGCTGTGACTGATTTTTTATTTCAGTTTCGGCACACAGCCTCTTAAAAAATGCTTCGAATCCGTTACTCATTGTTGCGCCTTAGTTAATATATAGTGTTGCTCTATGGGTATAGTGTTTACTCAAAATAAACTTATTCGTCAACCATAAACACAACACTCTCTGCTGGGCACCATCAATATCACAAGGCAAGGGTAGCCATGTGACCTGTTTCGAGTTGTGCCCTATTCAATCAAATCCTTGTAATCCATTGCCGCAGCCACCACGGACAGAAGACTGAAATTGAGTTCCAAACGCTCCAAACTGACTTCGTCGAGCACGACATCCACAGACTGACCAAGGGTGAAAGCGCGTCCGGTGCGCTCTCCAACCAGCATTTCCCGTTGGGGCCAGTAGGTGTAGTAATCGTCATCCATGGATGAGAGCCGGATCAACCCTTCCGCCATGATGTCTTTCAGTTCCACATAAAAACCGAAGTCTGTGATATGCGAAACAACACCATGAAATGACTGGCCTACCTTGTCGCGCATATAGAGAACAGTCACCCGCTTGAGAATCTCGCGTTCAGCATTCATGGCAACACGTTCACGGCCCGAGATATACCCGGCGATATTCTGCAACTTCTTTTGTCCGGGGATGGGTGTTGTGGCGCCGTCCTCACTTCCACGACCGATGGCCGTCTTGAGCAGGCGATGCACGACGAGATCGGCATACCGACGAATAGGCGATGTAAAATGCGCATATTCATCACTTGCCAGACCGAAATGCCCTTCATTTTCCGGGGAATACTTGGCCTGCTTCATTGACCGGAGCAGCATACGATTGACGATGAACTCCTTGTCGGTACCACGCATGGACGCCACAAGCATCTGAAGTTTCTTGGGCGTTATCTCCTTAGGCATGACAACACTTTTGTCGGTGCGGGAAAGCATGCGGAACAAGTTTTTCAACTTGTCTTCGTCCGCCTGGGGATGGATTCGGAAAAGGCACGGCATATCCTGCTCAATCAGATAATGCGCAACAGCCTCGTTTGCCGCGACCATGAACTCTTCAATGAGCTGGTTGGCAAAGGTACGCTGTTTTGGTCGAATCTCCGAAACCTCACCGGCAACGTCAAAAAACACCTCCGGTTCCGGCAAATCGAAATCAAGGGAGCCGCGCCGACTGCGCAGTATGTTTATCTTTCGAGCCAGTTCCTCGGCCACTTCGAGCATCGGCACAACAGGCGCGATCTGACGCCGGACCTCTTCGTCACGATCCAGTATCGCGCGTTTCACTTGCGTATAGGTCAACCGTGCATGACTTTGGATAACCGCCTGTGAGAATGAAGCGGACTGCGTCCTGCCGGACTCGTCCGTATCCATGCATACAACCATGGTCAGCCGTTTCACGTCAGGGTTCAGTGAACAAAGCCCATTGGACAGCCGCTCAGGAAACATGGGCACGACAGACTGGGGGAAATAGTAGGAATTGCCTCGCTCAAGGGCTTCCTTGTCGAGTGGAGACCCTTCGCCAACATAGTGCGCAACATCGGCAATAGCCACCCAAAGGCGGTACCCTTTTTTCAACCGTTCAACCAGAATGGCGTCATCAAAGTCACGAGCTGTCGCCCCGTCAATAGTCACAAACTGCTTAGCCGTCAGATCACGACGGTCTGCGTAGTCCTTTTCAGATGGCTCGGAAGGCAGGCCCTCGGCCTGATTCACCGAACCGGACGGGAAACGGATGCGAATATTATGATTGGACTTGACCAGTGCTTCCTGCACTTTGATATCAAGCTCCGACCCGAGGAGTTCGGTAATCTCGCCCTGCCACATGGCTGGGTCCATCTTTTCACCCGGGACGCAGATGGCAATATCACCGGGCTTCAATTCAATGGACGCATCCTTGAGGGTCGCAATGATACCGAAAGCCAGTTTGGGGTCACTTGGCCGACACAGCCATTCCTTACCCATTTTTTTGATGATCTTCACAGGCAGGGTTTTGCGCCCTCGCTCCAGAATACGGATGATCCGGCCTTCTGCATTACGTCCAGCCTTTGGCTCGCCCAACACGGAAACGACCACACGATCGCCATGCCACGCCTCGCCAATATCCCGCTGATTGACAAAGACATCCTTGCGCCGAGAATCTTCCGGTATCACAAACCCGAATCCCTGCCGCTGGATTTCCAACCGTCCCGTGATGCAGTGCATGGCCTCGGCCAATCCATATCCACGGCGAATGCGGATGAGCTTGCCCTTGCGGACAAGATCCTTGAGCATATCTTTGACGATATGCTTATCCCTTTTTTTGAGACTGAGCTGACGGATAACCTCGGCCCGCGACAACGGTCGCTGCACTTCTTTAAACAGCTTGAGAATTACCCCCTCATACAAGGGGGGAGTGCTTGGACGAGGCTGATTGCGTTTTTTATTTGGCATGACAGCCTCCTATGCGCGGACCGAATCTTTTTTCCGCGCGGAAATAATTTCGAAACGTCGATTCCACCATGACTCAAAGTTCCCTGTCTCTCCAAGGGTGGACGGACCGAACTCCAGCTGAAGATCAAGCGTCCAGAACTCTTCGGAACACAGCGGTCCGAGCTTCACCGCATCCTTGGGCGTACACAAAACCGCCTGACATCCAGCCTGACGCGCCCGGGTGGAAATTTCCAGCGCATCTTTTTTCGAATACGGATGATGATCTTTAAAAACAACATGTTGTAACGGCGGATAGCCAAAATAGCCCGTCGCCGTGTGTTTGACCTGATCGGGATCACCGACACCGGACACAAGCAGATATTGTCCCTTGTCAAAATCCCTCGCGGCCTCACCGCCAAGCAAGCGTCGCACACCCGTGGGCATGATCTGAAAACTGAATACCGGTTTGAAGAACTGACTCAAATGTCGCTCGATAAACGGCATGAGCGCTTCAAACCCCAATGGGCCGATCTTGACCATAAAGGCATCGGCACGCGCAAGAGCGGATTCCGGCTCACGCCACGAACCCGCGGGAATGACACGATTCCATCCCTCCATCAGATCTTCCGGCTTGAGCAAAACGAGATTGCAGTGACGCTTGACCGCCATATGTTGGAATCCGTCATCCAGAATAATGAAATCAGGATTAAACCGAATCATGGCGGCTTTCCCGGCCCGAATGCGGTTCGGGTCAACCATAATATGTGCCTTCTCATTGGAGTGGGCCAACATGAGAGGTTCGTCTCCAGCCTCCTCAGCCATGGCACCGGGCTGGACATAATACGGCAGCGAGACAGGACGCGCTCCGTACCCTCTCGTCAGCAGAACACTTTGCAACCCACGCCTTTCCGCCCAGCCGAGAAGCCAGTCGGCCACAGGGGTTTTTCCAGTGCCTCCCCAGCCTATATTGCCTACAGAAACAGTCGGTACCGGCGGCTCCCAGCTTCGCATAAGGCCACGGCGAAAAAAAGTTTCCCGGACGCGCATAACGCCACCGTACATCCAGCCAAACGGCTTGAGCACAGGGGAAAGGATATTTTGTAATTCAGTTACGGATTCAGACATGATACTCCATACGGATGATGATCAATGTAAATCATACGTTCCTCTGTTTCCCGTGGCAAGGCGCAAGTGCACCTACCCCAAACAACCAATAAAGATTATGCTGTTACATGGACTTTCTTTTGGGTATACTTGAATTCCGCTTCATCCAGGCACGATTGACAACGGGAGAGATCCGCACATGATGAAGGTATTTTCTATACAAATCATCATCCTGTTGTTCATGGCAATCCCAGCCATGGCTTACCTGCCCCGCGTTCTGGTCATCAACAGCTATCATCCTGATTTCCCTTGGGTCGCAACGCATAACGAGGCCCTGGAAAGAGGACTGGAAGACGCAGCTTCCCTTTCATTCTTCAACATGGACACGAAGCGCATCCCACCTCACAAATTTCAGGCCGCCGCAGATCGCGCCATGCTGCAACTCGACACTATCAAGCCTGCAGTCGTTGTCTTGACAGACGACAACGCCCTCAGCCTTCTGGGGGGACGCATTTCGGCTCTGAATATCCCTGTTGTCTATCTCGGTATCAATGCAAATCCACGAGACTACGGTGTCTTTGAGAATCAGGCGACTGGGGTGCTCGAACGGCCCCTGTTCAAACGATCCATTGTCTTCATTCAGGACATACTACCCGGGGGACTCAAGAAATGTCTGGTTCTCTATGACAACAGCCCCACTGCTCACGCATCGTTTTCTTTGGTATTCAACAACCAACAGCGTCTCAAATTCGCCGGCACCGAAACGCATCTCCGGCTCATAGGCACACTGAAGGAATGGCAGAAAGCCGTCCTGTCCGCGAAAGAGCTTGGATACAAAGCCATCATCGTCGGGCTGTACCATACCATCGTCAATGACACCGGCCAGCATGTGCCGGACGAAGAAATCATCCGATGGACATCTGCCCACAGCGCTGTTCCAGTCTTCGGATTCTGGGATTTTTCCATCGGCAAGGGTAAGGCGCTCGGCGGACTGGTTCTTTCTGCCAAGCCGCAGGGCTGGGCTGCCGCCAAACTCGTCAAACGCATTCTGGCCGGAGAAAAAGCTGCCGCGATCGAACCCGTCATTGCGGAAACAGGTCGCTTTGTTTTCAGCGATTACGAGTTGAAACGGTGGAATCTTGTTGAGCCGGTCCACCTGTCAGTCCCATCCATCACCATTCGACACGTCGAATAATGATATCTACGAAGAGAGGCCGCACCCGATTTACCGGATGAGGCCTCTTGTTCATTAAATAACCGGTGCGAAATTACTCGCGATTCCCCAGGAGTCTGAGCAGCATCAGGAAGAGGTTGATGAAATCCAAGTACAGGGTCAGTGCGCCGAGGATGGTTCCACGCCGAATAGCTGCGGAATCATTCATCGGGACAGTTTCGCCCATGGTCTTGAGCTTCTGGGTGTCATAGGCGGTCAGACCAAGGAAGATGATCACGCCGATAACCGAGATGGCGAAAGCCATGGCGGAACTCTGCAGGAACATGTTCACGACCATGGCAATGACAATGCCGATGACGCCCATGAACAGCAGGCTGCCCCAACTGGTCAGATCTTTCTTTGTGACAAGCCCGTAAATGGACATGGTTCCGAACATACCGGCGGTGATGACAAAGGTTGAAGCCACTGATTCGGCGGTATACGCCAACAGGATCGGCGTCAGCGTCAATCCGTTCAGACCGGAATAGAGCATGAACAAAGCAGTAGCCGTAGCCGGAGCCATGGTCCTGATTTTTGCGCCCAGATAAAAAACGATACCCAGTTCGGCAAAGAGCAGAATGAAGACCAGGGTGGACATACCGACTGAACCAGTAGCCGGGTCCACAACGAAAAACACCTGCATCAGAGTTTGAGACTGGGTGACGGCAAAAGCAACCAGAGCGGTCAGCCCGAGGCCTGCGCTCATCCAGCCGTAAACACCACGCATAAAGGCATTGACAACTTCGGCACGGGAGCCGGTCTGTTGCATGCTGGGATATTGAGCCATTGAAATTCCTCCGAATTGATATCAGATACTTGCCGGGATAATCCCGGCGACTGGTGAATATGTAAGCAGGTTTTCACCCTCTGGCAAGAGGGGTGCACCGCTTTGCACAAAAGATTACCTTCTGACTCCGTAAAGCCGTTCCGCTTCCTCCACGGTCACGGACGTCATGCCTATGGGGGCAAGCGTCGCCCCGGCAAGTTTGAGATGCTGCCAGCCCCATGGGATACCTATGATGGTGATAAAGCAGCCAAGCGAAGCCATAATGTGGCCGACACACAGCCACCAACCAGCAAAAATAAACCAGATAATGTTGCCGATCATACCCCAATCCGAGGTACCGACGTCTTTTTCTCCGGTCACGACGTCACGCCGAATAAGCGTCCGGCCAAAAGGAACCAGAGCGAACTTGGAAATGACAAATGCGGACCGGGCCCACGGCAGGCCGATGATGGAAATAGCCATCAGGCATCCGGCCAGGAACCAGCCGAGAGCCATGAACAGGCCACCGATAACCCACCAGATAATATTACCCAGAACTGAAAGCATCAAGACTCCTTGCGCATAGACGTTTCACCCATGGTGTCGCCTATCCAAACGCATTCGTCAATGGTTCAATCCGCCCCGGTGAGCATCTTTTCCGACCAGCAAAACGCCACCGATTATAGCAGTAAAGGGAGCCACTGTGACCAGTCCGAAACTCCCCACCAATGTCTTGAGCACTTCGGCAGCTACATAAATAAAATTGAAGGTGGAATCCAGCGGAATGCCCTGAGCCATGAAGGCCATGAGCAGCGTGACGTATCCACCGGAATATGCGAGCAGCAACGTGGTGGTCATGGTGCCGACCACAGCCCTGCCCACACGGATACCGGACCAGACCGCCTCGACCCTTGAGATGCCAGGTTTCTTGGAAACGACCTCTCCCATGGCAGCAGCCACGTCCATAGCGAGATCCATAACTGCACCGGATGAAGCCAGAAAGACCCCAGCCATGAAGATGCGTGTCAAATCCAGATGACCATAACCGGCATACAGGAGGGTTTCGGCAAAGGGCATGACGGCTCCATGCACATGAAATTTATTCGTAAAATAGGCAGCCAGCGCACAACTGGATATTACCCCGAGAAATGCACCAATAAATGCTGTTAATCCAGTACGATTAATACCCGCCACCATGAAGATGATCACGGCACTGAGCAGAGCCACCACGCCAAGAGCCAGCCAGACCGGGTCCGCTCCCTTGAGCAGCAGCGGCACCAGTATCTTCCAGATGGTCATGCCGGTAAAAATAAATGACAGCAGCGCCTTCACGCCGGTCATGCCGCCAAAAAGCATGAGCAATCCAGCAAACAGTCCCAGCAGAAGCAGTTCAAGCCCCAACCGATAATGCGCCTGCGGATTGACGTAGATGACCTTGCCATCCTCGCCCACGGTCAGAATGACATAGGCGGTATCCCCGACCCGAAATTCCTTGTCCCGATCCATCTGTCCGAGAAGTTGATTGAGGCCGTTAAATTCCTGCCCTTCATACGGGCCGTCGAGAATACGCAGGCCGACACTCTGTTCGCCCGTGCGAATCATGCCGAGTTCCTGAATATTCTCGTTATCCACTGCAATCACTTCAGCGGTGCAGCGGACAGCGTCACTATCCTTGTTCTTTTCAAACCCTGTCGGGACATAATACAGGGCAGCGGCAAGAATTGAAAAAATAACGATAAGAAACCAGTCGCGTTTTTTTTTGCTGAGTGAATACATGGTGTCCTTGAAAAAAACGGGCGGATCGGACTTGCCGATCCGCCCATGGATGTCGGTTGTTCTCTCTAGTTTGCAGCGATCTGCAATTTACCGGAATTCACATACTGCGGGGTGGCCTTGAGCCCCATGAGGGTCATAATCTTGGTGGCAATATCCACGTTGTCGTAACTCCCGTTAAAAATGGCTGCACCGACGCCGATGGCGGAAGTGGAAACCGGAACACCTGTATGCTTGTAGGAGGTCCAGCCAAGGCCAGCCTTCTGGTTGAGCACATGGGTGATGGCAACGGAAACAGGCTCATACTCTCCATACATCAGGTATTCACTGCCATTGGAATTGTCTTTGCCAGCCATGGAACGATCAAAAGCGGCCTTGATTTCTGCAACCTGAAAATCGGCCAAGACCAAAGCGTCCTTTTTGGGATCGCCGGAAAACTTGAGACCGAAATTGTTTGTGATAAGGGGCTTCACAGCGTCAAAATCGCCACCCTGCTTTTTGAAATCAGCAAATATTTCATCCGTGAACTTCTGGAAAGAGACTTTTTGATTGCTCAGAATATCAAAGTGACTGCCATACTTGGTTCCGGCAAACCCGAGGGTCAATCCGCCACACTCGTGGTCGCCGGTAACGACGATGATCGTTTCGTCAGGATGTTTTTCATAAAAAACCAGGGCTTCCTGCACTGACTCGTCAAAGGAAATGGTGTTCAGGATGGAAGCTGCGGCATCATTGGCATGACACGCCCAGTCGATTTTGCCGCCTTCCACCATCAGGAAAAAGCCCTTGTCGTTGTCGAGCATTTCGATGGCCTTGGAGGTGAACTCGGGTAAAGTGATGTCATTCTCCGTCATGTCCATGACGTAGGGCAGCGCCTTACCGTCCTGCAACCATTGGTTCCAGGCCAGAATCTTGCCGTCACCGGGTTTAAGGGCCATGAAGTCTTTCTTGTTGTCGACAATGGTAAAGCCATTGGCCGTGGCCATCTCCAGCGCATTACCGAGGGGGGCTTCTGATTTCTTGCCTTCTGGGTCCTTGAGACCCCCACCGGCAAAGAAATCGAAACCGGACCGGGCAAGGGCAACGTCGATCTCATGATACATCTTACGAGTCTTCACGTGCGCATAAAACGCGGCCGGAGTCGCGTGATCAATTGACACGGAAGAGACGATGCCCACCTTCTTTCCTTGCTCCTTGGCCATTTCGGCAATGGTCTTGACCGATTTGAAATCCGGGTCCACACCGATATAGTTGATATTTGTTTTGACACCGGAAGCCAGGGCTGTAGCCGAAGCAGCAGAGCCGGTGATGAAACGATTGGCTGCGAAAGTGGTGGTGATCCCTTGCGCAGGCATGGTGTCGATGGCGAGTTTTCTGCCGGTGTAGGCGGCTGTAGCGGCACGCTGGGGAAGCCCCATGCCATCACCGACAAAAAGAAATACGTACTTGGCTGTTTTACCCTTGGCGTCAGCAGACTTGATCTGTCCACCAACCATGAATGTCACGGCAAGAATGAGCACAAGGGCGCATTTTGCAAAACTTTTTCCCAATCCAATCATTGTTCGACCTCCTCAGGACGCGGTGTTTCTATGTTGGGCTCATACCTACTCCCCAAACGTTACAAACCCGTGTTTCCATGAGAAAGACCCGTCACTAAACAATGACAACCCTGTGACAATTCACAAAAAAAAGACCACCCAAAGGTGGTCTTTCCAGTTCATATCCTTCAAATAAAAAAAACACACTACTTAGGCCATAAAGTCTCGGGCCCAGCGAACGAGGTTGATGGTAATCAGGAGCGCACCTTCCCATCGGGTAACCCGCCAGCCTGTCCGCAACATTATCAAGACCAGCCCGACCATGCCGACCAGCACAATCAGCCCACTTGACGCCTCAGGCGAGACAGTCAGGGGCTTGAGCATACAGGTCAGCCCCAGCACTCCGGCGAAGTTAAAAAAATCGGACCCGATCAGGTTGCCAAGCAGCATCTCATTCTTGCCTTTGACAGACGCGGCCAGACAAGTGACCAACTCGGGCAAGCTGGTTCCGGCGGCGACGATGGTCACACCGATGACCCAGGACGACACCCCGAGCGATGCGGCAATGGATGTGGCGGCAGATACCATGAGATGTCCGCCCAGAGAAATGGCGACGAACCCACCAACGAGCAGGACCACATCAAGCCAAGACGCGGTCTTGCCCTTGATCTCCTCCAGCTCCTCTTCACCCGGTGACTCACGATTTATACCGAGATAGACAAGGTAGCCGATAAGCAGCGCCATCAACCCGGCGCCAAAAAGACGACCCAGTTCGCCCACAAAGGAGACAGCCAGAATACCTGCGGTTGTCAAGAACAGCAGTAACCCGTCTCGATAGACAATGGTTCTGTTGGATACCAGTGGTTTGATCATGGCCATAAGGCCGAGGATGAAGCCGAGATTGAAAATATTGGACCCGACAACATTGGACAGGGAAATATCGTTATGTCCCCTGAGCGCAGCATTGACGGTCACAAGAAACTCCGGCGCCGAAGTACCGAGCGCCACGATGGTCAAGCCGATAACCAGCTCGGACACGTTGAATTTACGGGCGATAAGCGCGGCTGAAGTCACGATCCAGTTAGCGCCGAACCAGAGCAGCACTGCGGCGGCGCAAAAAGTGATGATGTCGATTGTCATTTGATATGTGTATGCTATGCGAATGAATGGAGCAAGTTAGGCATCTGGATCAGCCTGTGACTTTTTCCAGTCTTTCACGATGGCGGGTTTGGGTTCTGACCATTCGAGAATATTCTCGCGGGTCGGGATTATATTGAAGGTTTCGGAGGCTGATCCCCGTTTCACAACGACAGCGATCTTGTCGCCCGTAGTTTCAAAATGTTTCCGGGCCTTGCCGGAATAGGAAGCCATGAGCGCGGCAGCGTCATGCACAGCCTCATTACTCCAGTCTCCCGCCACTGGACGTCCTACAGCCAGAGGACCGGGGAAGTTTACCACCTTGAACACATAGTCAGTCGGCTCCACACAGGCTTCTATCAACTGATTATCCTCTGCGGTACGGCCAAAGGTCAACCAGTGTGTCCCCGCCCAATACTGCCGACCGGCACGGGCAAGAGAAAAATCTGATGCCGAGGGTCGTTCCCGGTGCATAAGGACTTTGACAAACCGCGAAGCGCCGGATGCCTCGGTCAGACAGCACCCGCCGCCGGGGGTGGGGATCTCGGTGAATCCGTAATGTTCGGCCAACGCGTATTGCGGCTTGCGCCCACGCCCGGACCAATCAAGAAGACGTTCCCGATCAACCAGGCCTGACTCTTCCATGGGAGTGGGATTCAGGTTCTTTGCGCTCAAAGGCCGCAGCAGCACATCACGGACATGCGCCCGTTTAGTGATGACATTGAGGGCATCGGCACGCTGGCTCATGGGCCGCTGCCCCACCACTTCGCCGGAAACAAGGAACTTCGCTCCATATTCCGGCAACAGCTTCACGGCATGCGACAGCATGGTGATCTTGCAGTCGATACATGGGTTGAGCCACTTACCGAACCCTTGCGACGGGCCGTCGAGCATCATATCCACATACGCCTGCCGGATGTCCACTTCCACGGCTTCGATACCATAATGCTCTTTCCAGAAAGGGATAAGATGCGGTTTGCCGAAAAAGGGCGTGACAAAATGCAGGCCGAGCACAGTCAGCCCCTGGTCCATTACAGTCCGTATAGCCAGGATCGAATCCAGGCCACCGGACAACAGCGCGAGCGCGTCATATTGTTTATTCATATCCGCCATGGGAGCGACCACTATGTTAGATCGTGGACAAGGGCAAGAATTTTACAATTCCGTCCCCGTTGAATCGTACCTGTTCATGAAACGTAAAAGAAACTGCCGCTGCTCTGGCAGCATTTTTATACGATAACCATCTACCGTAAATCACTATTTTAACCATCCATATGAGTGTTGCCCACCACACGCGTATCTGGTATTTGAACATGTTGCTCAATTGTTGCCGCCTGTAAATCCCGGAGGATGACTTTATGGCACGAAAAGCCGTTGATCCTGATGTTCTGCGCAAAGAAGCGCTTGGAACTGCCCTGACCACCATTGAACGCAAGTTCGGCAAAGGCTCGATCATGCGTATGGACGGCGAAGCGTCCCACTCCATCCCTGCTATCCCGACCGGCTCAATCGGTCTGGACATAGCGCTGGGCATAGGTGGTGTACCACGCGGTCGCGTTATAGAAATTTATGGCCCGGAATCATCGGGTAAAACCACACTGGCTCTGCACATCATTGCCCAGGCCCAGAAAGCCGGTGGCAATGCCGCGTTTATCGACGCCGAGCACGCCCTCGACCCCGGGTATGCCAAGCGACTCGGCGTCTCGACAGACGACCTGCTCATTTCTCAGCCCGACTACGGAGAACAGGCTCTTGAAATCGCGGACCTGCTCGTACGCTCCGGCGCACTTGATGTCGTGGTCATCGACTCCGTTGCCGCGCTTATTCCGCAGGCCGAGCTCGAAGGCCAGATGGGTGAAACGCAGGTGGGCGGACAGGCACGACTCATGTCCCATGCTCTCAGGAAGCTGACCGGCACCATTCACAAATCCAACTGTGTGGTCATCTTCATCAACCAGATCCGCATGAAGATCGGCATGACGGGTTACGGCAACCCCGAAACAACTTCCGGCGGAAACGCTCTCAAGTTCTACGCATCCTGCCGCATTGACATCCGCCGCATCCAGACCTTGAAAGACAAGGAAGAGGCATACGGCATCCGCGCACGCATCAAGGTGGTCAAGAACAAGGTAGCCCCCCCCTTCCGCCAGGCTTTGGTAGACGTATTGTACGGACAAGGCATCAGCCGCACAGGCGAACTTATCGACATGGGTGTGGAGCACGGCATTATCGAAAAGTCCGGTTCCTGGTTCGCTTATGGTTCAGAGAAACTCGGACAAGGTAAAGAAAACGTCCGCCAGTTACTGGAAGACAATCCTGATATGGCCGAAGCCATTGAAGAGAAACTGATGATCCATCTCGGCTATCGAGAAGAAGCCGAAACAGCCGGAGATGCCGGCGAATAAAGAGTTTTTAGCCCGGATTAAACGCCTCGGGTCCGTGTCCCGAGGCGTTTCTGTCTGGAAATCATTTTTTGGAGAATTTGCGAGATGAAAGCCAACGAAATCCGTCAACGGTTCCTTGATTACTTTGAGAAGAACAACCACGCCATTGTGGAGTCTTCACCGCTGACCCCCAAGGACGATCCGACCCTGCTCTTCACCAATGCAGGCATGGTTCAGTTCAAGAAACTTTTCCTGGGTCAGGAAAAACGTGACTACAACCGCGCCACGACTTCGCAGAAATGCCTGCGGGTGGGCGGCAAGCACAATGACCTGGAAAACGTGGGCCGCACCGCTCGCCACCACACATTTTTCGAAATGCTCGGCAACTTCTCCTTTGGCGACTACTTCAAAGAAGACGCCATCAAATTCTGTTGGGAATTCCTCACGGAAGAGCTGAAACTCGACAAGGAACGTCTCTATATTACTATATATAAAGACGACGACGAAGCCGGAGAATTATGGAAGAAAGTCGCCGGTGTTCCTGAAGATCGCATTTTCAAACTGGGCGAGAAGGACAATTTCTGGTCCATGGGCGACACAGGCCCCTGCGGTCCCTGCTCCGAGGTTCACTTCGATCAAGGCGAAGAAGTCGGCTGCGGTCCGGACTGCGGTATCGGCAAATGCGACTGCGACCGCTATCTGGAAATCTGGAACCTCGTGTTCATGCAGTACGACCAGGCAGAAGACGGCACCCGCACAGCCCTGCCCCGCCCATCCATCGATACCGGCATGGGCCTTGAGCGTATCGCTGCCGTGGCACAGGGCGTAGCCTCCAATTACGAGACCGACCTGTTCCAATCCATAATCCAGTATACCGCTGATCTTGCAGGCGTGAAATATCGTCAGTCAGAAGAAATCGACACTGCCCTTCAAGTCATTGCCGACCATTCCCGCGCCATTGCTTTCCTGATCCCGGATCAGGTGCTCCCGTCCAATGAAGGCCGCGGCTACATCCTACGTCGTCTCATCCGTCGCGCATATCGCTTCGGCAAACTCATGGGGCTTGAGGGTTCCTTCCTGTGGAAGACTGCCTCCAAGGTCGTTGACGACATGGGCGGACATTACAAGGAACTTGAAGAGACCCGCGATTTCATGATCGAAGTCGTCAAGGGCGAAGAAGAAGGGTTTTCCAAGACTCTGGACAAGGGTCTTGAGATGCTCGAAGAAGAACTGGCCGAACTCAAAAAGGCCAAAGTCTCCATTGTTCCGGGCGAAACCACCTTCAAACTGTACGACACATACGGTTTCCCCATCGATATTGTTCGCGACATTGCCGAGCAGCATGGCATGGGCGTCGATGAAACCGAATTCGACAAATTCATGCAGGAGCAGAAACAACGCTCCAAGGCTGCGTGGAAAGGCTCCGGTGAAAAAGATATCGCCTCCACCTTCCAGACACTGCTGGAACAGGATGTCACGTCTGAATTCTCCGGTTACGAAACCATGGCAGACCAATCCGAAATAGCCTACCTGCTCACTGTTGACGGCGAAGTCGTTGATACGTTGCCCGAAGGTGGTTCCGGCTGGGTGGTCGCCAAATCCACACCATTTTACGGAGAATCCGGTGGTCAGACAGGTGACACCGGCTCCATCGTGGCTTCCGGCGGCAAAGCCGACGTCATCGAAACCGTCAAGCCGTCGCAGAAACTGACCGCACACAAGGTAACCATAACCGATGGTTCATTTACCACTGGCGACACGGCATTCTTCAATGTCGACCGCTCCCAGCGTCTGGCAACCATGCGCAACCATACGGTCACCCATCTGCTCCACGCCGCCCTACAAAAGGTTCTGGGCGACCATGCAAAGCAGGCCGGTTCCCTTGTCGGCCCTGACCGTCTGCGCTTTGACTTCACGCACATCAAGGGGCTGTCTCCTGAGGAAATCGCAGAGGTTGAAGCTATCGTGAACCAGAACATTTTCGATGCCATCCCGGTAGACCGCTCAGTCATGAGCATCAAAGACGCCCAGGCCAAAGGGGCAACCGCCCTTTTCGGCGAAAAATACGGCGACACCGTATCCATCATTGAAGTTCCGGGCGTGTCCATGGAATTCTGCGGTGGCACACATCTGGACAACACCGGCATTGCCGGAACATTCGTCATCACTTCCGAGGCCGGTGTGGCCGCAGGTATACGCCGTATCGAAGCCGCCACCGGACACAATGCCGTGGCGTACCTGAACGAACGCCGTGCAGCCGTTGCCGAGGCAGGGGCCATGCTCAAGGCGCAGCCTACCGAGCTGCCAAAGAAGGTCAAGGACCTCCAGAAGCAGGTCAAGGACATGGCCAGGGAAATGAAATCCCTCCAGGCCAAACTCGCTTCCGGCGCAGGCCGCGACATGATGAACGAAGTTGAAGAAATCAACGGAGTGAAAGTTCTGGCTGTTGAGCTGGAAGCCCCGGACATGGGCGTCATGCTGGAACAGATGGATGCCCTGCGCTCCAAAATGGACTCCGGCGTCATCTGCCTTGTTGCCGGTCACGACGAAGGCAAAGTCTCGGTCGCACTCGCAGTAACCAAAGACCTCCACAATCGCTTCAAGGCGGGCGACCTGATCAAACAGGTGGCCGGAGAAGTCGGCGGTGGCGGCGGAGGTCGTCCCGATCTGGCACGGGCCGGCGGATCAAATGCCGCAGGCATTCCGAATGCCATTGCCAAGATCAAGGAACTGATTGCGGGATAATGAACCCGAAGAAAAATACAAAGCCCCTCGCATCCGATGATGCGGGGGGCTTTGCTTTGTTCACACGAAGTGCCTTTATGAATCCAGCAAACTCAGGCTGGCATTTGGTGCCGGCTCAACTTCATGATGACATCCGGCAACAGCTCCTACGAGCATGACGACAACAACAATGCACAATACCAATTTTTTCATAAGGACTCCTCTCTTGAATTTCTCGAATGATAGCATGCTGTATTGAACAGTGCAAAACAGATGTTTGAAATCAACAATTTTCGACCTCCAATGTCCAGCGACAAAAAAAACTTGTCACTTGACGCAATATGTGGCAGAAGCATCATCCCGGTTAGAAGAATAGCATGTTTGGGACACCCCCGTTACAAATGTCCCCATATGTGCCCTCACTTCTGATCGCGCGATTATACATTATACGTTGCATGAGGGTTGACACGCGCATTCCATATGCGTAGAAGACCCCCTCTTAGTTTGCGCAAGGAGCAATTTTATGAAGACATATAGCCCGAAGCCGGAAGACGCGAACCGCGAATGGTTCATCGTCGACGCCACGGACAAGATCCTGGGCCGTTTGGCCACCGAGATCACCACTCGTCTGCGCGGTAAGCACAAGCCTGAATTCGCCCACCACATGGATATGGGCGACTTCGTGATTGTCATCAACGCCGACAAGATCAAGGTCACTGGCCAGAAGCTGGACAAGAAGATGTACTACAAGCACACCAATCATCCTGGTGGTCTGAAAGAAAAGACCCTCCGCGAGATGTTGGCCATCAAGCCTGAGAACGTCATCACTGCCGCTGTCAAAGGCATGCTGCCCAAGAACCGCATTGCCGCCCAGCAGCTCAAGAAGCTGAAGGTCTACGCAGGTTCCGAGCATCCGCACGCAGCCCAGGCTCCCAAACCTTTGGATATTTAATCGGGGATTATCATGAGCGATTTCACTTACAGCACTGGTAAAAGAAAAAACGCCATCTCCCGTACCCGCCTTTACGCTGGTACCGGGCAGATCACCGTTAACGGTCGTCCTTTCGAGGATTACTTTCCCCGCAAGACCCTGCAGATGATTGTGCAGCAGCCCCTGAAGCTGGTCAAGATGCTCGACAAGTACGACATCAAGGCCAACTGCTCCGGCGGCGGCGTGTCCGGTCAGGCTGAAGCCCTGCGCCACGGCATTTCCCGCGCACTGTGCGAGATCGATCCCGATCTGCGCTCCGTTCTGAAGCCCGCCGGTCTCCTGACCCGCGATGCTCGTAAGAAAGAGCGTAAAAAGTACGGTCTCCGCGGCGCCCGCGCCAGCTTCCAGTTCTCCAAGCGTTAAGCCGAGAATCGGAACACAGAAGACTATCAAAGGTCGGTACCCATTGGGTACCGACCTTCTCTCGTGGGATCACACATCCATTCGAATCAAGACAAGCCGCCTTCCCCCTCCTCGACAAAGCTTCCCTTTGTCGACGCACTCAGGACCAATTTGAAAGGCAAGACAGCGATACTCCTACCGGTATCGCCGCACTCAGGAAAGAACAACGAATCCCAAAGTCCTACGCTCTCGCCATTACCGCATACCGGCAACCCTCAGAGCTGGCCATACAGATTTATTCCTCGAAGAAAACCTCAGTGACGCCATACTTGAGTCGCTCCGGCTCTTCCCGGACGACGCGTTCAAGCTCCGGCGTCATAGGCGTCATGGATGTTATGGGTCCACTTTTCTCCTGGATGGTCACGAACACAGTATCGCCGATATGGGGATAAAAATACGTATCACCGCCCACCATGGCATTGGCTCGCTGCTCTTCCGAATCTTTGGACAGACAGGTCCCGGTAAAAGTTTCTGGCACACCCTTCTCAAGCGCGTACTTGAGTACGAAAGAGACGACCTTGGAAGTATAACGTTCCCCAACAAGAACAACCTTCACATCAACAACAGTGGCAATGGCCTTGATTTTGGATTCTCTGGACGCCTTGGCATACACTTCCGGCGGCATGAGGGCTGATGCCGGAGCAATCGAAAAAACCAACGCGGCAACTATCAGGCCAAGTACACAAAGGGAATATTTCCTGAGTCCTCGGTTCATCTTTGATTCTCCTCTCATCTTGCTTATTCAACGGCACCATTCTGTACATACCAGAAGCCATAGGACCACGTATCCTCTGGATATGTCATGAAATTGAAAACATGATCCAGCGGATACACAATAGAGCACAACACACTGACATGGCAAACGGTCGTTTCTTTCCGCGATAATGCTCGAGATTATAATGTGGATTCGCCTCTTGCCCAATCCCCGCGTTCACATTAGGATGCCGTCATTATGTCATCCAAGAAAAAACCTCAGCCTAGAATGCTGTTTGCAACTCCGGAAGGTGAGATATTTGATCACCCGGATCTTTTACTCATGATTCGCCGCGGCGACGAGTACGGCCTGCCCAGACCCGATGAAATCACTCCACTCCCCGCAGAATCAGAGTTTTTCATGCTGCCCGGCAGACATGCGATGGGGTACAACCCGGAGACAGGGCAAGCCGAAGTGATGGAAGAACTGGCTGTGGCAGCTTTCGCCAGTCCTGGTCACACACTCACAGGAATTTCTGCGTATGAACTTGATGACGACGCTCCGATTCTCCCCTTGCTTTCTTATGGCGGCATAGGATTTGCGGACGGCAGATTCTGGGTTTGCGCAAAGAAAGTGGACGACGACAAACGCCAAGTGTTCACCCACATTCCGCCAGATCGGGTAGAAGCAGGCGCGCATCAACTCATTTCGGAAATGCCGGATAACCGTTTGGTAAACCACCTAGCCGGTTGCGCCCTGTCCAGCGGCTGCCCTGCTGCAAAAAATCTTTCTCTGGGCCGATTCGAATGCCCGCTGCCGACAGCACAGGCCTGTAACGCCCAATGTGTGGGCTGCATTTCACTGCAACCTGAAGATTCCGGTTTTCCTTCTCCGCAATGCCGCATCGGCTTTACCCCTACGGTCGAGGAAATCGTGCAGGTCATGCGCCGTCACGAATCTCGTGAACGCCGTCCCATATTCTCCTTTGGACAAGGCTGTGAAGGCGAACCCCTTACCGAAGCTGAACTTATCTGCGATGCAGTCAAGGAGTACCGCTCAGACGGCGGCTCCGGCACTGTAAACGTGAACACCAATGGTTCGCGCTCAATGGTCATCCCCGCCCTGAAAATTGCCGGAGTGAACTCCATACGGGTCAGCTTGAACTCGGCTCGCAAAGGCCCATACGAGGCTTATTACCGCCCGAAAGGCTATACGTTCGATGACGTTCGAGAGACTATTGCCAAAGCCCATGAGGTCGGCATGTTCGTGTCGCTCAATCTGCTCTTCTTCCCCGGTATCACTGACACCGAAGAAGAATTCGACGCACTGGTCGAGCTGGGTGAATCCTGCAAGTACGATTTCATCCAGTTGCGCAATCTCAATCTTGACCCGGACCTCTACATGAAGCTGATGAAGCCCTTCGGGCGCTCCCCGAGCATGGGGTTCATGAACTTCAAAAAACGACTCAAGAAAGCCCTGCCCTGGATAGAATACGGATATTTCAACCCATATCTCGGGTAAAAACACATAAAACAACAATGCCGCCCTCCGAATGGAAGGCGGCATTCTTATTACCTCTATCAACAACTATCTCATGTGCCTAGCAGCCCCCATTCGATATCACATGCCCAACGCAATGATCATACCGCCTGCACTGCACGCGAGCGCCGACAGCAGCATTATTGGCAAGCCATCATTTCCTGCCTCGTATTTGACGTCGCACACCGCTCGCGACATGTCACGGCTTTCGCCGTAACAAAACCAGCGAAGACGTTTTATTGTAAAGATCGAAACAGACTCAAGACAAACTCACATCAACACCACAAAAAAGACCGCTCCTTGGAGCGGCCCGTTATAAATCGGATATATCTGGAACTAGGGGAAAGATATCTCGACCTGTTCCCCGGCCCCATCGCGTTCAACGATTTCACCAATGCGATAAGCATCCACATCGTCGCGAGCGTCAAGTATTTCCATGGCCTTGTCCGCAGAGGCTGCGTCGAGGATGAGAATGTAGCCAATGCCGCAGTTGAATATCTGCAACATTTCCGGCCAGGACAGTCCGCCTTGATTCTTGAGCCAATCGAAAATCGGCAGCATATCCCAGGAACCGAACTCGATGGCGGCAGTGACACTATCAGGCAGGACACGGGGAATATTGTCATAGAAGCCACCGCCGGTCACATGGACCATGCCCTTGATGGTCAGGGACTTCATGACTTCGAGGACAGCCTTGACGTAAATTTTGGTCGGCTCAATAAGCACTTCGGCCACGGTCTTGTCCGTACCAGGGAAAATGTCATCCTGCTTGAGACCGGATTCACCCAGAATCTTGCGGATCAGGGACCACCCGTTCGAGTGCGCGCCCGTGGAGCCGAGTCCGATAAGCACATCACCGGCCTTGACGTCCTTTCCGGTCACCATTTTTGGAGTATCGACCATACCAACGGCAAAACCAGAAAGGTCATATTCGCCGTCAGGGTAGAATCCTGGCATTTCAGCCGTTTCACCACCAAGGAGTGCACAAGCAGACTGACGACAGCCCTCGCACACGCCGGACACAACCTGTGCGGCAACGCCGGATTCCAGTTTGCCTGTAGCAAAATAGTCAAGAAAAAACAGTGGAGTCGCACCCTGAACAAGCACATCGTTAACCGACATGGCCACGAGGTCAATGCCCACGGTGTCATGTTTGTCGAACATGAAGGCGAGTTTGAGTTTGGTACCCACGCCGTCAGCCCCGGCCACGAGCATGGGTGCTTCCATGCCTGAAATTTCGGGTTTGAACAGGCCGCCGAAGCCGCCGATGTCCGTTGCCACGCCGGGCGTGAAGGTGGATTTCACCATGTCTTTGATGCGGCCGACAAATTCATTGCCTGCCTCGATGTTCACACCGGCTGCGGTGTATGCCTGGGAACGTTTGGCGCTATCGCTCATATCTCTCTCCTCACAAGCGTTCAAGATGGAGCTTCTATAGATGGTTGCTCGCTCAAGTTCAAGGAGAGATTAGGCGGCCCGCCATTTGCATTGCCATCAGCACGGCCCACGCGTATATTGACAGTAGTATAGAACACCGTCTGCCATGGAGGAAACCATGCGCCATTTCAGTACCATAGCCATTGCCATCCTGACCGTCCTGGTTTTGACGCTCACGCCTGCACTGGCTCAGAATAAATTCAAAAATGAAGACACAGCTAAAAACCGGCAAGATAATTTGTTCGGTACCCGTGCTGTCGAAGAGGAAAAGCCGACTACGACCTTCGGCACGAATGAGGCCGGAGACACGACCATCAGTTCCGATCCCCCAAAGAAGGAAGAAACAGACTGGTACGACCGGGAAATTGTCGTCACACCATGGGGATTCTCTTCCAAACCGGCCAACTCGAACTCCACAACGACAACAACTGAAGAATTCGTGGATGAGGACGGGAAAAAGACCACCCGGACAACTATCACAAAATCCAAAAAGGATTAAATTGCTCACGCGGACCATGACGAAGACACACCCTTCTGATAGAGTCTCGACAGGAGGTTTTTGCCATGATCGAAGCAAGACTATGGGAACCAATTGGTCGGGGAATTGTTTCCTGCCGACTATGCAATCATTATTGCCCTATTAAACAAGGCCAGCGAGGGCGGTGCGGAGTTCGCGAGAACCGCGACGGCACACTTTTTTCCCTAAACTATGACAAGATCGCCGCACAGAATCTCGATCCGGTAGAAAAAAAACCGCTCTACCACTTCCAGCCGGGAACTCGCACCTATTCAATCGCCACCATGGGATGCAACCTGCGCTGTTCATTCTGCCAGAACTGGTCACTCTCCCAGCCTCCGCACGAAAATGGCATTATCGAAGGCCGTAACATCACGCCACGGCAACTGGTAGACGATGCGCTGCGGCTCGGTGCGGCCTCCATAGCATACACCTACTCCGAACCGACCATTTTTTTCGAATTGATGCAGGACACAGCGACCCTCGCCAAAGAGCACGGTCTGAAAAACATCATGGTGTCAAACGGGTTCATGAGCACAGAATGCCTCGACGAACTGGCACCGCTTATTGACGCCATCAACGTTGACCTGAAATGTTTCACCGAAGATTTCTACAAGAAAATATCCGGTGCACGTCTGAAGCCTGTTCTGAACAACCTTAAAAAAATCAAACATGACCTGAACTGGTGGTTGGAAGTCACCACATTGCTCATCCCTGGGCACAATGACTCACCCGAAGAACTAAACAACCTGACCGACTTTATCGCCAAAGAACTGGGTACGGATACGCCTTGGCATATCTCGCGTTTTCACCCGGATTACAAAATGACGGATTCGGGTGTGACACCGGCCGAAGCACTGGAAACAGCATACGACATAGGAAAATCCAACGGTTTAAAATACGTCTATATCGGCAACATGCCCGGCCTGAACCGGCAAACGACCTACTGCCCAGGCTGCAACGCTCAACTCATAGACCGTTCCGGCTTTTCCCTGCAACGCTCTGGGATCAAGGACGGCAAATGCTCCAAATGCGGTAAAACCATCTCCGGCGTAGATATGGAATAGTCGTGCTTGCCAAGAGCGAGCATATGCAGTAGGTATGCTTCCCTCAACGGCGAAGTTGTTTGTTTTGGTTCTTGTCAGATTGATAACTCATCCATCTGACAAAATGCAGTAAAATCGGATTTCCGCATAGCCCAATATGCCAGAATTCACTTTTTACACCAATGCTACCAGAACATACGTATTTGCGACTTGTCAGATTCGTGAGGATTTTTATCTGACAGGACGCAAGAGGATATCGAGACCGTAGCGTAGTCTTCTACGCAAAGGATCTGACATTCTCGCAGCAACAAAGTCTGTGGAATCCTCACGAATCTGACGGGGCGTGGCGCAGTCTGGTAGCGCGCCTGCTTTGGGAGCAGGATGCCGGGAGTTCAAATCTCTTCGCCCCGACCAGTGAAATAAATAGCCTTTGATCTTGGTAACACACCAAGTTCAAGGGCTTTTTTCATATGTGTCATATAAAACAGCACAAAGCTGTCTCGAACGTTGTGGCGTGTGCTGGCACCACCGCATTGCGATTCCCTCCTGCATCAAGGGCGTGTCTCCCAAATCCGGAGAAGCCATCATACTCCAGGGACTACTTAAACAGAGCATCTTGCCTGTCCTCGTAAAAGAGCATCATTTGCCGTTGCCAAAATGATTTCCCGACTTTCTCTCCATCAAGTTATAATGAACTTTCTCAAAACGGTTAGATGTGATAATAATTATTTCATGCTGTCTGTTAAAAAAAATCCAAATCGCCGGGTTTTCCCACCATGATTTCTCTGATTATGGCGGTAATTCTTATGGCAACCATTTCACCCGTTGCAGCAGATTCGATAGAAATCACTCCTCCGCTTATAGCCATGGAAAACTACCCTCCATATCATTATTGGGTAGACGAAACACCTCAAGGGCTGGACATTGAAATACTTACTGAAGTCTTTTCACGAATAGGACTTACCCCACGTTTTGTTAGGAGATCATGGAAACGGAGCTTAAACGACCTGGAACACGGAGCAGTGACCGCAGTTTGCTCCGGGATGAAAACCCGCGCGCGGGAAGAATACGCTTTGTATCCATCTCGCCATCTCAGCCTTGAAACCAACTGGGTCATTTCACTGGCCGACAGCAAACTCAAAATCTCAAGCCTCGATGACTTGACCAACCTCAGGGTTGGAACAGTCGCCGGCTATTCCTATGGGCCTACCTTTGATTCTCTGCCCAACCTAAATATTATTGAACGTCGGGATGAATCTTCACTGGTAGATTTCTTAATCAACAGAAGAGTACAGGCCATAATCGGCAGCGACCTTGTCATGACTCATGCCGCAAAAAAGCTCGGCGTAGACCATCTTTTAAAATATCAACTCAAATTGACGAGTGATCCTTTGTATTTGATGCTATCCAAGGCGGTTACAGGAAATGAAGAGTTAGCCGCCAAGGTCTCAAACGCACTATCACAGATGATAGTCGATGGAACCTATCAGCAACTTATAGAACGTTATTCCGGCATGTTGACGATTCCGACGTATTCAATAGTTACTGACTTTTGGCCTCCGTTCAGAATCAAAGACAGCACACATTTCATTACCGGCATAGACAAAGACATCATGGAAGAAATCGGCAAACGTATGGGCATCAAGTTTATATGGTCTCGCCGTCCCTGGGTTCGCTGTCTCTACGAAATTGAAAATGGCTCCGCAGATGTCATCACTGGAATAGCGCGTACTCCAGAACGAGAAAAATACACACTTTTCACGACGCGCCCCTACTATGAACTTGGCCCTGCTTTGTACGTTCACGACCAATCGCTTGCCCAATCAATTACTCAATACGAAGATCTTCATGGACTCAGCATAGGATATACAAGAGGCTCAGTGTACTTTAAGCGATTTGACACAGACGACACGTTAGACAAGCGTGCAGGCAAAGATGAATCTCAATTGCTCAAAATGGTTCAGGAAAAACGATGGGATGCTCTCGTAGGGACCGATGCTCAAGTTGATTTTGACATCATGCGACTGGGTCTGAATAAACAGATCTTCAAGACTAGATATATCCCCAGAGACAGAATCAAGCTGTATATTGGTGTGTCGAAAAAATCAAAATTCGCTGAGAATAAAAATGACCTCGACGCTATCCTGAACAGACTTATCGAGGAAGGTTTTATCAAGAAAGCCGTCCAGCGCCACGTAAACGGGCAGCAAAGGTAACACGCTGAAGACAGGATTCTTTATCTGTAGCCCCTGCTGTGACAAGACCCCGAAAGAACGCAGACACCTTTATTCGGACAACCTGCTCCACGTCTTCCCTGGATGCAGGAGCCCGGGAGTGCAAACGTCTTCGCCCCGACCAGTAAAAAACAAGACTTTGAGTGCCACGCTCAAGCCCGTTCCCATGCCCTCTCGTCTTATTTATGTTCAACACATTCTAAAAGAATATTCATTTTTCCCCTCGGGACCATATAAACTGTGTGCCGAGACCAATAGTGGTGATTGAAGATTTCTCCGGTATCCACGTCAAGGAGGAGTCCCTGCGCTGCACCGATTTATAACATAACGGGAGTTGTGCTTTGTGGTAAGATTGCCATGAGGTGAAAATATGAACGTGCTTCTTGTCTACCCGGCGTATCCGGATACTTTTTGGAGCTTCAAAAGCATATTACCCTTTGTCTCCAAAAAAGCGGCTTTCCCCCCACTTGGGTTGCTCACCGTCGCTGCCATGCTTCCCATACAATGGACAAAGCGATTGGTTGATACAAATGTTGCACCTCTCAGGGACGCCGACCTTGAGTGGGCTGACCTCGTTCTGGTCAGCGCCATGATCGTGCAGCTTCCCAGTGCACAGGGCATCATCAAACGTGCTAAAAACGCGGGGAAAACCGTCATCGTGGGTGGGCCTGCTTTCAGGGCAAACCAAGAACAGTTCCCCGATGTCGATCATTTCATACTCGGTGAGTCCGAAGCTATTTTGCCCACATTCCTGGAGGACTTCGAGCGAGGAGTGGCCCAAAAAAGCTATGAGGCCGCCGAGCACCCGGATCTGAATTCCACTCCTATTCCTGCTTGGGATCTGTTAAACCTGAAAGACTATGTCTCCCTCTCTGTGCAATATTCACGCGGCTGCCCCTTCGATTGTGAGTTTTGCGACATTGTTGTCATGAACGGACGGCGCCCTCGTGTGAAAAGTCCGGAACAGATGGTAAAGGAATTTCAAAGTTTGTATGATGCCGGATGGAGAGACTCCGTATTTATCGTTGACGACAATTTCATAGGAAATATTGCCCATGTAAAAAAACTTCTCCCCAAACTCGCCGAATGGCAGAACCAACACAAATACCCTTTTAAACTCATGACTGAAGCAAGTGTGAACCTGGCACAGAATAAGGAACTCTTGCAAATGATGAGAGACGCCAACTTTCACAAGGTATTCATCGGCATTGAAACGCCCTCGAAAAAAGCCTTGTTGAATGTGGTAAAAAGCAGAATGTGGCGACAGATTTCGGAGTGGCAGTCCAAGAGATACATCAGCACGGAATGCAAGTGATGGGTGGTTTTATTGTGGGCTTTGACAATGACACGGCATCAATTTTCGAGCAGCAAATTCAGTTCATTCAGGAAATCGGAGTTGTAACGGCAATGGTTGGGGTCCTCAATGCATTGCCGCATACACGACTCTGGCGTCGTCTCAATTCAGAAGGACGCCTTCATGATGGTTTGAGCGGAGAAAACACAGACGCCTGTTTAAATTTCGATCCTGCCATGGGATGTGACGTCCTGCTTGATGGGTACAAGAAACTCTTGGGTGTTTTATACTCACCCAGTAAATATTATGATCGAATCAGTACATTTCTCTCGTCTTACACGCCGACTTCACGGGGAAAAGTCATACGAACAGACATTCAAGCCTTTGTGAAAAGCATGTGGGCTGTTGGAATCGTTTCATCTGCCCGCTTTTGCTACTGGAAAATGATATTGAAGACATTGTTGACTAAACCCAAGGCATTTCCTGTTGTAGTTGAACTCACAATTCTTGGCCTGCACTTTGAGCGAATCTCCCATCGAATCATGGGAGTTTAATCTTTTGAGTATTTCCATTGCGGTCAGGAATTCAAAAACAGTCACTCCGAATATGAGGGGGACAAAACCTTGAGAACCATGGCCAAAGAAATTTACATTCCCGAAATACTCTCATTTCTTGGCACACACTTTCATTTCAGGGCATGATCGTGACAAAGAAAGAGGGCTGTCATGCACTTTACATCAAAAACGCTCTATGGCTTGATACTGTTCCTGACCATCCCGTTTTCTGCCGTGGCCGTGGAAGTGAGTACCCTGAACGAACTGCATCAGGCTCTTGCCGCAGCTAACAACGGACACCACAAGGAAATCCTCCTTCTTGACGGGCAATACGTATTGAAACACGCATTATCCGTTCAAACGGACGGAGTGACCATACGATCCAAGTCCGGAAACCGCGACAAAGTCTGGCTTGTAGGTCCTGGAATGGATTCGGATGTCGGACATATATTTCATGTGATCGGCTCAGACTTCACACTTCGAGATATGACCGTCGGTCGAGTGGCGAACCATGCTGTCCAGATCCATGGAGAATCGGGCGCCCACAGACCATGCCTTGCAAACCTACATATCATCGACTGTAGAGAACAGCTGGTCAAAGTCTCGGCAAGTCTTGACCAGCCCAACGCCGGGTGTATGGGCGGCGTCATTGAAAACAGCCTCTTCGAATACACAGCCGGGGTCGGACCGAACTATTATATTGGTGGTGTGGACGCACACAATGCAAAGGGATGGATCATCCGCAACTGCGAATTTCGAAACATATCCAGCCCGGCGAAACAAGCGGCTGAATATGCCGTTCATTTCTGGTCCGGCTCTCGCGACACACTGATCGAAAACAATCAAATCGTCGACTGCGATCGAGGAATTGGCTTCGGCATGGGTGACAGTCCGCATTTCGGTGGTGTCATCAGGAACAACGTCATTATACACGGCCCCAAAGGCTACTACGCAGATGTAGGCATTTCCCTTGAATCAACAACCGGCGCATTTGTGACCGACAACCAGATATTCTTCAAACATCGCTATCCTAACGCCATAGAATATAGATTCCCGACCACACGGAATGTTATCATTAGCAACACCTCAACCAACCGGGCAGTGATCAGTCGTGACGGGGGCCAGGCAATCGTCCAGTGATCTCGGAAAAGTAGCTTTCACACCTCGAAATCCCACACAAATTTCACCTACTCTCATTGAAAAAATAGTAGCTATTACCATTTCTATTGAATATATAAATACATGTCTACTAATCAATATGTCTTTATCAGGAGACTGCCATGCCCACAAAGCAAGCAGCAGGGTGCAAACGTCCCACCCCAAAGGTCGATAGCGTGAAACAACCCAAAGAAGAAAATGCGGCGCAAACAACGAACAAACCTCAACGTCATGGAAACCCTGCGCCAGATTCAGGCTTTTCAGCTTGTCCGCGACTCCAAAGGCTCCAAAGGCTCCAAAGCGGCTCCTTCCAGCTGGAAACCTGGGAAACCGATGCTCAACCCTGGCCCAGGCCTTGTAGGCAAGGTATGGGAAGAGTGCAAAGTGGGCCAAGCTTTCGACTAGACTTCATTTGACGATTACACGGCCTTTCGGTGAATGCCAGAGGGCTTTTTTCATGAACACACTGCCCCATGGAGCGACCATGAACTGTCTCTATGCCTTTAACGGCGAACTTATGTGCTTTGTCCATGTCCTACTGAACGCCTTGGACATGAAGGAAAAAGGAACGGAAGCAATCATCGTGTTTGAGGGAGCCTCGGTCACACTGATCCCCGAACTTGAAAACAAAGACAATCCATTCAACACCCTCTATCTCAAAGCCAAGAAGGCTGGGTTGATCGACGGTGCATGCAAGGCCTGCTCTGCCAAACTGGGTGTCCTTGATGCTGTCAAGGAGGCCGGCATTGCATTGATCGGCGACATGGCCGGACATCCCTCCATGACCGACTACCAAAACAAAGGCTACACGATCATCACCTTCTAAGAGTTCGAACTACCCCAAGACCCCGATAAAATTCATTTTACCGGGGTCTTTTTCTTTTTTGCAAAAGAGACCAACTGCCGCCTGAGAATCTCTATAAAAACTTTACAAAAGCACACCAGTCATTCTGATTTGTATAAAATTATTCATATTCTTTGGCAAAATCGACACATCACCGTTTTTTATTCGTCCATAAGCAATTTTTATCAGTGGACAGTCGTTTTTTTTTCACCTATTTGGTGAGTGCTTTTTTGGGGAAGAGCATTGAAAACGGCCTTGGGCGGTACTGTACTTGTCCTGGCCCGCTTCCGTTTCAGGGCAGAAAAACACATAGTCCTACGGTCTTTTCCCCGGCCCGCCAGAGGGGCGGGAGAGAATCTCAAACTTTATAGGTGATCACATGGCTCAACGTGAACAATGGGGCTCCCGTGCCGGTTTCGTACTGGCAGCAGTTGGCTCCGCAATCGGCCTGGGAAACATCTGGCGTTTCCCTTACATGGCGTATGAGAACGGCGGCGGCGCCTTCCTCATTCCTTACATTTTCGCTCTTCTCACAGCTGGTATTCCTTTCATGATCATGGAATTCGGCCTGGGACATAAATATCGCGGCTCCTCGCCCAAGGTTTTCCGTTCCATCGGCTCCAAATGGGAATTTCTCGGTTGGATGCAGGTGCTGGTCGCTTTTGGCATATCCATTTATTATGTTGCGGTTATCGGCTGGACCATCAACTATACGGGCTTTGCCTTCAACCAATCATGGGGAGCAGACCCCAAGGCCTTCTTCTTTGGCGACTATCTCGGTCTGACCGGCTCTCCCTTTGAACTGGGCGGCATCCGCTGGCCCATCCTCGGCGCATGTACTCTTGCCTGGGGCATCACCTGGCTTGCCATTACTTCCGGCGTCCGCAAAGGCATCGAACGCGCATGTAAAGTACTCATTCCCCTGCTGTTCGTGCTGGTTCTGGTCCTCATCGTCCGCGTTGTGAACCTGCCCGGAGCCATGACCGGCCTGAACTACCTGTTCACTCCGGACTTCTCCAAACTGGCAGACTTCTCGGTATGGGCTGATGCTTACGGCCAGATATTCTTCTCGCTGTCTATCGGTTTCGCCATCATGCTGGCTTACTCCAGCTACCTGCCGAAAAAATCCGACATCAACAACAACGCAGCAATGACCGTGTTCATCAACTGCGGTTTCTCCATGCTCGCCGGCGTCATGATCTTTGCCGTTCTGGGCAACATGGCCGAAGCTACCGGTCAGAATGTGGCCGATGTCGCCGGAGCTGGTGTCGGCCTCGCATTTGTCACCATCCCGGCAGCCATCAACACCATGCCTGCTCCCGCCTTTGTCGGCACCCTGTTCTTCCTGTGCCTGACCATGGCAGGTGTCAGCTCTCACATCTCAATTGTGGAAGCTGTCAGCTCTTCCTTCATCGACAAATTCGCTTGGAGTCGCCAAAAGACCGCATCCATAGTCTGTGCAACCGGCTTTGCCATGACCGTGATCTTCACCACGGGTGGCGGCCTGCTCATTCTCGACATCGTGGATCACTTCATCAACAATCTCTGCATCCTCGGCGTTGCCCTGGCTGAGATCATCCTGATGAGCTACATCGTGGGCCTTGACGACATACAAAAGCATGTCAACGCCACCTCCGACTTCTCTGTCGGCAACGCGTGGAAGCTCTGCCTCAAGCTCGTGACCGTGGCTATTCTCGGCTATTCGTTTGTCATGAACATCTACACCGACATGGGCACGCCTTACGGCGGTTACGCCAGCAAGGATCTGATTATGCTTGGCTGGTCGCTCCTGCCTGTGTCCTTTATCCTCGGCATTGCCTTGAACAAGCAGCAGGCTGCCCGCAGCTTCGCTCGCAACGACTAGGAGATAACAATGACTACACCTGCAATCATCATGATGATCGTCGGCCTCAGCGTCACATGGGGAGGAGCTGTTTACTGCATGCGCCTCGCCATGAAAAAGCAGAACCGCTAGTCGAACCGACTCATACATAAACACAGGGCGGCATCTCATGATGCCGCCCTTTTCTTATGCCCCTTGATCGAAAGTCCTTCATAGAAAAAAAGAAAAGGCCGCCCGAGGGGCGACCTTAACATCATTCTTCAAAAAGAATTTATCATATGTACCAATACATTAATGCAAAATGACATGCACTCCCACCAATAACAAACAAGTGGAAGATTTCGTGAAAGCCAAAAACTTCCGGAATGGGGTCAGGCCACTTGATGGCGTAGACGATAGCTCCGATGGAATACAGGATACCACCACTGCCCAACCAGACCAAAGCCGGAGCAGACATGGACAGATACAGCGGGTAGACACCCACCAGTGCCATCCATCCCATAGCAAGATAAATACCGGTTGAAATCCAACGCGGAGCATTCAACCAGAAGATTTTCATAATGATGCCGGATGCAGCCACTCCCCAAATAACACCGAAGAGAGACCAACCCCATGGGCCTCGCAATGAAATGAGGCAGATGGGCGTATAGGTGGCTGCGATGTAAAAGAAGATCATGGAATGATCCACCCGACGCAGGACACGAATCCACTCTTCAGATACGGGAAGCCAATGATACAGCGTGCTGGCCGTATACAGCAGAATCATACCTCCTCCAAAAATGGAAAAGGTGACGATGTGCCACGGCATGGCGGGATTGATAGAGCGCATAATGAGCAGCACCGTGCCGAGCACAGCAAAGACAGCCGCAATGCAATGGGTCAATCCGCTGACAGGATCACGTAGAGAAGATATCACGCTTTACACTCCATGAAAGATGGTTCGCCTGAGTAAATGATTACACCACTCCCTACACATAAACAAGGGACTGAGGTAATGCGAGGCTGTTCCAAATGTCAGACTGCGTGACGAATATCCAGCGGATTCAACTCCGGTTGTGCACACTCTTCAGCGTCTTTCATCAAGTCAGCCAGGGTGACCGTGTTCAAGTGGTCATACATGGCACCAGCAGCTTCCTGCCACAGCCTACGAGTCAGACAGATGTCCATACGATCACAATCTTCCTTGCCGGAACGGCATTCTACCAGAGAGCCGTCACCTTCCAACGCGTGAACAACTTCACCGATAGGAATATCCGAGGCAGGCACGGCCAGGGAATGGCCGCCTCGAGGACCGCGCTTTGATTTTACGAATCCTATTTCCTTGAGTTTCCGAATAAGTTTTTCGAGATATTTTGCGGACACGCCCTGACGCTCAGCTATGTCCTGAATACGAACAGGACCTTCTTGGCAGTTTTGTGCGATATCGAGCATCATCCGTGTTCCGTAGCGGCTCCGTGTGGTCAGTTTCATCGGTATATCCTTGAGTATTAAGTTTTCCTTTCGGACATATTAAGATATGTTTCATAGGGGAATTACCATAAAAAAATGGTCGCGACAATCAAATCGCGACCATTTAAGTATGTATCTTTTACTGTAAAAAAACAGCAGAGTTACTTCCGACTTTTCATATATGCGACTATTCCGAACAAGCCGAAAATATACCCGATACCACCTATGATATCTGTCATTGAAGGACCGGAATCATGCATATCCGCGAGCATTCGCTTCACGGGTTCCAGTTCCCGACGAACAACGGCCTCCACATCCTTGATATTGGACGGTTCAACCGAGGTCACAACCACCGGCTCGATAGTCGGTGGAGCAACCGAAGACGGCTCCTTGTCCGTACCAAACTCTTCATACTTCACTGTCCACTCAGCTTGATGGCCGGTACCAGCCTTAAGCAGCAGACGAATATCTGCCTGATTTTTCCGGACTACATCAGGAATCTCAAACTGAAACCGTCCGGTTTCATCAGTATTACCCGACAAGAGTAATTCACCGGTCGAGCCATCTCGGACTTCGATCACGCCATCCTGAACCCGGCGTGTCCGACTGTATCCACTGTCCGTGACCACGGTGTTACCTTCTACATACGCAAAAACGTTGACTTTATGAGCTTCAGACACGGCAGCTAGACATAATGTTGCGACCATGGCCATACAAACAGCAAGAACAAGACGGGTCATACGGCAAGCACCTCCGGTTTGACCTTTGCAAGAAATGAATACGCAAATCCAGTAATGACACCTTCAACTACCATGATGGGCAAATGGGTGTAGAACAACATCCAAGCCGCTTCCCGGAAAGCATCCCCGGACAAAGCCAATGCACCAGCCGTCAAAACGGTACTAAGCAACATAGCAAAAAAACCGCAGGCAAAAGCTGCTGCGAACCGGCTCCCGGAACCCTTGAAAAGCATAGGACGAAACACATAGAAACAGATCACCGCAGGAGTTGCCATGGTGAACGTGTTCAAACCGAGCACAGTCAACCCACCAAACTGAAACAACACTGCCTGGAGAAGCAGCGCCACCAAGATGGACGGGAAAGCGGCCCAGCCAAGCACGACACCAAGGAGCCCGTTCAGGATCAGATGCCCATTTGCAGGACCAATGGGAACATGGATCAGCGACGCTATGAAAAATGCAGCGGACAGAATTGCCACAGGCATGATCTCGTCATAATCAATTTTTTTCAGCCCAATGGCAGTGCCGACAAACGCCAGCCCAGCTCCGCCCAAAAGAACCGGCGCGGAGAGGACTCCTTCTGAAATGTGCATGAATTTCTGCCTCAGTCTCTGTCGTGTAAAGGACTTGATTTCAAAGCCAATAGTCACAACGTGTTAACAATTTGGAATTTGTATACACCCTGTATTCATTCTTTACAAGTAGAGTTTATGTAACATGGATACGTTAGTCGAAATCCGCGAGCAACGCGCTGACCTGCACCCCGGCAATAACCGGCTTTTCCTTATATGTCTGCTGGATGCGATACAGGGCGTGGTGCAGCTGATCGGAAGAAATGCCATTCTTCAAGGCGGTATGAGCCTCGATATAGGCGGCGATTGAGTCGGAAACTTTCAACAAAGGTCCGTCTTTGGGGTCCAGAGTATCCTGATTATACTCCCCTGCAAGCTTGGCGTCGGAGGCTTCAAGGATTTCACCGTCCCGATTGATGGTGGCCTTGAATTCGGAACCGACTTCCAACCCCAGGAAGTATTCCAATCGTTCCGCGATTTCACCGTATCCACCTTCCTTGAGAGGTGTCAGCACGACCCGCTCCAATTCGATGTTTTCATACTCGTGAATCAGATCGCCGATCTCCTGAGACGCACCCTTGACCGGCGAGATGATGTCGCGGGTCAACAATTCAGGCAAATCATGGAACAGGCCTGAAAAGAAATTATTCTGGCACCGTGCGCGGCACGCACCGACTTCCATGCTGAAAAACCAGGAATATGACGCCACAATGAACATATGCCCGAGCACCGAGGTTTCCGGCACACGCGGTGTCTGTGACCACCGCTTCTGATACCGTAACCGTCCGCACATACGGGCGAATCGTCCGAGAACATTGTCATTCTCGTTCAACAGCTCTGAAACACCTTTCAAGTCACGCAGTCCTTCGAGTCGTGAGACAAAACTCTCTTCGATCTCGATCAGTTCATGATCCATGGTGTTGATGGACTTGAGCAGTTTGAACTCCGAATAACTGGCGTACAAATGGGCCGCATTCAATATACGCCGTGCCAAGCCCTTGTCCTCGGGCTGCATCAGGTACTCGCTCATGCCGCGCATGAATCCCTCACCTAGCGGCATGATCCGGGGCTTGAGCTGATCCAGCACCCAGTTGGACAGGGTGCGATAATCTTCAGGATTTTCCTTGATGCGATAAAACACCGGCGGCTTGATGTCGGTAATAACAAGCCGATACAGGTAGTCGTAGATGCCACCCTCGATTATGGACTCGCCAAGAGCGCGCTTGCGGGCAACGTCCATACCTTTTGAGTTGAGCACAAAAAGCAGCCAGGCCACGATCATCTTGTGTCCCTGTTTGTCGACCTCCACCAGTTCCATGGGCCGTAGCTTGTCATTCCACCGCTTCATGAATGCGCCGGAAAAAATAAGTTCAAGCAAGCTCTTCCTGATGATGACAGACATGATCGCTCCCTGTTTTCAATGAAGAAAAACTGTGCCGAAATTGCGAGGAGTTGGCAAGGAGAGAGACAACGGCGATTTTTCTTTCACCCAAAATTAAACCGCAGATTCTTCTCACTTCAATCCAGTTATCATACCTCTATGAGCGCTTTTTGGCTTACTTCTTCATACAATAGTGATATTATGGTTTTATACTGAAACGTATTCTTCCCTGAACAGGAATTGCCCGACCTATGAACACCGTGCATAAAGCAACTCTTATTTGTTTTTTTGTCATTACCATCTGCTTTTCTGGGTTTACTCATGCGGGAGAACCTATCAGAATCGTTGTCGACGCATACAATCCCCCCAACATGTATCTGCATGACGGACGTGCATCCGGACTGTATCCGATACTACTTGAGGCCATCTTCAAACACCTAGAGCAAGACGTTTCCGTCGATGCTGCACCATGGAAACGAGCCATGGACATGAGTGCTCAGGGGACTGTTGGCATTGCCGGCATATACAAAACGCCACAACGGCTCTTGATTTATGATTACTCAGACCCAATGTATGCTGAACTTCTTCTGGTCTTTGTCAAAAAGGAAAACACCTTCAAATTCCAAAGTGTTCATGATCTGGAGGGGAAAAAAATCGGGACAATTCTGGGTTGGTCATATGGTGAAGAGTTCGACTCAGCGAGGAGCCAAAACCTGTTCAAAACCGAGGCGGTCAATCGGGATCGGTTAAACTTCAAAAAACTCATGGACGGACGACTCGACTGCATTGTGGCATCCAAGGAAAGCGGTCTCCATGAACTGGCGAGCAGCAACTATTCAGATATTATTCAATTAAAAAAACCACTCCTGAACAACCCGGTGTATGTAGCGTTTGCACAACACGCCAAGAAGAAAGACCTTCTCATACAATTCAACGCCGCCCTGAAAACCCTCAAAAAAACAGGCGAGTACGACCGGATCGTTGAGAAATTCATGAACGGAGTCGACTTCAGAACATTCGCTCCCGCAGAATCCTTTGAGTGACGTATTAGTTCGCTACACTTCTTCAATAAAAGACCTTGGCAGACAGACGTCCACCAAGGCCTATTTCAATTCTGAGAGTAGATGAAGATTAAACGGCTGCTATTTGCGAACCAACAGGGCAACGGTTTCAATGTGATGTGTATGGGGGAACATATCCACAGCACGCGCACGCTTGATCTCGTATTTGTCGGACAGACGCTTCACGTCACGGGCCAATGTGGTCGGATCGCAGGACACGGCCACAATTTTGGGCGGTGCCATTTTAAGGAGCGCTTTGGCCGTGTTTTCATGCATACCGGAACGAGGCGGATCAACCACCACAATGTCGAATTTTGGCAGTCTTTTGAGATCGCCAAGACCGTCTTCCAGTGAACCGACGGCAAAATCGCAATTGTCCAGGTCATTCAGTTTGGCAGACGAAAACGCTTTGGCAATGGATTCTTCACTGATCTCAAAGCCGATGACGCGATCAACCGAGCCAGCCATATACACGCCGATGGCCCCTGCGCCACAGTAAAGGTCGAGAAGTGTCTCCGAGCCAGTGAATTCGCCATATTCACGAATGGTGTCGAACAGCTTTTCGGCTCCGGCAGAGTTGGTCTGAAAGAATGTATTAGGAGAAATATGGTACCGGGCGTGACCGACCTTCTCTTCAATAGCCTTGGTTCCAAGACGGAATTCCACATACTCACCGACAGCAAGAGTGCTGCGTTTGGAACGCGAGGAATGGACAAAGGCAGTCAGTTCGGCAAACCGTTCCACCAGGGCTTCACCCAGTGCTTCGACCTGCTTGAACTTCCGGGAGTCCGCAGTAGTAATCACATGGACCATGACCTCGCCAAGGGAGGAGTGGCGTATGACCAGATGCCGCCAGAAACCGTTATCGGTCTTGGGGTCGTACGCAGCAATACCTGATTCGCGACAGAATTCGCGGACCATGCGCAGCATTTCCACGTCGCGTCCACCACACAGATGGCACTCCTCGATATCAAGCACCGGGGCCAGACCTTTTTCCCCGGCCGGGAGCTGACTCCGCAGGCCGAGATGCAAACCGCCGTCACGCCGCTCAAAAGCAAATTCCATCTTGTTGCGATAGTTCCATATAGCCGGAGACGGGGCCGGTGCGTCCATGGGAACATCCACTCCGCCAATGCGGGACAGCGCGCTCTGGACCTGGGCCGCCTTCTGAACGAGTTGTTCATCGTAATCGAGATTCTGCAACGCACACCCACCACATTGACCGAAATGCGCACACTTCGGTTCCACCCGATGGGAGGACGGGGTAATCAGGGTCTCAGCCACACCCTCGGCAAACCGTTTCTTGGCCTTGACAATGCGCGCTTTTACGGTGTCGCCGGGGAGTGCATCCGCCACAAAGACAGCCATGCCGTCAACGCGGGCCACACCCCTGCCGCCAAAGGCCAGGGATTCTATGGTACATTCTATAAGATCATCTTTCTTCAAGGGCATGGTGCCTCCGATTAGTTGCAGGAGAGGTCGTTTGACATGCTTTTCAACGGCTGTCTATTGTAATTGTCATGATCGACAAGGCCACTGCCCTGCAAACCATACTGCAGAAACTGAAAAAACTTCCCATGGACCACGCCATTGACCTGCGAACGTATAAACGCAACAGATCGGTGGTCATCAAACGGGTGGGCGAAGACGAATTCGACGTGGTGGAAAACGGTTTCTTCGAAGAGCGCTTCATCGTCTCACACTCGAAAATGAAGAAACTCCTGAAAATCCTGTTCAAAAAGGAATTTCCACGATCAACAAAAATTCGCCTCTATGACCTCGGCCCTGTCGAGGCAGCCGTCCACATCAAGCGAAAAAAGATATGATGCTCGACATTGCAGGAGTTATCCCCAACACGCTTACCCGTCTCAAAAAGCTCGCCCCGGGGAGCGGTCTTGAATTGTTGACCTATAAACGCGACCGATCCATACATATCGTCAAAAGTGACGACGACGCATTCATCATAACGGAATCCGGCTTTCAGGAAAACGTATTTTCATCTGACCTCAAAAGTATGAAAAAGCTTCTGAGGACACTCCTGAAGCGAGAGTTTCCCCGCAGTAACAAGGTACGCGTTCAGGAATTTTCCTAGGTGTACACAACCAGAGAAGGCAATGTAACACACACAGTAGTCCCATCACCTTTACTGCTGGTGTAATCAATGACCCCTCCCATGCTTTCAGCCATGACTTTGGCACCATAGGCACCCAGACCGAGGCCGCCGGATTTTCCGACTGTCGAGTATTTTTCAAAAAAGGAATCACGTACTTCCCAGGGTACTTCTTTCGAATTGGAAATCCTGAAAGACAGTGATTTGCCGTTTTCCATTTCGACCCGGACCGTATCGCCTACGCTCGAAGCCTCAAAAGCATTGGTCATCAGGCCACTGAGCAACCGCATGGTCATTCCACTGTCGACCTTGGCCCACACCATTTCATCTTTACCTAAAGGACGCCCCTTGAAAGTCACAGCAAGGTCCACACCTCGGAACCGCTCATCCTTGTCGAATCTCTGTGCCAACAGGTGAATCAATTCTGCGACATTGACCATGGACGGTCGGGGTTTCATCTGACCGGACTCAATATGCTCAACATCAAGCGCCATTGATACCTGATTCAGCAAAAGCTCGGCAGTCCGGATCATGACTGTCAGAGTATCCACATGCTCACTTTCAAAATTGTTTTGATCCTGCATGAGCCGAAGCATGTTAATTATTCCAGCCAACGGAGACCGGATATCATGAAGCAGCAGTTGTCTGGTTTCCTTATAAAACCGCTCCATTTTCTGACCGTTGGTAACATCCACAACCACGTTGACTGCACCAACGACAGTCACTCCACCGTTGAACAAAGGGGAACTTGCCACCAATCGGACATTGCCATCGACGGAAACGACCTCTCCGGCGTTATACATCCCGTTCTTCAAGGTCCGAATCACTGGGCAGCTTTCGCAGGGACCTTCAGCACCAAAAAAGCCCTCATAACATTTATATCCATCCAGATCTCTTGCACACTCCCCATTCTCATGGGTCCAAACAATATTCATATCCTTATTCAGCTGCACGACATGCATATTTCTCAGACTGTGCAGAACAGCCATCTCACAATCAACCATGGCAGACCGTGATTTGGATTTTGCTTGACGGACAAAACTGAGAAAGAGCTCTGGAGCATCAAAGACAGCCCTGCGGAGTTCTTCAGACAGCTTCCCGTTCATGGCCATCAGCAAGTCTGGATTTTCCTCAAGTTCACGAGCGAGAGCCTGCACGGACCGCTCGGAAAGTGTTGCTGGCTCCCCTCGCTCGACCTTGCTCAGATAAGAATGGTGAATGCCTATTCGTTTCGCAACTTGCCGGATAGAATATTCTGGACTTCTTTCTCTTCTCAATTGTCGCCGTCCTCGGATATAGTCTCCAAAAAGTATGCTCATACACGCCTCGTCAATGATCTATTTGTTACTAGAACAGGGTCTTCGTCTACTATACAGTAGCCAACAAACCCCTGACAAGATTGATAATCCATCACCATTTCTAATGGAGACCAACTTGATCGGTTATACCGAATTCAGGCGCCAAACAATAGCTATTAATAATTATTCCTGCACATTGGGGTTGATTTCATCTATGCTTAGAAGACAAAAAAAGCGGCTCTAAAAGCCGCTTTTTTTGTCTATTGGGAATAGAAATTATTTTGAAACAATATTCACGGAAGGCGTGGGCGACGTATAGTCCACCAGCTCCATGGTGAAATGGCCCACCTTGACCTTGGATTTGACCTTAACGGGGATACGTCTTGCATCTGCTGAGAACCAGACAAGAAGTTCGGCATCCTTCGACTTCTTGAACACCCCGGACAGATGTTTGATGTCAAGCCGCACACGAAAAGTCTCAATTCGACCGATGCCTGTTTCAATGGTCTCCATAGCTTCCACCGTCGCCTCACCCACCACGGACTTTTTGCCGTCTGATACATTGGCTCCGAACTGCATGGTCTTGTAGAGTATCTGCTTACGGAAGCTGAAGAGAATGGACATAGGGTCAAAAGCGTTCACGGGCTGGTCAATAGTGTGTTTGAGTTCTCCGCTCACATACCGTTTGGACTGATTGGTCTTCTTGTCGAACACCAACTCAACCTTCTTGTGATAGCTCCCTTCGTTCTGATCTTTCTTGTAGCGAAGGGAGTGAGTCACATCCAGATCGGTCCAGGCTTCAAGCACGTCCCGGACCTTATAAAACTTATCCACCCATGGGACCGTGGTAGCTGTTGCCTTGAAATACATGGCAGGCACACCGTCTACTTCCGTAGTGGGCATTACCTCCAATACGGCATCGCCTGCATGAATGAATGTCCAATGAATCTCGTACGTAAGTTTTTCACCGGGGCCGAAAGGGATCGTCCCGGCGGCAGAGACTTGGGGGCCAAAGAGTACGGCACACAGGGCCAAAACGATGAGCAATATTTTTCGCATAAGAACAGTTTCATCATCTTTCACCCACAAGTCAAGACACGCCGCCTTAACCGCTTCATTGGTATGGACAAAAAAAAGCACAGACGATACGAAAGGACAAGAGATACCCTGATAACAACACGTTGACGGAGGAGAAGCCCGTATGATGCTGAGAAAACGCGCCTGGGATATGATGCGCGACGAATACCCCACTGTGCAGGATGATGCCAGCCTGGCCGAAACCATTCGTGTCATGCGCGAAGCCATGGTGGAAGCTCCTGATTCACAAGTGGTGGTGGTCAAGAACAAGAGCGGCAAGCTCGTCGGGACCATCAACCTCTGGAAGCTGTTCAAGGCGGTCAAGAAGTCAGTCCTCAAGGACGACAACCTCAAGGCCGACGGCAAGGTGGACTGGGATCAGCAGTTTGCCAACGCCTGCCTGATCTGCACCCAGCTCAGGCTGGATGAATACCTCATCACCAACCCGCCTGTACTCAAACCCAACGATCCTATCCTCGTGGTGCTGGACGTCTTTCTCAAGTCCCGCCGCGATTGGGCTCTTGTCGTGGAAGGCGATCGCGTCATGGGCGTGGTTTACGTAACCGACGTATACCGCGAAATGACCCGTGACATGGTCCAGATTTTCAAATAAACGACTCGTGAACCGACCCCGGCAACGGGGTCGGACAATCGTTACCCCCGACACCATAAGGATAGATTTTGAAACTGGATAATACCCTTCTCCAATTCCTGCGCGGCGAAACCTTTTCATCCGGGTGCTATTTTACCCTGAAAGGGAAATTCACCGAACGGAGCAGACTCACCTACATGCAGCGCGTGGTCAAAGGGGCCAAAGTGCTGCACATCGGCTGTGTGGATCATACGCCGGACAAGGTAAAACGAAAACTCGCCAGAGGTGTCTGGCTCCACAAACTACTCATGGACAGCGCCAGTCTGTGCGCCGGAGTGGATATCAACGAGGAAGGCATTGAGTTCCTTTCCAAGGAAATGAAACTCCCTCACGTCTATTGCGGGAACATCCTCACTGATGACGTTCCCGGCGTCAATGACGTGCAGTGGGACTACGTGGTCCTCGGCGAGTTGTTGGAGCATGTGGACAACCCGGTGCAGTTTCTCGAAACCCTGCGCCAGAGACCGGGCCTTGAAAAGGCCAAGTGCATCGTCACGGTCCCGAACGCGTTCCACTACAAGAATTTCAAAAAGGCGCTGAAGCAGTACGAAGACATCAACAGCGATCATCGATACTGGTTCACGCCTTACACACTGTCAAAGGTACTGGTCATGGCCGGCTACAATGTTGACGACATCCAGTTGACACAGGACCGGGCCTTCACTTTCTTCCCGCCCATTCCATGGTTTCTCCTGACCCGCTATCCGCTCTTGCGGAGCAAGGTCGTCGCTCTGGCATCACCGCCCGAATAGACACTGAAACGACATGCAAAAAGGCTCGGACGACAATTTTTCCGAGCCTTTTTTACATTCCATACGGAATCCGAAATTTTACGGCTTCATCTTGAGATCCATCATGAGCAGCATCTGCAAGGCCTTGGTGATGTCACGATCATACTTCGCATCCTGAGCTAGAGCCATGGAAGCCTGCACCATCCCCATGGGTTCAGCGTATGGCCGCTTGGTAATCATGGCACAGAAGGAATCAGCTACAGCACACAGTCTACCGGGGAATTCCTGTTTGACACTCTTGAGAGGATACCCTGACCCGTTCGTCCGCTCATGATGCTGGGTGACACATTGCTCTATCTCGGCGAACCGCAAATCGAGCTTGTTGAGCATTTCATACCCAACCTTGGTATGCGCATTGATCTTGTTCCGTTCGTCCCCGGTCAGCGGTTTTTCCTTGGACCGTATAAAGGCCGGAACTTTTGCCATCCCCAGATCATGCAGAAACAATCCGGCCAAGACATGGTCGAACGTCTTCCGCTTAACCGCATCCGTAAACCCTTTTTCCTTGATCTTGCCCCACAGGGCCAAACCGAGAAACCCGGTGTTGACAGAATGGTTTTCCAAAGAATGTTCGGTGTGCAATCGACGGACCAGAGCGCGAGAACGGCGGATATCCAGATATAAATATTCAGCGAGAACCATGAGGTCCACCCAGAGCTTGTCAAACACGGCCTTCACCGGCTGCTCGTAAAACTCACCCAGCCGACGCGTCAACGCCTGGGTGAAGATGTCCGCAATCTCTTTTTCCTTGAGATTCTTGTCCACCAGCACGAGGTCGAGCTGATAACTGATATGCTTGACATAAACGGAATGATCTTCGCGCGAAACAAAGATCAGGCCATCTTTAGTCATTGTCGCCAGTTCTTCAACCTGTTCATTGGTAAGTCGCCCACCCACCTTGTAATAAGACATTATACGGGCAACATCTTCCTTGAACGAAAAAATGTTCAGAGGCGGACGATATTTATTAAAACTGCCCAGAATATCGGCACTGATCTGATAGTATTCCTCATTGAGACCGTCGGGGATGTCGTGTTTCTGCGCAGAAGTCATCAGCTCTCTTCTTTTTTAAGCTTTTCATACAACTTGACCACATTGGTCTGGGTAACCGACCTGCCCTTTTCGGGCTGCCCCGCTGTAACAACAACGATATCACCTTCCGCAAAAGCGGGAGACTGCCGAACAAAAACCTCGGCGCGTTCCTGATGGTCGTCTATAACGTCCAGCGGTTCTGCAGGGATAACTCCCAATGAAAGATTTGTGAAGTGTCTTACGACCGAATCGGTACTCAAAGCGTAAATTGACTGTGCCGGACGGCATGAAGACAGGATGCGTGCTGTCGCTCCGGAAGTGGAATGACAAACAATGGCCTTGGCATCGACTTTGCCTGCCAGCATAGCAGCGGCGTGAGCCAGGAAGGTGGACGGATGCTCCTTGACCCCATCCGCGGCCACATTGCTCAGACCCGTTTCAAACATATATGCTTCGATCTCATAAGCGATCTTGCGCATAAACATGACTGCTTCGCCAGGATACCGCCCTACTGCGGTCTCTTCGGAGAGCATGACACAGTCTGCACCGTCCAGAATGGCATTGGCCACGTCGGTTGTCTCAGCACGGGTTGCCATGGGAGAATTGACCATGGACAACAGCATCTGGGTCGCCACAATAACAGGCTTGCCCAGTTTGTTGCATGCCCGGATAATCCGCTTTTGCGCCGTGGGGAGTTCAGCCAGATCAAGCTCCAGGCCAAGATCACCACGAGCCACCATGATACCGTCGGCTTCCTGAAGGATTTCGTCCAGACAGCTCAAAGCCGCAGTCCGCTCAATCTTGGCAATAATAGGCACCCGCCGGTTGTACTGAATCATCTCAGCACGCAGATTGCAGATATCTTCGGGTTTCTGAACAAAACTCATGGCAACAACATCCACTCCCAGATCCATGCCGATGGCCAGATCCGCCTTGTCCTTATCGGTCAGCGGCGCGAGCGTGGTCGTCGTCCCCGGGAAGGTGATACCCTTCCGAGGCGGACAGATACCGGAATTGGTCGCCACCAAACGAATAAGGTGCTCCCCTTCGATCTTGACGACCTTGAAACGGATGACGCCGTCACCCAGGGCAACAGGGTCACCCTCTTTCACACCCTGAAACATCTCCGGGATGTCGAGACAGATGAACGGTTCCCCATCTTCCTTATATTCATCAGGTGTGCCCAGGAGCACTTCGGTCCCCTTGTTGACCTCGAAAGCGCCGAGACCAACATCACAGGTACGAATCTTGGGACCTGACAAATCCTGAAGTACTGTCAGAGTGTACCCCGTCTCCTTCTCAAGTCGCCGAATGATCTGCACCATATCGGCAAAAAACTCCCGCCCGCCATGCGAAAAATTCAGTCGAAAAATCTTTGCCCCTGATTCCACCAGATTCCTGACAGCCTCGTAAGTCCCGGTTCCTGGCCCCAGAGTAGCAATTATCTTGATATGCCTATCCATGACAGCCTCCTTGTGCAATTTCCACGTTCACTGATTGTTCACCCGACAACGGGTGGCTCCCCAATGTGGAAACGTCTTGTGTGCTGAATTTACTCTTTTTTTAAAAACCCCAATTCCTCGGATTTGCGGCAAGTCTAGGCCGCACCCTTAAAAAAAGCAATGATACTCGGTTATTTTTACCGACCATTATTTAATAGAGCGGTTGACTTTCCCTTGATTTTCAAGCACAGGTGGGAAGAAGTGGAAATCGGTGTAAAACTGGTGTAAGAATGTGGGACACACGGTTGTTCCGGGGGAAAGATGAAGTTTAAAGGTCACGCACACAGAAGCCTTGACGACAAAGGACGGCTTATATTGCCGCCCGAGTTCAGGGATTTGATCCGCGCCGAATCACCGGACGCGGTCATGGTGCTGACCATTTATGACAAGCATGTCATCGGCATCACTCCGGAACAATGGACGCTGCTTGAGAACGAACTTGACGGGATCAAGGCACCGAGCCGCGCCCTCCAAAACATCATTCGCCTTTTCAACCTCGGCTACACCGAAATCACGGTGGGTAGTCAAGGGCGCATAGCCATTCCCGCGCACCTGCGCAAATCTGGCAAACTGGAAAAGGACGTGGTGGTCATGGGAGCAGGCAAGCGGTTCGAAATCTGGTCTGCTGACAGCTTCGACCAGTTGCTCGAAGAGGACAATGACGTGTCCGCAGAGCTGGCTGAAAACAACGTCGCCCTCCCCTTCTAAATGAAACAGGGCAACCACGATCCCGCATCGCTGCACACGACTGTTCTTTTACATGAAGTTGTCGAGTGGCTTCAACCCAAACCCGGTGGTCGTTACATGGACGGCACACTCGGCATGGGCGGCCACAGTCTGGCGCTGTTACAGGCGGCAGATGGCAAGGCCGAGCTTTTAGGGCTTGACCGGGACGAAGAGGCTTTGGCGCTGGCAAGACAGCGCCTCGTGGACTTCAAAGACAGGGTTCACCTGTACCACACCCCCTTCTCCGGTTTCGAGGAAGCCCTGGATGACATCGGTTGGGATTTGATAGACGGCGCGGTCCTTGACCTCGGCGTCTCCTCCATGCAGTTGGACGTTGCTGAAAGAGGATTCAGCTTTGTCCATGACGGTCCACTGGACATGCGTATGGACCCTGATTCCGGCCCATCGGCCGAAGATTTGGTCAATACGTTGAAGCATGGTGATCTGGCGCGAATTATCAGGGTTTATGGGGAAGATCCCCTGGCCGGAAAAATCGCGTCTGCAATATTGAAGGCACGGGACCAGGAGCGAATCACACGAACGCTCCGATTGGCCGAGATAGTCAAATTGGCCTACCCGCCCAAGATGCGGCATACAGCCCGCAATCATCCGGCGACCCGCACCTTCCAGGGACTGCGAATAGCGGTCAACAGGGAAATTGAGGAACTTGAGTATTACCTTAAAACCATCATCGGACGCCTGAAACCAGGCGCGAGAGTGGCCATCATTTCGTTTCACTCCCTGGAAGACAGGGCGGTGAAGCACGCATTTCGGGATGCCGCCAAGGGGTGCAAATGCCCCCCGCATCAACTCCACTGCACCTGCGGCGGCGTACCCGAAATAAAAGTGCTCACCAAGAAACCGTTGGTCGCCTCGGAAGCTGAAAGGGACGGGAACCCCCGAGCCAGGAGTGCAAAACTCAGGGTAGCGGAGAAACTTGGACCAAACGGGGAAACCGTATGAGCAAGGCCGACAAAACACTCCTGTGGATGACACTGTGCCTCCTTGGCATGGCGCTCACTTTGGGATTGGGAGCCGTCTGGTTGAACATCGAACGCATGGATCTGGCATACGATCTGCGCAAGATGAAAATGAGCCTGAGCCAGAAAGAGGATCTGGCCGTGAAACTATCGGTTGAGAGGAACAACCTGGTTTCGCCATACCAGCTCAAAAAACTCGCAAGCCAACTCGGTTTGGGAGTGGCCGCGCCGGGACAGATACGGCGAATAACGGACACAAGGTAGCTTCGCGTACCGCCATATACGCGCCGCACAGTGGGAACAACAGGGATGACAATGGCAAAGGACAGTAAAAGGCGCACCGATCTGAGCGGAATCAAAATAGGGCTTGTCATAGCCTTGTTTACGGTTGCGCTTACTGGTTTGTGGGCAAGAACCGGATGGGTTCAACTCCATGACGGTGAATACCTTGCCAACAAAGCCTCCAAGCAAAGCCTCGCCGCCGAATGGGAATACGGTGAACGGGGCCGCATCTTCGACCGCAACGGTCAGATGCTCGCCACATCCGTTGAAGCCAAATCAATTTTCGCCCGTCCGTATGAAATCGAGAACATCGACATTGCTGCCGACACCCTGTCCCGCGACCTCAAACTGACCCGGAAAACGGTCTATAAAAAACTCAAATCCAAGAAAAAATTTATCTGGATAAAACGACAGGTCACCGACCGTGAGGCCGCCGCCATCGCCAAGGCGGATCTTCCAGGTGTCAGGTTGACCAGTGAATTCAACCGTATTTATCCCAACGGACACCTTGCCGGACAATTGCTCGGTTTCGTGGACATCGACGGACAAGGCCGGGAAGGCATCGAACTGGTCTTCAACAAACGCATGTCGCCGAGCAAGGCAGAATTCGTCGTACCCCGCGATGCGACAGGCCACCGCATGTACCTCGACTCCCACGGTCGAGAAGTGGACATCAACGGACTCGACGTCCGCTTGACCATCGACACACACATTCAACACGCCGCTGAACAGGCGCTTGCCAGCTCCATTGCTAAATACGAGGCTCGGGCAGGTATTGTGCTGGTGGTGGACGTGAAATCCGGCGACATCCTCGCCATGGCCAACCAGCCGTTTTTCAATCCGAATACGGTGCGAGTATCCAAACCATCCCAACGGAGATTGCGCCCCCTCACAGACATATATGAACCCGGTTCCACCATGAAACCGTTCCTGTTTGCCGCAGCACTGGAAGAAGAGGTGATTGAACCAGACACCCTGATCAACTGCGAAAACGGACGTTGGCGCGTGGGCCGCAAGGTCATCCGTGATACGCACCCGGCAAAATGGCTGCCAGCACACAAGGTGCTTCGCTATTCCTCCAATATCGGCTGCGTCAAGATCGCCATGGATATGGGCGCGAGCGTCTATCATTCCTACTTGACCAAGCTCGGCTTCGGTGAGAAGACCGGCCTCGGCCTGCCGGGCGAATCGAACGGCATCGTCATGCCTGCCAGCAAATGGACGTCCGTTGACCTTGCAGCCATCAGTTTCGGTCAGGGAATCGGGACCACGGCTGTCCAGCTAGCCAAGGGTTTTCTCTGCATTGCCAACATGGGCGTTACAAAGGACCTCAACCTCATAAAAACCCCTGAACTTGCACGCAAGAACAAAGCGACTCAGGTGTTCAGTCCGGAAACCGCCGCCAAGGTTCTCTCCATGATGAAAGAGGTTGTTCACGAGGACGGCACGGGGCGCAGAGCTCGCATTCAGGGAATCTCCATGGCGGGCAAGACTGGTACCGCGCAGAAGGCGTCTTCAAAAGGCGGGTACGGCGATCAGTATCTTTCTTCCTTTGTCGCCCTTGTCCCTGCTGACGATCCTGAACTGCTCGTCATTACCATGATCGACGAGCCTCAAAAATCCAATTACGGCTCCATGGTCGCGGCTCCGGTCTGCCGAGAAGTTACGGTGCGCACACTTGCCTATCACGGCAAGCTGTCTGAGACGCTCGACAGTGTTGTTGCCGAGAACGTGTCCGTGGACTCGTTAACCGAAGAACCACTGATTCAGGCAGAGACCGTACCGCTGGTGCAGGCTGACTCGGACAGGGTTCCGAACATAGCCGGAATGCCTGTTCGTCGGGCACTGGAACTGCTGACAAAAATGGGAATAGTCCCTGTGCTCAAAGGCCAGGGAATGACGGTCAAAAGCCAGAAGCCCGCAGCCGGGCAACCCTGGCCAAAAGACCAAAACACGGAGGGTGCGGATGATGTTTTTGTTCTCTGGCTCTCATAGCGGCAAGGAAAAGGACAAGGAACGCGGCGTGATGGAATTTGAAAATCTGCTGAAAGAAGCGAGAAAAGGCCTTGTCGTGCGCACTGATTCGCGCAAAATCCAGGATGGGGAATGCTTCGTTGCCATGCCCGGGACTGCTGTCCGCGGCCTTGATTACATTCCTAACGCCCTCGACAACGGTGCGCAGTACATTGTCGCGCCCGAAAGCGCCCGCGATCTCGTTGCGCCTGTTGTGGAAGACAAAGCCGTAGCCGTGTACGTAGAAAATCCGGCAGTTGCACTTGGTGAACTGGCCCGCTCCCATTTCCATCTCATTGATAGAGACGTCAAACTTGTTGGCATCACCGGCACAAACGGCAAGACCACAACTTCCTACATCATAGAGCACCTGCTCGCTTCCACCGGCCTGAAAGTCGGCGTACTCGGCACGGTCAACTACCGCTGGCCCGGTTTCCAGATCGAAGCATCACTGACCACCCCGGACTGCTGGATGATTCACGAACTTATCTTCAATATGAAGAAAGCCGATGTGGATGTCGTTCTCATGGAAGTCTCCTCCCACGCCCTGGAACAGTATCGCGTGGCTGGTCTTGACTTCAACGCCGGAATCTTCACCAACCTCACTCAGGATCATCTCGACTACCATGGTGACATGGAGACATATTTCAGGGCCAAGGCCAAACTCTTCAAGGACTACCCCCTCGAAACCAAAGCCAACGTTTTCAACTACAATGACCCGTACGGGCGCATCCTTCTGTCAGAATGTCCAGGCTCCATCGGGTACGGAATCGGTGACGTTACCACAGTCAAACAGGAAGTTGGCGACCGCGACATGGTACAGGGACGCATCGTTTCCATGGACGGACAGGGAATTGAACTGGAAACCACATATAAAGGCAAAAGCTGGACCGTGCACTCTCCCCTGATCGGTGCCTTCAACGCCATGAACCTGATGGCAGCCCAGGCTGTCGGGCTCCAACTCGGACTCAACTGCAGGGACATGCGCGCATTGAAAGACTTCCCCGGTGTTCCCGGACGTCTGGAACGTGTCTTGAACGACCACGGTCTCGATGTTTTCGTGGACTTCGCCCACACGCCTGACGCGTTGGAAAACGTCCAGCACACACTCAAATCGCTCAATTTCAAACGGCTTATCACCCTGTTCGGCTGCGGCGGAGACCGTGACCGCACAAAACGCCCGATAATGGGACAGGCCGTTGCCCGTTATGCGGATGTGGCTGTGCTCACATCGGACAATCCCCGCTCCGAAGATCCCATGATGGTCATGGACGACATCCGGCCAGGTCTTAAAGGCACGCCCAAAGTGATTGAACACCCTGACCGCAGAACCGCCATCGCCATGGCCCTTGAGGAAATGGAACCGGGTGACGTGCTGCTGATCGCCGGAAGAGGCCATGAACCGAACCAGAAGATCAAAGATGAAATAATCCCCTTCCTTGATACGAAAGTCACTGCTGCACTGCTTGAGGAAATGTATTCGTGAACCTGACATTGTCTGACGTAGAACGCTGCCTCGGCGGCATGGCCGAAGAAGGCCACTCTGAAATCGCTATCACCTCGGTGAAAACGGACTCTCGCACCGTGGAAAAAGGCGACCTGTTCTTCTGCGTCAGCGGCGAGAACTTTGACGGGCATGAATTCGCGGCACAGGCTGCGAAACAGGGAGCTGCCGCCATCGTCGCCTCCCGCATGCTGGACGATATCGACACGCCTGTCATAATGGTCCGCGACACCGTAAAAGCCCTTGGACGTCTGGCCGCATGCTGGCGCGACATGTGCGGCGCCAAGCTCATTGCAGTCACCGGCACGGCGGGCAAGACAACGGTCAAGGAGATGCTCTACGCGGTGACTTCGCAGAAATTCAATACCGCAAAGAACTATCGCAATTTCAACAACCAGATAGGCCTGCCCCTCTCCATGCTCAAAGCCACGGTGGAACAGGAACTCTGGATCATGGAACTGGGCATTTCACAGCGCGGCGACATGGAAGAGTTGGCCCCTGTGGCCAGTCCTGACATCGCAGTCATCACCAATGTCGGGCCCGGTCATCTGGCAGGACTCGGCAACGAGGCCGGGGTGGCCCAGGCCAAATCCAGTCTGCTCAGATATCTGCGTCAACCCGGTTCTGCTATCATTTCTAAGGATTATCCGCTGCTCTGGGACGCTGCCCGTGAACTAGTGGACACCCCTGTAGGATTCTCCACCAACGACGATTCTCACACCTCCTTTGTTGCCTCGTTCCTCGGGGCCGGAGCCAGTAATCTGGGACGCTTCCGGCTTCGGACCCCCGAGGGCGACGGCGAATTCGAGGCACCGTTTTGCGGCGCACACTACGCCGAGAACCTGGCCTGTGTCGCTGCCGTGGCCCATGCCCTTGGCATGACTCGCGAAGACGTCATTTTCGGCGTTCAATCACTTGAACCTGACACACAGCGTTTCTGCTGCAAGCCAAACGGCAACCTCATGGTCATCGACGACACATACAACGCCAACCCTCTCTCCATGTCACGGTCCATCGAAACCGCGACAGGCATGGCAGACGGCAAGCCGCTTGCCCTTATCCTCGGAGACATGCGCGAACTCGGCGATGAGGCTGTCATGCGCCATGAGGAGCTCGGACGCATCATCAAGGCCACCGCCCCGGCTGTCGTCTTCTACAAGGGTGACCATTTTGACGTAGTAGCCCGGGAATATGGCAAAAAAATGCACAAAGTAGACACGCAAAAAGATTTCGCCCATGCGTGGCAGTCTTTCGGCGTGGCCGACGGCGTCGTGTTGGTCAAGGGATCACGTTCTCTCAAAATGGAATTATTCGTGTCCGCCCTCTGTGCAGGACGCACTGTGGAAGCCCAAGGAGGCAACCAGTGATATATAACTTTCTCGTACCGCTTTCCACGGACCTGGGTCTTCTCAACGTCTTCCGGTACATCACCTTCCGCTCTGTGTGGGCACTGTTGACCGCGCTTATCATTTCAATCGTGTTCGGACCGGCCATGATCCGCTGGCTCAAGCGTATCAAATGCGGTCAGTACATCCGAGAAGACGGTCCCCAGCATCAGGCCAAGGAAGGCACCCCAACCATGGGCGGCATCATGATCCTGATCAGTGTGGGTGTCTCCACGCTGCTCTGGGCAGACCTGTCCAACATCTACATCTGGCTGACGCTGCTCGTGTATTTCGGGTTCAGCGCCATCGGGTTCGCCGACGACTATATCAAGGTTGTCAAAAAGCAAAACAAGGGATTGTCCGCCAAAGCCAAATTCTCTCTTCAGTGCCTTGTGGCTGCCTCGGCAATTGCCCTGCTCATTAATGAACCGGCATACTCCACTCAGTTATCAGTGCCATTCTTCAAGAATTTCAACCCGGACCTCGGTTGGTTCTACCTGCCCTTCGCCATGGTGGTCATGGTCGGAGCGAGCAACGCGGTGAACCTGACAGACGGACTGGATGGTCTGGCTATCGGTCCCATGGTTGTTGCCATGGCCTGCTTCGCCATCTTCATTTACGTGTCGGGCCACGCGACCATGGCCGACTATCTGCAAGTCCAGAACATTCAGGGTATCGGGGAAGTGACCATATTCTGCGGGGCCATGGTCGGCGCAGGACTGGGCTTTCTCTGGTTCAATGCACACCCGGCCCAGGTCTTCATGGGCGATGTGGGGTCTCTCGGTCTCGGCGGTGCACTCGGTTTCGTGGCTGTCCTTGCCAAGCAGGAACTCCTGCTCGCCATCGTGGGCGGCGTGTTCGTATTCGAGACTCTCTCTGTCATCCTTCAGGTGGGCTATTTCAAGCTCACGGGCGGTAAACGCATCTTCAAGATGGCCCCGCTCCATCATCATTTCGAGCTCAAAGGCATCCCGGAATCCAAGATCATCGTCCGATTCTGGATTCTCTCCATACTCATGGCCCTCATGGCACTTTCCACACTCAAACTGAGATAATCAAGGCATCACCGTGAATCGTATCGTCCGCAACTTCATCGAACAGCACATCCTCACCGGCAAACAGGCCGTGGTGGTTGGCGTGGGCAAGTCAGGCCTTGCCGCAGCCCGTCTTCTCGACGTGCTCGGTGCCAACGTGCGCGTGGTGGACAGAAGCGAAGACGTGACCGAAGACACTTTGGGTGAACTCAGTGGAAAAGTTGAACTCATCACCGGAGCGCACAAGAAAGAGCATTTCTCGGATGCGGACATCATCGTGTTCTCCCCTGGTGTGCCGGTGAAAAAACTTGCCCCGGTACTGGAAGGCATTGCGCCACGCACAATGGTCTCAGAGCTGGAATTCGCCTCCTGGTTCATTGAGGCTCCCATGCTCGCGGTAACCGGCTCAAACGGCAAGACCACAACCACCACTCTCATCTCCGATATTCTGGAACAGGCAGGTCGCAGGATCTTCACCGGCGGCAACATCGGCGTACCTCTTTGCGAATACCTGCTGGACATGGAGCCTGCGGAAATCATCGTGCTTGAAGTCTCCAGTTTCCAGCTCCAGAACTGCCGCCTGTTCAAACCGCATGTGGGCGTCTTCCTGAATTTCTCAGCCAATCACCTCGATTACCATGAAGACATGGAGGAATACCTCGACGCCAAACTGGCTCTGTTTAACCGCATGACCGCCGAAGACACCGCGCTCATGCACGAATCGCTGCGCGACGTCATTAAAGACCGTTCGTTCACCAACGCCCATGTCCAGTGGTTCGACGCCACAGACCGTTTCGAAGCGCCGCATCTTCCCGGCGAGCACAACCGCTCCAATGTGGAAGCCGCATGGCAGGCTGTCAAACGGTTCGGCATCTCAGAATCTCAGGCTGCCGAAACCATACGCAATTTCAAGCCGCTGGCCCACCGCATCGAACCCGTGGGTGAGAAAAAAGGCGTCCTGTATGTCAATGATTCCAAGGCGACCACACTGGATGCCGCCCTGGCTGCAGTACGGTCATTTGACCGGCCGGTCCGCATCCTCATGGGTGGCGTCTGGAAAGGCGGCGACGTGGCCGCTTTTGCCAATGGCATCAAAGGTTCTGTTGTTCATGTGGGGTTGTTCGGCGGAGCCAGGGAAGAGCTGGAACCGGAACTGTCCAAATCCTTTACCGTGACATGGGATGAAACGTTGGAACAAGCCGTCAAACGACAGGCAGCCTGCGCTGAAACCGGCGACGTCATTCTGCTTTCTCCGGCCACAGCCAGTTTCGACCAGTACAACGGCATGGCGCAGCGCGGCGCGGATTTCAAACGCGTGGTGGGAGGTCTTGATGACTAACAGTCTCAACGCCAAGAAAAACGGTGCCGCCAACGGCCGCATCGACCCCTGGCTGCTCACCGCCACCATGATTCTCGGCGGCTTCGGCCTCATCATGGTCCTGTCCTCATCCGGCATCATGGCCGAGCGGGTCTATGGCGACAAATACTTCTTTTTCAAACGGCAACTCATGTTTACAGGCGTGGGTCTGGCCGCCATGTTCTGCTGCATGAAGATTCCCCGGCGCGTGCTCTACTCCATGACCTACATCTGGGTCGGAATCGCCGTTGTCCTGCTCGCGTTGTGCATCTCGCCGCTCGGTGTCTCGGTCAACGGGGCAAGCCGGTGGATCAACCTTGGGCCAGTCAATCTCCAGCCATTGGAATACGCCAAGGTGTCTCTGGTTCTCTATCTCGCATATTTCTTCGCCAGAAAGCAGGACATGGTTCGCACGTTCTCGGTCGGCTTCCTGCCGCCTTTCCTCGTGACCGGCTTTCTGTGCGGCCTGCTGCTCCTGCAACCCGACTTCGGCGGCGCCGTGGTCATGTCCGGCCTGCTCTTCTTCATGTGCCTGGTCGGCGGCACCCGGTTCAGCTACCTGTTCATCTCGCTCATTTTTGCCGGCGGCGCAGGCTGGTTGCTCATATCGTCCTCACCGTACCGTTTCAAACGGTGGACCGCTTTTCTTGACCCGTTCGCTTCAGCCCAGAACGAAGGCTACCAACTGGTGCAATCCCTGTACGCATTCGGTTCCGGCAAAATTTTCGGCACCGGCATCGGTGCAGGCCAGCGCAAACTGTTCTTCCTGCCCGAAGCCCACAACGATTTCATCATGGCTGTAGTCGGCGAAGAACTGGGCTTTGTGGGCATGTCCCTCTTTTTCATCGCCATCGGGTTTTTCCTGATCCGCGCCTTCCGCGTAACGCTGAAAGTGGAAGACCTGCAGGACCGATTCACGGCGTTCGGCGTGACCTGCATTCTTGCCCTCGGCATGATTCTGAACCTCGCCGTGGTGCTTGGAACAGTCCCGCCCAAGGGGGTTGCAATGCCGTTCATCAGTTACGGTGGCTCAAGCCTGACCGTTTCCTTCATCTGCGCGGGTATCCTGTTGAACCTCTCCCGGAGGGTGAAGGCATGACGCTGAACAGAGTCATTCTCACTACTGGTGGCACTGGCGGCCACATCTTTCCGGCCCTGGCCCTTGCCACCGAACTGACCCTTCGCAACAAGGGCGTCGACATCATGTTCATGGGCGGCCCCGGTCCCGAAGGCAACATGGCGCGCAAACACGGCCTGCGATTCCTGGAACTTCCGGCATCCGGCATCATGGGCCGCGGTATTCCCGGCATTCTTTCGGGCATAGGCTGGCTTGGCACAGGTCTCCCGAAAGCCCTCGCCGCAGTCTGGGGCTTCAGGCCTGACGCGGTCATCGGCTTTGGAGGCTATGCTGGATTCTGCCCGGTGGTGGCAGCCAAGATTCTCGGTATCCCCACCGCCATTCACGAACAGAATTCCATCCCCGGCATGGCCAACAAAATGCTGGGCAAGATAGTCAAACGAATTTTCCTGAGCTTCCCGGACGCCCTTCGTGTGTTTCCGACACACAAGACGTATCTGACCGGCAACCCCGTGCGGCTCGACATCATTAAGGCAGCCACACGCCGCAGGGCCAGGCAGGTCGGCAAACGAGTCCTCGTGCTCGGCGGCAGCCAAGGCGCCAGACCTATCAACGATGCCATCATCAAGGCACTGCCTTCGCTCATGGAGGCAGGGGTCACGCTGGTGCATCAGGCAGGCAGAGCGGACTTCATCCGGGTGCGTGCTGCTTACGAAACCGCAGGCGCGGACGTTTCACAGGTACGTGAATTTATCGAGGATATGGGGACCGAATACGCCCTCTGTGATCTGGCAATCTGCCGATCAGGAGCGACCACGGTCTTCGAAATAGCGGCGGCAGGGGTTCCGGCCATTTTCGTGCCTTTCCCCCAGGCCACCCACAACCATCAGACAATGAACGCCAAAGCCATGTCGGACATCGGCGCGGCCCGGTTGCTCCCCCAGTCGGAAATGACTGGGGAATCGTTGGCGACCGCCACACTGGACTTGCTCAACACCCCCGGGCAGTTGACCGACATGGAAACAGCGGCACGCGATTTCGCCAAAGTGAACGCAGCCGCAGATATAGCGTCAGGGTTGGAAGCCCTGACGGCGTAGGAGTATAGTTATGGCAGCACAAGGACCATACCTGACAATCGGCGGCGAAGCCTGTCCGGCAATGCGGGCGCGGGTTAACACCATTCACATGGTGGGCATCGGCGGTTCCGGCATGAACGGCATTGCAGAAGTCCTCCTCAACATGGGGTTTACGATCACCGGCTCGGACCTGTCCGCCTCTTCGGCAGTCAGACGGCTGGAAAAACTCGGCGCCACGGTTTTCATCGGCCATGGAGCCAACAATGTGGGCAACGCGGACGTTCTTATCAAATCCACGGCCATCCCGTCCAAAAACCCGGAGCTGGTTGAAGCCCGGGATCGCGGCATTCCCATCATTCCCCGTGCGGAAATGCTGGCCGAACTCATGCGCCTTCGCACAGGCATCGCCGTTGCCGGGACCCACGGCAAGACGACCACGACCTCACTCATGGCGACAATTTTCACGGAAGCCGGTCTTGATCCCACCGTCATCATCGGCGGCAAACTGAATACCTACGGCGCCAACGCCCGACTCGGCGACGGTGACTATCTCATCGCGGAAGCCGACGAATCCGACGGTTCATTCCTGCGCTTGTCCCCGATCATCTCCGTGGTGACCAACGTGGACAAGGACCACATGGATTTTTATGACAATCAGGACGCCATAGACCTGTCCTTCATCCGGTTCATGAACTCCATTCCATTTTACGGAATGAACGTGGTCTGCGGCGACGACGAGGGCGTGCAACGGCTTCTGCCCCTGATAAAACGCCCGTATCTGACATACGGACTCGGCCCGCAGAACCGTCTACGCGGAAAGATCATCAGCTCCCACCTGCGCTCTCTGTTCAAAGTCACCCTGGACGGCGAGGAGTGGGGCGAAGTCACTGTGGCACAGCCGGGCACGCACAACGTACTCAACGCCCTGGCCTGCATCGGTGTGGCCCTTGAAGCAGGGCTGGAGAAAAAAGACATCATCACCGGCCTCGCCAACTTTGGCGGCGTGGGCCGACGCTTTGACCGTAAAGGTGAACACAAAGGCGTCATGGTGGTGGATGACTACGGCCATCACCCGGCTGAGATTCAGGCCAACCTCAGAACCGCCAAGGAATGCTATCCCGACCGGCGGTTGGTCGTGGCCTTCCAGCCGCACCGTTTTTCCCGAACGCAGGCCCTTTTCGGCGAATTCTGCAAGGCATTCACGGATGCGGACATGCTCCTGCTCACCGAGATATATCCGGCATCGGAGTCACCCATTCCCGGCGTTTCCGGCCTTTCTCTGGCTCAGGGCATCAAACAGGTGTCTGATACCAAGGTCCAGTTTTTCCCGGATTTCGAATCCATTGAAAAACGGCTCAAGGACATACTCAAACCCGGCGACCTGTTCATGACTCAGGGCGCGGGTTCCATCTGGCGCATCGGCGAGAACTGGCTCAACCAGGCCGACGAGTCGGACGACAACGGAGAATAGAGGCAAACATGGGTCTTGAATTCATATCCAATCCGTCGCTTTCCGAGCGAACGAGTCTTCGCCTTGGTGGTACCGCCGAAGTGGAAATCGTGGTGCGCGACAAGCAGGATCTTGATGCCCTGTCTGATTTTCTTCTCAAGGAGACGCTTCGTCCTTTCGTTATCGGCGAGGGTTCAAACCTGTTGGCGCAGGACGGCCAACTCGACGTGGCATTGATCCGGACAGACACCCCTCCCGGCCCGGAAAGAGTTGAAAAGAAGGACGAAAAGCTTATTGTTCGTTGCGGCGCAGGCCAGCGTCTCCCCGGTCTGCTCGGCTGGGCGCAAATGGCTGGATTGTCTGGTTTGGAAGGTTTGACCGGCATCCCCGGTTCCGTTGGCGGTTGCGTGGCAATGAACGCCGGTTCCTACGGTACAGAAATAGGCGATCTCGTGACCCGCGTCAGACTCTGGGCGCCTGGACAGGGACTCATCTGGCTGGACCGCGATCAATGCGATTTTTCCTATCGTCACTTTTCTCCAACGGTTGGCATGGGCAAATATCTGATCTGGGACGTTGAACTGGTTCTGAGTGAAGCCGACCCCAAGAAAGTCCGCAAGACAATGCAGGACAATTACGAAAAGAAGAAAAAGACTCAGCCTGTCACAGCCAAAACCGCCGGGTGCGTATTCAAGAACCCTGAAGGCCACAGCGCAGGCCAACTGCTCGAAAAGGCAGGCATGAAGGGTGCCAGACTCGGGGACATGTTTTTTTCCGACCTTCACGCAAACTTTCTCGTCAACAGGGGCAAGGGAACCAGCGCGAACGCTCTGGAGCTCATTGAAGTCGGCCAGACTGCCGTGAAAGACAAATTCGACGTCAACCTCGAACTGGAGGTCATTATACTATGAGTACCCTGACTATGGGCAAACAAAGCCGCCTTTCTCTCAGCAACAAGCGACGGAGCAACAAGCTCAACCGCAAGCAGAGATCTCCGCGCAGGTTGACCGGGACCGGCCAGTTCATTGTCCGCATAATAATGGGTCTGCTCACCCTGTCGCTCATCGCCGTGCTTGGTGTGGGACTGCTCTATGGCTACCGACTCATGACATCCCATCCGTATTTCGAACTCAAGGAGATCCACATCACCGGCAATGATCGGTTGAGCCATGGGGATATTCTTGACAATGCCGATGTGGCGCTTGGCCTCAACTGCATGGAGATGAACGTGGGCGAAGTGGAGCGCAAACTTTCCGCCAACCCGTGGATCAATTCGGTTACCGTGCGCCGCGACCTCCCCAACAGGCTCTACATCACGGTGCAGGAAAAAGTTCCGGCTTTCTGGACACGCAAGAATGACAATCTCTATTTTGCAGATGCCAAGGGCTCAGTGATTGCTCCCATGAATCCCGGCGAGCTTGCCTCACTCCCGATATTAAGTGTCGCGGACGGATTGTCAGAAGGGCCACAGGTCTTGACCGGCATCCTGCAGAAGATCAAGGACGGACAAACGCCCTTCACCCAGTCCCAGGCAGCCTGGATCAAACTGACCAGTGCACATGAGATGGAAATATACCTGGATGGTCACGACATGGGGAATGGGCTGACAATTAAACTTTCAACAGACCGATGGGAAGTTCAGTTGGAACGTCTCAAGGTTGTCTGGCGTGACCTCATGCGCAGAAACGAGTTCATGAATGCCGCAATTATCGCGGCCAGTGGCGACAAGATTTGGATAAAGAAGCGCACCCTGCCCACAGCAGGATAACCGCATCAGAATATTACAGGATTACCGGGAATAACAGAGGAGTTACTCATGGCTAGAAATGATTTAATCGTCGGGCTGGACGTCGGCACTACCAAGATTTGTACTGTGGTGGGCGAGGCCTCTGAGAACGGCGTCGACATCATCGGCATCGGCACAGCTCCCAGCACAGGACTGCGCCGCGGCGTGGTCGTCAACATCGAAAAAACGGTCCAATGTATCAAAAAATCGCTTGAAGACGCCGAACTCATGGCCGGATGCGACATTCGCACTGTTTACGCCGGTATTGCCGGAAGCCACATTCAGGGCTTCAACTCGCACGGCGTTATCGCCGTCAAGGGCGGCGAAGTCACCCAGCGCGACGTGGACCGCGTTATCGAAGCGGCCAAAGCCATCGCCATCCCCATGGATCGCGAAGTGCTGCATACGCTGCCTCAGGAATTTATCGTGGATGACCAGCGCGGCATAGCCGATCCACTCGGCATGGCCGGCGTTCGCCTTGAAGTGAAGGTCCACATAGTCACAGGAGCGGTCACCTCGGCACAGAACATCATCCGCTCATGCAACCGTTCCGGCCTCGACGTTTCCAACATCGTTCTGGAATCGCTTGCCTCCAGCAAGGCCGTACTGTCCGCCGAAGAAAGAGAAATCGGTGTGGCATTGGTTGACATCGGCGGCGGCACCACCGACATTGCCGTTTTTTCCAAGGACTCCATCAAGCACACAAGCGTTCTTGCACTCGGCGGTCACAACCTGACCAACGACATTGCATACGGGCTGCGTACGCCCATGATGTCTGCCGAAAAAATCAAGATGGATTTCGGCTGCGCCATGGCTGACCTGGTTACACAGGAAGAGATCATCGAAGTTCCGAGTGTAGGTGGCCGGGAATCCAGAAAAATGAGCAAGCGTGTGCTGTCCGAAATATGCGAGCCGCGCTGCGAGGAAATTCTCGCACTGGTCGATCAGGAGCTTATCAAGTCCGGGTTCAAGAACATGATTGCAGCTGGCGTGGTTCTGACCGGGGGGACGGTCATGATCGAAGGCATGCAGGAATTGGCCGAACAGATTTTCGACCTGCCGGTACGCATAGGCATTCCGGCAGAACGCATTGGCGGTCTGACCGCCGAAGTACGTAGCCCCCAGTATGCGACTGCGGTCGGGCTTCTGCTTCACGGGGCCGAAGAGGAAGGCCTGCATAAGGTCCGGCCCTTCAAAATACGCGATGATTCCGGTTTCGACCGCATCGTATCGCGCATGAAGAAATGGTTCACAGACATTGCTTAAGGAATGAGCAACTTTTGAGGATACAGGGAACATTCAACAGGGAATATTCTGAGGAGGACACGTAATGGAATACTTTGAAATCGAACATGAAAGTAACGCCAAAATCAAAGTCGTCGGTTGCGGCGGCGGTGGTGGCAATGCAGTCAACAACATGATCCAGTCAGCGCTCAAGGGCGTGAAGTTCATTGTTGCAAACACTGACCATCAGGACATCGACAAATCTCTGGCCGAACACAAAATCCAGATCGGTGAAAAGCTGACCAAGGGACTCGGCGCAGGTGCCAACCCGGAAATCGGCCGTTCGGCAGCCATGGAATCCATGGACCAGATCCGCGAGGCTCTGGACGGTGCTGACATGGTTTTCATCACGGCAGGCATGGGTGGCGGCACCGGAACCGGTTCCGCTCCGGTCGTGGCACAGGTCGCCAAGGAACTCGGCGCACTCACGGTTGGCGTTGTGACCAAACCCTTCTATTTTGAAGGCAAACGCCGTCTGGAGCAGGCAGACGAGGGCACACGGGCTTTGTCCGAAGTGGTGGATTCCATCATCACCATCCCCAATGACCGTCTGCTGCAACTGGCCGCCAAGAAGGCATCTTTCTCCGACATGCTGAAAAAGGCCGATGAAGTCCTTTATTACGCAGTCAAGGGTATCGCCGACCTGATTACCGTACACGGCCTGATCAACCTTGACTTCGCGGACGTCAAAGCCGCCATGTCCAGCTCCGGTATGGCACTCATGGGCACCGGCATCGCTTCCGGTGAAAGCCGCGCCAAAGAAGCTGCCATGAAAGCCATCACCAGCCCGCTGCTGGAAGATGTCTCCATCGAGGGAGCCAAAGGCGTCCTTATCAACATCACCTGTGGACCGGACATGCTCATCGACGAGGTTTCTGAAGCCGCAGACATTATTTACAAAGAAGCACATGACGATGCTGAAATCTTCTTCGGTACGGTCTTTGACCCTGATGCAGGAGACGAAATGCGTATTACCGTCATTGCAACAGGTATCGAAACCATACGAGAAGAAGTGGAACCCGTACTGAGCAAAGCCGAACAGCAGAAGCTCCTGCTCCTCGGCAAGCCGCGTGGCATGGAACAGCCCGCTTCCACGCAGTCACTCCGTTCCGGCCATCAGAAAGTACTCAATACCGACCGGAACATTCCCGCATATCTGCGCAAGGCCGGTGGAGAACTGAATACGACTGAAGCTCCTTCCATGCAGCGGAGTCGTCGAGTTGTCGCCGGCCCCGGTGAGGAGGAATTCATTTTCGAAGAAGATAACTTCGATGTCCCGGCCTTCATTCGGAAGAACGTAGACTAGGACCATGAAAACTCACGTGGAGGGAAACCGCTATCGTTAAGCGAACCCTGTATTATGGCGTCAGCGAGCCTGATGCTCCCGTCCTCGGTGGCCGACTCCCTGTTGCGTTGGTCGTTCCCGGAGGCGATAAAGCCGCCATATCCTCTCTCGGTTGGCAAGCCGTTTATCGGTCGCTTACCGAAGAGCCCGGCCTGGCCATAGAACGTGTCTTCCCGGACAAGCTGGGACTGACCGATGGTACGGACCCGAAAACACGTGAATCAAATAGCCCACTATCCTCATTCCCTGTAATCGCCTGGAGCATTACGTTCGAGGAGGACTTCCTCAGCCTTCCTCGAACGCTCCTGGCAGCGGGCGTTCCGCCTCTTGCGGCGGAACGCCCTACTCTCCCGCTGGTCATCGCCGGTGGTCCCATAGCCTTCCTCAACCCGGCACCCATTGCCCCTTTCATTGACCTTTTCTGGGTGGGCGAGGCTGACAGGCAGTTCCTGAATTTCTTTGATACGCTTAAACGGCTGGTCTTTGACGGCAAAGACAAGGAAGAAATCCTTGAGGCCATCAAGGATATGCCAGGCATTTACGCGCCGGGGCGGTCGAAAACTCCCGTCAAACGACTTACTTCCGGCCCCACCGGCATATTGAGCGACCCTGCGTTCTCGTGCTTTATATCGGGCCGCGCCGCTTTCCGTGACACCCTGCTGTTGGAAGTCAACCGAGGATGCCCGTACGGGTGCCGATTCTGCGCAGCAGGATACATTTATCGGCCGCCACGTCTTGCCAAAATCGAAGAACTCAAACGCATCGTGGAACTCGCCGATCCGCCAAAGGTGGGTCTTGTGGGAACAGCTTTGACCGACTGGCCCGATCTGGTTCCTTTCCTGAAGTGGCTGCACAGCAAGAAAAAGAAATTTTCGCTTTCTTCCATGCGCGCGGATGGCGTCACAGATGAACTGCTCATTTATCTGCGCGAACGCGGCATCCGCACCATAACGCTCGCATTGGAAGGTGCTTCCGAGCGACTCCGACGCATGATGAGCAAAAAACTCGACCCTCAGGATTTCCTGAATGCCGTTCGACTTTGCGCACGGTACGGTGTCAACCATTTGAAGCTCTACCTCATTGTCGGTTGGCCCGGTGAGACTGATGCCGACTATGAAGAACTTGAACAGTTCATTCATGAAATTGTGCGTATCCGCTCAGAAGAGCCGGGCGGCAAAAAAAAGCACCTGATGCGCATCACTATCGGGATCAGCTCTCTGGTGCCCAAGCCTTTCACACCGTTTCAGTGGGCTCCCATGATGGACGAAGCATCGCTGGATGCGCGCATGAAGCAACTCGTACAGATGGTTAAACCCTTCAAGGGAGTCACACTCCAGCACGACTCTCCTTTTCAGGCACGACTTCAGGGACTGCTCGCCCGTGGTGGTGAAGAAATGGCAGAATTCATTCAACTCGCCGCCGAATACGGAGGATGGAAAAAAGCACTGAAACGATGGGACGGCGACCCAACAGAGATTCTGGACAGGGAACGCGGCAAAGACGAACCCTTCCCATGGGAAGTGGTCGACATCGGAGTCAAACGTGAATTTCTCTGGAAGGAATGGGAAAATGCCAAAATCGCCAAGGTTTCACCTAAATGCCCGTCTAAAGAATGCGCCAAATGCGCCCTTTGCGGCATGGAAAGAAGTTAGGCAAGGGAGCGAGCACTCACCTTCAGACCTTTCATGAAAAGTAAGCCTGTTCCGGTTTGACCATACAGCCACACGGTACAAGTAATATGTTTACTCAAACCATTGATAAAACAGGTGTACTTTTATGTTTAATTAAGCCTATATTCGAAAACAATAGATACTTGGTGGGTTTCAGCCGAGTCTCCAAGACAATGACAGAGGCGCGGCACCTTGAGTGAACAAGGATACATATGCGTCTGCCGTACATCCTCACAGTCTTATTCTTTCTCCTCATGTCGTCTACGCCATGCCAGGCAAGACAACTGGTCGTCCTTTTCGGCACAGATTCCAAACCGCCTAAGTCCTGGCTGAAAAACAACACCCCCCACGGTTTCCAGATTGATATTCTCCGTGAAATCGAATGCAGAACAAATCTGACATTTGATATTCAATTATTCCCATGGAAACGTGCCTATATGCATGCAGCCGAGGGTAAAGGCGGAATATTTGGCTTATCCATGACCAAAGAACGACAGAAAATTTTCGATTATTCACGCATCATGTGCATAGATGAAATGCGTCTGGTAACCCTTAAAGGCCGTGAATTTCCCTACCACTCCATCCGTGATCTCAGAGGCAAGTCCGTCGGCGTTACGCGCGGCGCGTCATACGGTGACACCTACGACAAGGCTCTCGGCACTGTTTTCACTCCGTGCTACGATGGTAAGCCCGTCATCAGACTCAGGATGTTACTCGCAGGGCGCACTCATGCCGCGCTGATCGGCCCGGGTAAAGCTTCATTGGACTATGTCATCAACAGCGATCCACAGCTCAAGGCCAACGCAGACAAATTCGTCGTCTTGGACACACCTTTTAATCTTGATCCAAATTTCATCGGATTTCATAAAAAAATGAAGCAAGGTAAGACCCTTGCAATAATCAACAAGGCACTCAGCTCCATGTGGGAAGATGGGACAATAACACGAATCATGACACAATATTGAAATAGAAAAACGAGGGGACATGTTTCAACGCATACAGTTTTTGCCACGACGGATACTTTGGCTTCTCGTCTTTACGTTTCTTTTAACGATTCCCGTTTCTGCCCAAGAAATTCCAGACGGATTTATCCGTATCAATCAGTTCATCCCGGATGCAACATATGACGTCCGATATTACACCAACCACAACTTCGTGGGCGAACGTGTCGACGGATACACAGCCCCGGTAGTGATTCTGACGACACAGGCCGCCACCGCACTCAAACAGGTACAGGCCGACCTCAAACCTTTCAATCTCGGTCTCAAGATCTTCGACGGATACCGACCACAACAGGCTGTTGACCACTTTGTCAGATGGGCCAAAGACATCAACAACACCCGAACAAAAAACGAATTCTACCCTGACGTGGACAAAAAAGACCTCTTCCGAGATGGATACATCGCCGCTCAATCGGGGCACTCTCGCGGCTCCACCGTCGACCTAACCATCATCGACTTATCTACCAGTACCGAACTCGACATGGGTACCCCCTTTGACTTTTTCGGCCCCAAATCCTGGCCAGACAATACATCAATGCCCCTCGCTGTTCGCGCCAACCGAGCACTCCTCCAAACCATCATGCTCAGTAACGGTTTCAATCACCTCAAAGAAGAATGGTGGCATTTCACGCTCATGAACGAACCGTACACGGACACATACTTCAATTTTCCAATTCACTAATGTATTCTTTGTTGCGCGAAGAGATGAGAGTCAGGAAAAACGAAATGACAGGCCACGCAAGAAGACAGCCTCCCCGTTTTTCAAGTCATACTATTAAGAAATAGGTTTCCCTTCAACAGGGCAAACCATATGTCGATCAGATTTCCCAGAACGACTTGTTTTGATTAAAATTCAATCCCTCCTTCTACGTTTGTTCTATTCTTCGAGCCGTTCCCACAAAAGCATGAGTGCTTCTATCCAATCCATGTATAGTTCAACGGAAAGCGGTTTATCGTCCTGATTGTTGAACCACCATTTCTGGTATCCTCTAAAATCTTCACGTTTTTCCAACTCACTAATCATAAGATCGGATTTAGCACCTCCAGACAAAGGATGCATTGCCGCTGAAACATCATCCGGGTGTGCCTTACGAGCCCACTCTAATGCTGCATTCATTACCGACATTCGCAGGTCGCTGCCCTTGGCTTCTGGATCTATGGGAAAACTGGCTATAACTTCTTCAATGATTGATCTATCTTCGTTAAGCCTGAGCCATTTATCTTCAATATTCATCGTTCACTCCTCGAACATACGTCTATCATCAGTATAACGAGTTTCCGACATATTCACACCCTATAAGCCAAGAGGCTAATAAAAAAAGTCCCGGTTCAGCGCAGCTGAACCGGGACTTTTAGGTTGTATACGAAGCGTTCTACCATGCAAAAAGCGGGAATTCGCGAGCGAATTCTTCGACTTCTTCAGAGATACTTTTGAGAGCCTGATCATCGTTCATATTGTTCAGAGCGGCGACGATGGCTTCAGAAACCACTATCATGTCCTCTTCAATCATTCCACGGGTGGTCAGGGCCGGGGTGCCGAGACGGACGCCAGAGGTCTGGAACGGCGACTTTGTCTCAAATGGAATGGTGTTCTTGTTGGCGGTGATACCGGCCTTGTCCAGAGCAATCTGGGCATCCTTGCCGGTATAATCCATTCCGGACAGGTCAAGCAGCATCATGTGGTTGTCAGTGCCACCGGACACAAGCTTGTAACCGGCTTCCTGCAAGGACACGGCCAACTGCTTGGCGTTCCTGACGACCTGCTGCTGATACTCCACGAAGCCGGGAGACAGCGCTTCGCCAAAGGCCACAGCCTTGGAGGCGATGACGTGCATGAGCGGACCACCCTGAATACCGGGGAAGATGTTCGAGTTGAGTTCCTGCTCCAAGTCTTCGTTGGACAGAATCATGCCGCCACGGGGACCACGCAGGGTCTTGTGAGTCGTGGTGGTGGTGTAGTGGGCATGTTCAATGCAGCTCGGATGCTCGCCCGCAGCGATAAGACCTGCGATATGAGCCATATCAACCATCAGCTTGGCGCCGACTTCATCAGCGATCTGACGAAAACGGGCGAAGTCGATGACTCGCGGATATGCAGAAGCACCGGCAATTATCATGGTCGGCTTGTGCTCTTTGGCGAGGGCTTCGACGGCATCGTAATCAATGGTCTGAGTTTCCTTGGAAACACCGTAATGGACCATATTGAAGAGTTTACCGGAAAAGTTGACCGGAGAACCGTGGGTCAAATGCCCACCATGGGACAGATCCATGCCGAGCACGGTATCCCCGGGTTCGCAGGCCGCAAAGTAGACGGCCATGTTGGCCTGGGAACCGGAGTGCGGCTGAACATTGGCATATGTCGCGCCAAACAGCTCCTTGGCACGATCACGGGCCAGATCTTCGACCTCGTCCACGAACTCGCAGCCACCATACCAACGCTTACCGGGATACCCTTCAGCATATTTGTGGGTCAAAACAGACCCCTGTGCCTGGCGTACTGCCGTTGACACGAAATTTTCACTAGCGATCAATTCAAGTTTGGAAACCTGACGATCAACCTCATCGGCGATGACAGCAGCGACTGCCGGATCCTGGATAAACAGTTCTTCCATGAAGATACCCTCTTGTTGAATGTGGATGCGAATGGCTTCCCGTGCCGATCACACACCAGTTCGGTCATAACGCAACATCCCCAAGACCGACTTTTTCATCGACTCGATTCAGTGGCTGCCGTCTGCATGTGCGGCATGGAGATCCGTCCTTATATTGTCACGAAAAGGTTGTTCAACCCTTTCGATTGGTCCTGTACAGCTGTGCCTTTGTAAAGTGTTCGGCATCAGGGTGCAAGGAAAAGACTTGTATTGCAACCCTTGAAAATTGATATCACAAAAAAAAGGGAGGCCGTTCGGCCTCCCTTGTCGCTATCGTGTAAAGCGTTTGAACAGCACACAGGCGTTGGTGCCGCCGAACCCGAATGAGTTCGACAAAGCATACTTGGCCTGAATTTCGCGCGGCCCGTCAGCACAGACATCCAGATCACATTCCGGGTCCGGATTATCCTGATTGATAGTGCCGGGGATAATGCCCTCGGCAAGGGTCTTGACGGCGAAGACCGCTTCCATGCCACCAGCCGCACCGAGTAAATGCCCAGTCTGCGACTTGTTGGCGCAAATGTTTATATTGTAGGCATGGTCGCCGAACACTTTCTTGATGGCCCGTGTTTCACACAGATCATTCAGTTTGGTGGACGTCCCATGCGCATTGATGTGATCAACCTCTGACGGGTCAATCTTTGCCTCACGAATGGCTGCTTCCATGGCATATGCCATACCTACGCCGTCTTCCGGCGGAGCAGTCATATGGTATGCGTCACCAGATGCACCGAATCCGACCACTTCGGCCAGAATCTCGGCACCACGGGCTTCCGCATGCTCCAAAGACTCCAGAAGCAGCAGGCCGCAACCTTCACCCATAATGAAACCAGTCCGGTCCGCGTCAAAAGGACGTGAAGCCAATTCAGGTTCATCATTGCGCACGGAAAGAGCCTTCATGGCATTGAATCCAGCTACGCCCAACGGCGTAATAGTAGATTCCGAGCCACCGCAAATCATTGCGTCCGCACGTCCCATGGCGATATCCGTGTAGGCGACGCCTACACCATGTGTGCCGGAAGCACATGCCGTAGTGGTGCAGATATTCGGCCCCATGGCTCCCGCCTCTATGGACACCTGTCCGGCGGCCATGTTGGCAATGAGAATGGGAATGAAGAACGGAGAAATACGACTCGGCCCCTTTTTCAGGAGCTTGGTGTGCATTTCCTCAATAGAGTGCAACCCACCCAGCCCAACACCGACAACAGTGCCGACCCGAGCGCGTTCGGACTCAGGAACAGTCCAACCGGCGGACTGAAGCAGCATTTTGGTGCAGCACACCGCATATTGAGTAAATATCTCCATGCGACGCGCTTCCTTCATGCCTATGTATGCGGTCGGATCAAAATCCCTGACCTCACCGGCAATCTGGGTGGCATAGTCTGCAGCGTCAAATCTGGTAATCTTGCCGACACCGGATTTCCCCGCCAGCAAATTTTCCCAACTGGTATCAACGTCATTGCCAAGGGGGGTAATGGCGGAAACGCTGGTTACAACAACCCTGTTCATAATACCTTTCCGTAGTGTCTACGTATTGGAATGAAAAGGAGCGTCTCCCATCACTCAGATGAATAAGACGCTCGCAATAAAAACCTTTTTTTGGATCGAGCGAATCTACTGAGCCTTCTCGATATGAGAGATGGCGTCGCTGACCTTGAGGATCTTCTGAGCTTCCTCATCGTCGATTTCCAGGTCGAACTCTTCTTCCATGGCCATGATCAATTCGGTCAGGTCCAGGGAATCAGCGCCCAGGTCTTCAACAAATGCTGCGCCTTCAACGACTTCTTCAGGGGACACACCAAGCTGCTCGACAATGATCTCTTTCACTTTTGCTGCTACATCGGACATAATTTCCTCCAATATCAATGTTTTTCGTAGATTACATATACATGCCGCCATTGACTCCCAACACCTGACCGGTGATGTACCCGGCATCCGAAGAGGCAAGGAAGGAGACTGCGGCTGCGATATCCTCGGACTGCCCGAGGGATTTTAATGGAATTTGTGCGAGCATGGCGTCAACGACCTTTTCAGGCAGTTCGGCGGTCATGTCGGTTTCAATGAAGCCGGGAGCCACGGCGTTGACGGTAATACCACGTGTTGCCAGTTCCCTGGCTGCGGATTTGGTCAACCCTATGAGTCCAGCCTTGGCAGCACAATAATTGGTCTGCCCGGCGTTGCCCATCTGGCCCACGATGCTTGTAATATTAATGATGCGGCCACTGCGTTGCTTGCCCATGATTTTGGACGCTTCCTTCAGAAAGACAAAACAGCCGGTCAGATTGATGTGGAGAACCTTGTCCCAATCATCATCCTTCATACGCATCATCAAGCCGTCGCGAGTGATGCCCGCGTTGTTCACGAGCACCTCAAGAGAGACTTTTCCCTTGATTTCTTCTTTGAAGAATGCGGCAACGGCGTCGCGGTCACCGGAGTCCAGTTGAAAGGCCTTAGCCTTGCCACCGTTCTTTTCAATGCCGGCAACGACTTCTTCAGCGGATTCAGGACGACTGACGTAAGTCAGGTAGACTTCGAATCCATCTGCGGCCAGCCTTTCGGCAACCGTACGGCCTATGCCACGGGAACCGCCCGTTACCAGGGCGACTTTGCTCATATCGCTCATCAATTGTCCTCATGATGCTCGTGTTGGTCAGCACCCAATATACCAATTGGTGCCGGACTGCAAATTCCAACGCTGATTGTAACGTAAAAGTCTATTCACCATTCACAGAGAAAAAGCAAACAAACAGCTGTTTTAATCCTAAAACTGTATCAAGGCTGCACCCCAGGTAAAGCCGCCGCCGAATACGGGGGTGAGAACAAGGTTGCCTTTCTTGATGAATCCGGTCTTCACAGCCTCATCCAATGCCACAGGCACGGATGCAGCCGACGTGTTGCCGTACTTTTCAATATTCACGAAAACCCGTTCTTCCGGGATGTCGAACCGACGACCGACGGCATCAATGATACGCATGTTCGCCTGATGAGTGATAAGCACGTCGACATCGGACTTCTCGAAACCGTTACGCTTGAGAATCGCTTCGCTGATGTTGGTCATGTTCCGGACGGCGTGCTTGAACACTTCGCGACCCTGAAATTCAACAAAATATTCAGGGCCGACAGTGTCACCCAGTGCATAGGAGAAAGCCGAACCGCCACCGTTAACAGTGAGGAGATCACCGAGCGAGCCATCGGCTCCCAGCATGACATCCAGCACACGGGGGCCATCGGCAACATCACCACCTGTCATGACGGTCGCACCGGAAGCGTCACCAAACAGGACACAGGTTGCCCGATCTTCCCAGTTCATGCGGCGGGAGACTATCTCACTGGTCACAACCAGCACTTTGCTGTCCGGTTCCAGGCAGAGATACCCGCGCCCGGACTGCAATGCATAAAGAAATCCGGAACAAGCGGCCTGCACATCAATGCACATCTGGCCCTTGATGCCGAGTTTTTCCTGTAAGCGGCAGGCTGTGGAAGGAACCATGGAGTCGGGAGTAAACGTACCGCAAATGATGTGGGTCAGTTCGGCAGGGTCCATGCCTGCATCGGCCAGCGCCTTTTTAGACGATTCGAACGCCATAGAAGACGTCGTTTCATCGTCGGCAGCTATATGCCGTTCCTTGATGCCTGTGCGGGTGGTTATCCACTCGTCAGTGGTATCGACGATTTTTTCGAGGTCGGCGTTGGTCAGTATCCGCTCGGGAGCGTAACTGCCAAAACCGCGTAGGATGAAGTTCATCATGGAGTGGGTCTGTATGCCAATGGGCAGGTGTGGTCAAGTCGTGCGATATTTTGCACAGATTTGTTTTAATGAGCGCTAAGCTGCTGTTGCGTCAGGCTTTCCAGCCATAGAGGCATGAGCGGCCAACCCTTCAGAAAGGTGGGCATTCGCTTTGTTGCGAACATATGTGGCGGCCATACGAATACAATTGACCATAGCCAATTCATTGGATTTGCCGTGTGCAACAATAACGATATCCTTCAAGCCAAGCAAGGGAGCTCCACCGTATTCGGCGTAATCCACAACTTTCTTGAATCGCTTGAATGCACGAAAAGACAGCAGAGTTCCAAGTTTGGAAATCCAACTCGACTTGAGTTCATCCTTGAGGATGTGACTCAGGGAACGAGCCAGTCCTTCGGACAACTTGAGGGCCACGTTACCCACAAAACCATCGCAAACAACAACATCAACTTCGCCAGTAAAGATGTCGCGTCCTTCAACATTGCCGATGAAGCGAAGATCGGATCCACGCAGCAGGTCAAAGGCCTCACGCACAACGGCGTTGCCCTTCCCTTCTTCCTCACCGATGGACAGGAGGCCCACAGATGGATCCTTCACCTCGAGAACATACCGGGCAAAGACATCGGCCATCAAGCCGAACTGCGCCATATGCTGAGGCTTGGAATCCACATTGGCGCCCACATCAATGAGCACCACGGGATTTTTTTCCGTAGGGAGGATGCCTGCAAGCGCCGGGCGCAAAACGCCTTTGATGCGACCCAAAATGAACATGCCGCACGCGACAGACGCCCCGGAGTTCCCTGCGGAGACCACGCCATCGGCATCGCCGGTCTTCACGAGGCGACATGCCACCTGAATAGACGAATCCTTTTTGCGTCTCAACGCATCAGCGGGCTTGTCATCCATCTCTACGACCTGCGAGGCATGGACAACTGATATGTCCAGCCCGGCGGTATCCAGATCGGCAAGTTCCCGATTGATATGGTCTTTGTCACCGACAAGGGTAACGGCTATGCCCTCGCGTGCAGCCTGCACCGCAGCGGGCACGACAATACGGGGGCCGAAATCGCCCCCCATGGCATCCACGGCTATCCGCGGTGCCGAAGTCGCGTCGATGCTAGGCATCTTCGCTGCTGACTACCTGACGGCCCTTATAGGTGCCGCAGACGGCGCAAGCGCGATGGGACAGAGTGGGTTCGCCGCACTCGCAGTAAATGACGTTGGGCGCTGCAACCTTATCGTGGGAGCGGCGCATACCCTTACGGGACTTGGATGTCTTTTTCTTGGGGACTGCCATGATGTATACCTCTTAATATTTATTCTGAGTGTTCACCTCGCCACAGACAGCAGAGCCATCCGGGCAAGGGGCGTTACTTTATCTTCAAGTTGCGGAAAACTGCAAGCCTTTCATCGCCCTCTTCCTGCTCACATTCGCATTCAGAGGTGTTCAGGTCTTTGCCACAGCCAGGACATATACCCTTGCATGCTTCAGAACACAATGGTTTGAACGGTAGGGCCAGTGCAAATTCTTCCCACAAAACCGAACCGAGATCGAGCTGCAACTGACCGTTTTCCTGACGGATTCGCGGCACTTCGTCATAGTCTTCATCCGGAAGCTGCTCAAACAGATCATACGCAACATCAATGAAGAACTCGTACAATTCAGCACACCTGTCACAGACGATATTCACGGAACCCTTAAGAGTCCCCCGAATAAGCACGCCGTCATCGGATTGAGGCAAGAGGGAATACTCTGCCACCAAATCCTTGCCCGGCTTGACGGGCATGGTAAACTCTTTCCACCCTTCACGCCAGAGAGTCTGGTCGTCATAGGTGAAGTCTCTGCCCTCAGCGGCAATGTCACTGATCGGAATCCATAATTCTAACATAATAATCTCCATCCGCGAGCATTATGGCCCGCTGGACAACCGGTGCTTCCTATATGGTAACAAATTCCCCTGTCAAGAAAAAAAACCCTTGCCATTTCACAAAAGGCTCGGTAATGAATCACTCCCGCTGCTTGGGGAAGCTACCAACTCCAGGCTATGATTAAAAAGTTAAATTGAACTATTTCATTTGAATACATTAGGAGGTCGCAATGTCCCAGGTTTGCGATATTTGTGGAAAAGGCCCTCAGAGCGGCAACAATGTCAGCCACTCCCACATCAAGACCAAGCGTCGTTTCATGCCCAACCTGCAGAAGGTTCGTCACCAGCTCGAATCCGGTCAGGTTGTCAGCATCAAGGCTTGTACTCGCTGCATCCGTAATGGTGCCGTGACAAAGCCTATTGCTCGCCCCAAAACAGACGCTTAAATCCGTTTAGATTTTCAGCTGCGAGAGCTATGCTGCCACCGAAATTTCGGTGGCAGCTTTTTTGCGCCCTATAAACAAGACATACACCCCCTCACGTGAGGTGTACACCAAGACCACAGCCTCCAAGCTCAACGCCTATATGGTCGACGTGCCTTTCTCCATGAGTTTCCCATGAGCACTCGCACTTCCATACAAGGTGTCGCCACCTTTGTTTCAACGATTTCGCATAGCAGTCTTTAACTTGACAACTAATCCTCGTTTGACAAATATATTTCAATCAAAATACTCATAATGAATACACTAGAGTGCTCTCTCCTAAACCGCTCTTGAATTCAGGAGATTAATGCTGCGTCAAATTATTTTTTTGGTACTTACCTTGTTTTTCACTAGTGCGAATGCCCAGTGCATGGACCACTTCAAATTGGCTCAGGACTTCAACCCTGACTCGTATGTGTATGTCTTGCTAAAAGCCGCACTTGAAGCGACTGTTGAATCCGATGGGCCATTTCGCATATCTCAAGTTCCGACGAGTATGAAAAGAAATCGTGCGCTCCAAGAACTGATTGAAACCACCAGCATCAATATCCACGTAGCGGCGTCGAGAACGGAGTGGGAGTCAAACTCAATTCCTGTACGCATTCCTGTCATTAAAGGCCTTTTGGGCTATCGCATTTTTTTGATCCATAAAGACAATGAACAACTATTTAAAAAGATCCAGACTCTCACGGAATTAAAAAAACTCAGGGTCGGCACAGGATTGCAATGGACAACGACAGCAGTCCTCCAAAAGACCGGCTTTAATGTTATAACTGGGTCAGATTATGATGACCTTTTCAGAATGCTTGAAGCGAAACGATTTGATTATTTCCCACGCGGCATTAATGAAATATATTTTGAACTGGACAATAAACAGACAAAACATGACAGCTTATGCGTAGAATCAACATTAGCCTTATACTTCCCCACGCCAAGCTACTTCTTTGTATCACCCAAACTTCCACACCTGGCTGACAGAGTAAGGCGCGGCTTGGAAATTCTCATTAAAACAGGTGTATTCGATACAATGTTCGCTGCTGAATTTGGTGAATCCATAGCTCAAGCACAACTTGAACGTCGCAACGTACTGGTTATCAAAAACCCATTATTATCCGAGAAAACGCCCTTTCACCGGGCAGAACTCTGGTTTACTCCTTAGCTTTTCTTCAACGAGGCAGACGGGCTGAAACCATAGCGGTTTCATATATGCAGCCCCCTCACCATTTCTTACGACTGAGACGGTCTCGCAATCTTCTGCCACGATTCTGTGCAATTTTCTGTCAGACGGAGTGCACACAAATGCACACATGCACATATTTAGCCAGAGCCAATTTCGGCAAACGGCTGGTATTCATACATTTATAACTTGGCACAGCCTATGCAACCTTTGAAACAAAACACGGAGAGGTGCTCATATGGAATTTTTCAGCACGATAGGCAATTGGTGCGGCGGACCAGCCTTTTGGCAAGGCGGCGGGCACGGTATGGGTGGATGGATGCCATTTCATTTCGGTGGAATATTCCAGCTCATCATTATCGGACTTATCATATATTTCACGGTCCGCATGTTTCGAAAACCCGCCACAAGCAGCGGACCCGACAGAGCTGAAGATATTCTCAGGCGCAGGTACGCCGCCGGAGAAATCGATGCACAGACGTATGAATCCATGAAAAAGGATTTACAGAAGATTTAGCGATTGAACAACCACCTCCCCATGACAAAGCCCCCGCCGAATCTCTTCCGGCGGGGGCTTTACGTATGTTTATTGAAGGCAGTCTTCTGTACCCCGAGGTCTTAGAAGGGGGGCGCAGGGATGATTTTTTCGGGCCACGTTGCAGATCAATCGCTACCTGAAAAATGTGCAGCCGCGCCGTTATGACAAACCGTCTGTTACAGCTCCACAGCTCGTTTCATGCGGGCAAGAGTCTGCTCCTTGCCAAGAACTATCATGGTTTCGAACAGACCGGGAGACTGCGTCTTGCCCATAATGGCCACTCGGATGGGCTGAGCAATGGCCTTGAACTTGATATCCTTGTCTTCAAGAAACTGACGATGCACGTCCTCGAGAGACTTCTCGGTGAATTCATCAAGAGCCTCTATGCGCTGGGCAATCTCTTCCAGCAACGGCTTGGTCTCTTCGGTCAGAAACTTTTTCACAGCCGCTTCATCGTAGGGCAGGAAGCTCGCATCCACAATGAACGGACGAGACTGTTCCAGCATATCTACAATGGATTTGGCGCGAGGCTGGAGCAACGGAGCGATCCTGGCAAAATCAGCCTTGGACACACCGGCCGCTTCTTCTTCACCCACTTCACGAGTCAGGAAGTCGCACAGCAGCTCAGCCAACCGCTCGGGTTCGGCCTTTTGCATATACTGACCGTTGACCCATTCAAATTTTGTCAGGTCAAAGACTGAAGGCGAGTTTCCAAGGTTATCCGTGGAGAACATCTCCACCATCTCGTCCATTGTGAACAATTCCTGGTCGCCGTGGGACCATCCGAGACGGGCAAGATAGTTGGTCACTGCTTCAGGCAGGTAGCCCATTTTCTCATATTCCATGACAGACAGTGCTCCGTGACGCTTTGAGAGCTTTTTCTTGTCCGGGCCGAGAATCATGGGGACATGACCGAACTGCGGCACGTCCCACCCCATGGCACGATAGATCAAAATCTGGCGTGGAGTATTATTCACATGGTCGTCGCCGCGCAGGACATGGTTTACGCCCATGTCGTGGTCATCCACTACAACAGCCAGGTTGTAGGTCGGCGTGCCGTCGGAACGGCGCAGGATCATATCATCCATCTCACTATTCTCGACGTTGATCGGACCCTTGACCATATCGTTGAAGCCGGTGGCCCCTTCCTGCGGTGCCTTGAGACGGACCACGCCTTCGGTCAGTCCCTTTTCACGGCAGCTCCCGTCATATTTAGGTTTGCGGCCTTCTTTCATGGCCTTTTCACGCATGGCGTCCACGTCTTCCTTGGAACACTGACAGTAGTATGCGTGACCATTTTCGATGAGCTGGTCAATGACCTCATTGTGCCGGTCGACACGGGAGGACTGAAACACGATCTCGCCATCATGTTCAAGGCCGAGCCATTTCATTGAATCAATGATGGCGTCCGTGGCTTCCTGTGTGGACCGCTCACGATCCGTATCTTCGATCCGCAGACGGAACTCTCCGCCGGCGGCACGGGCCAGAAGCCATGAAAACAATGCGGTACGGGCACCGCCAATATGCAAATACCCAGTCGGGCTGGGTGCAAAACGAGAAACGATCTTGGTCATGATGGGATGCCTCCGGCGGCTCAAGAACCTTTTGAAAAAGGGTATTGAGCATCTCCAAAACTTTTATCGCGCTTCGCGAAGAAATGCGAACGCGGTGGTTACTTCCATAAAATATTTACACTACCCAAGCGTACTGTAACGCTTTTGAAAATCATGAACATACGTAAGTAAAAGGCTTCATGATTTTCACTAGCGTACCTGAGTACGTCGAGAACTGCCACGAGCCTTTCGACTGCACGTATCCACAGCGAGCGAAAGCCGGGTTATACAGCCTCGACAGCTTTGACTTCGGGTATTTCTTTGAGAACGATTCGTTCTATGCCGTTCCTGAGGGTCATCTGGGACATGGGGCACCCTTTACAGGCCCCGACAAGTCGCACCTGAACCACACCGGAATCAGTGATATCCACCAACTCCACGTCACCGCCATCGGACTGCAACATGGGCCGGACCTTATCGAGAACAGCTTCAACTTTTTCACGCATGATATGAGTCTCCGTCAATGAGTATTCGGACGTTGAGAAGTAAGGTTTTGTGCCAAGGCTGTCAATTGGACCGTTGTTCCAAGCGACCGCGACATACTTTCGCTATTGCTTGATGAGAATCTGGAAGGCCTCTTCCAGCTCCTCGTCCAGATCCTCGACCATCTCGTCAATGCGGTCCGGCGTCAGCCCCATGGAGGCCCATACGTCCATATCTGGAGGCTGAACAAAATACTCACCGCTGGAACCGATACCGAGGCCGGTGGCGATTGTTTCGGCACAATGAACCAATGCGGGTTCCGCTTCCTTCTGACTGACCTTAGGATGGTGGTGTTCCAGCACAGCGGCCACGAGCACAAAGGGGAAATTCCATTTCCTCAGCAGCATGCCTCCGAGGGTCGCATGGTCGAAACCGAGCAGGGCTTTCTCTACTTCAAACAGCAGAGTGTTCTTACTCCGGGCATGGACATGGACCGCGGCAACACGTTCCGGCTCTGCCTGCAACATGATGAGCTGTCCGATGTCGTGGAGCAACCCCGAAACAAATGCACGCTCTGGATCACCCTGTCCGGTAATGCGACACAAACGCCTGGCGATAAGACCGCAGGCCACGGAGTGCTTCCAGAACTGCTCCATATCGAGCACTTCCTCGGGAATATCCTTAAACAGACTGATGACCGATGTACCCACGGCCAGGGTGGAGAGCTGGTTGACACCGACAACGGTGACAGCACGGGAAATCGTATCAATCTGCATAGGCAGACTGTAAAATGCGGAATTGACCATGCGCAGGAGAAATGCGGTCAGTCCCGGGTCCTGGCTGATGATTTCAGCCAGATCATCAGCGGAGGTAGAGGTGCTGGAAATAGCCTGCTGCAATTCCAGAAAAACCTGCGGCAAAGCCGGAAGCTGATGATCCTGACGCAGGATATCCAACGGGTCCAGGGGAGCCACTTCAGAAAGCCCTTCATCAAAAGACATGGGCGCGTATCTCTCGGGGCTTACCGCCATATCCCGCGCCACATGCTCGGCACCAAGCCGGGCCAGTCGCTTCATGGATTCATCTGGCTTCTTTATGTACTTAAATCTGCTGACCAATACTTTTTTTGCAGCCTCAAGCATCTCAGGCGCAATTTCGTTTTTTTTGCCATTGTAGACGGTTTCGTCTGCCATGAATTTTCCCTCAGGTTTTGTGAAGCGAGCCGAGTATTAACCTTAAAAGAAAAACTCGGGAAGAAAAAGTGCTTTATAGTAAAAAACCATGGGTCACCATGCTGGAAGAAAACAAGATGGACTTTCCCTTACAACAACTGGAAATTATACTGGAACCGCAGCCGCACTTGATACCCGTCCCGACCACCAAGATCTTCGTCGGCATCCTGATATGACCAACGATTCAGAATGGATAATCCTTCAAGGTCGCCGTCGAAGGCGTAACTCAGGTTCAGGTTGTATTCATTCCGGTCGAACGAAGCGTTATCTCCGGAATCAGGCGTATCGCCGAAACCGGCCTTGATGTCCGCGGTATACCCTTTGGCTCCCAGCCTGCTGAAATCATAGCCGACACCGAGATACAGGGTTTTTTCTCCGGCCCGGTTAAAGGCATAACTCATCAGGTTGTTAAAGAACGGATAGTTGCCCCAGGAATTACGGATACCGGCCGAATTGCCGACAATGGTTCCACCCACATCAAAGGTGAAACCGTTGAACGTGACGCCGCCTTTGAGACCGCCTTCTGCCGTACCGTATTCCCCTGCGCGTTCGTCCCCGACACTGCGTTGATCAACGCCCTGAAACAGCACAGTGAAACCGATGTCATCAGGGTTGCCGAAAGAATAGTTCGCCTGGGCAAAAAAAGTATTGTCCAGATCAGGCGCATAATAGTTCCAGAATCTCAAAGGCAGCTTTTCAACAGGCGTCCAGTCAGCGCCGGCCATGAAGACGCCACCGTGCGTTCCATCCAGTCCTGCCATGTCAGACATGGACTTGAACAGCTCGGTATCGCGCGCCTTTTCCTTGTCCACCCAATACAGGCTCCAAGTGAGATTCTCTATATCACTCGATTTGATACCATACGCTTCGTAAGTCTGGGGGATCATGCGGCTGTCGTTGCTATTGATAAACGGTGTCTCAAGACGCTGCCGCCACAACCGCATTTCCGACTTGGAATATCTGGCCTTGAGATAGGCTTCACCGAGCGCGGCAAATCCTTCGTTCTTGCTGGTCAAAAGACCGGTCCCACCCTGATCGTTCTGATTCAGTTCGCCGGACAGTGGTGCCGTACCATAGAGAGCTGCGCCAAAACCGAACATGTCAGCCAACCAAGGAGTCTCGTATTTGAGAAATCCTCCCAGGGCCAGCGACTCTCGTACGTTGTCGAAATCTTCACCCGTGGTTTTGTTGCGTTGTGTGAAATAATACAGCCGGGCCTGACCTGTGACCGTGCCATACTTCGAGACCTTCGCATCCTCGGCCAAGGCGGGAACCGTGAACAGAAGAATGAAAAGCCCTGTAAGGAAAATATTGACTTTGACGTTTCTCATGACAACTCCGAAGTATTCCGGCTCTCAAAAATCCCATCCGGGAATCCTGACGTTTCAAGACAGAAGAATAACCGCCACCACAGGCGAACATACGAAGAATAATGGGGCAAGAAGCCACCATTATCAGAATGATGGACACACCTTTATCGGACCGTTCCGATACAAGTGTAGGCACACTACACCGACACGACAAAAAAAGTAAAGAAAAGGTGCCCGTTACTCAAAGAACAAAATGCGGATTATTCTCTTTCTCGTGGATGACCGTCGTCATGGGGCCGTGCCCGGAATAAATGCGTGTTGCATCCGGCAAAATGAAAATGCGGGAGCGGATGGACGTGAGAAGTTCAGACGAACTGCCGCGCGGCAGATCTGTCCGGCCCACAGCTATCATGAAGATAAGATCCCCCACAAAGACACACCCGGCCGCCGGGAAAAAATACGAAAGACTGCCGGGCGTATGTCCCGGCGTGTCGAACACGAGCATATCCTGTCCAAGCACTTTGCGCCGCCCCGGACCTATCTCTTCAAAAGGGAACTCCAGAAATTCGACAAGTTCACGACAACCACCCGCTTCAAGAGACAATTCCTTGAGGAACTCGTCAACTCCGCTGATGTAAACAGGCACCTGGAATTCCTCAAGAAGTTCCTGCACCCCGCCGACATGATCTATATGAAAATGGGTGATGTAGACGCCGGTCAGGGTCAGCCCCTGCTCCTTGATGCGCCTGATAAGCGGTTGCGGCTCTGTCCCCACGTCGATGACCACAGCCTCACCGCCCGAACTGAGCAGATAGCTATTGGTCTCTTCCATACCGAGGACAAAGGTTTCTATTATCATTTTGCTCATGCTTGACGAACGGCTCCGGTTCGTGAAAGTTTTCAAGACACCAACAGCAAGGATGAAGAATGCTTTACTTTTCAGGCAACTGTCAAATGGATTTCCTGAGCCGAGCCGTGGCAGACCATGGTTTTGACGTGAACTACCGCGTTCTGGCCTCGCCGCTGACATTAACCAGCCACCCCGGGCAGGTACCGTCTGAACTCGCCGGAATGGTTCGCGAAATGCAGCTCGAAGCGTTCTTTCATGGTCGCCTGCCAAGCCATCAATTCCAGATAATTACGCCCGACGCCCCACCGCCAAGGCTCATGGTCATGAACCTGTTCCATGAAAACACGCCTCTTTTCATCCACAAGCAGGACAAGTATATTTTTTTCATGGACCCGGTAGTCTGGCAGTCGCACCCGAAAATGGAAGCCTGGATGAAAGCCGAGTGCGGCATGATTCAGCCCAATCCTACCACCTACCTGAAACGCTACGGCGAAATGCTCGCCACACTGCGGCGAATGCATCCGAATCTCCCCATTGTGGTGGTCTCCCGCCTGTCACCCTATCCAGCCTTTGGCCCGGAACCATACTCATACCTCGAAGGTTGGGACAACTTCTCCAGCGAGGCTCCGACGCACCTGAAAGTCTGGGAACGGGAACTCGGCAATATCCACACCGTGGACATGAACCGGATTTTCGGCGGTATCTGGCGGGAAGCAGACACAGGCATTGAAAGCCACTGTCCCTTCCTCAAGTTCACGCTTGAAGAAACAGACGGGGCCATCACCGGTCTGCACGCTGGTCGGGATGTGGAACACATCGGGTCCATGTGGCCGAGACTGGCTGAGAAAATTGCTTTATTCCTGAAAACAGGTCGTATCGAATACGCTGAGAACGAAACCATCCCGACGGAATGGAACAGGCCGTGGCAGCCACGCAAGCTCAACCAGACCGTGATGTTGAACAAACTCTCGTCAGGCGGCAATTACCTGTGTGCCGAAGCCGTGGGCGGATTCTTCCTCGATCTCGCCACGGACTACACCGAACTGCTGTCCCGGACCGGACACCTGACCCCGGTCTGCCACAACACACTGCACATGATAAAAACCTATGGACGTATTTTCAGAAATCCGCTCATGGCCGCGTGGTGCGACGCTCACAGAAAGACCGCCGAACGCTACACGGACGGCGGCCCCATCTATCAAAAGGACTATCTTGGGCGCATTGATGAAATCAAAGCGCTTGTCACAGACTAACGCCGAGTCAATCCGTACTTTTTCAATTTGTACTGCAACGTTCTGCGGCTGATGCCCAGCGCGTCAGCCGTGCGTTCGCGATGGTTGCCGTTTTCTTCCAAAGCCTGAATAATAGCCTGCTTTTCCGCCTCTTCCAGATTGGCAGGGGCCATCGGAATTGCGGACATCTGCGGTTCAATATCAAATTGAATCGCGGCCTCACGCGCACCAGTGATCTGCGGCGGCAACAGGTCCGTGCCCAATGCATCCGCACGGGACAGTATCAGGGCACGTTCCAGAACATTTTCCAGTTCGCGAACATTGCCGGGCCAGTCATACCCGGACAACGCATCGAGAAACGCAGGCGTCACTGTACGAATTATTTTGTTGTTCTTGTTACCTAAGCGGCGCAGCAGAAAACTGACCAGAAGCGGCAAATCTTCCTTGCGTTCAACCAGCGGCGGAATACGAATCTCCAACACGGCCAGTCGATAATACAGGTCTTCCCTGAATCGTCCGGCATCAACCTCTTTTTTCAGATTCCGGTTGGTCGCAGCGATAATACGTGTGTCCACATGAATGGGCTTGATCGACCCCAAAGGCTCGATGGTCTTTTCCTGCAATGCACGTAACAATTTGGCTTGAAGCGCAGCAGGTATTTCACCGATCTCATCCAGAAACAGTGTGCCGCCGTCGGCTAGCTGAAACCGACCGGGCTTGTCTTTGACTGCGCCAGTAAACGCGCCTCTTTCATAGCCGAACAGTTCGGACTCCAACAGATCATCCGGCAGAGCCGCACAGTTGACCTTGATAAGCGGACGGTTCGCCCGATTGCTTGCCCGATGCAGCCCTTCGGCCACCAGTTCCTTACCCGTACCGGACGGGCCGAGTATAAGCACTGTCGCTTCGGAAGGTCCGGCCTGACCTATGAGATCCCGCACCCGCTCGATACCGGGGCTGGCCCCGATGAAGTCGACCTCGCCGCTCACTTCGGCCCGAAGCCGCACATTCTCCTCAAGCAGCTTGTGATACTCGAACGCCTTGCCAATGACCGCGGTCAGTTCGTCGTTATCCGCCGGCTTGGTCAGATAATCGAAAGCACCTTTTTTCATGGCATCCACGGCACTGCCGACACTACCAAAAGCCGTCAGCAAAACCACAGGCATGCTTGATCGCCGGATCTGCAATTCCTTGAGCAGTTGCATACCGTCCATACCGGGCATTTTCATATCCACCATGGCAACATCGGGATAGGTATCGGATTCGGCTTCTTCAGCCAGTACCTGCAAAGCCCGCTCGCCGGATTCGGCTTCGAGAACAGTCCAATTCTCTTCTTCAAGAACGGCTCGGACCATCATCCGATGGCCTGGCTCATCATCAACTATAAGGACAATGCGTTCTTCAGTCATATATCTGCTTCCTTAACATCGCTTTCGGTGTTTTTCGGGAAAAAAAGTTTCATTTCAGTGCCCTTCCCCCATTCGGAGTGAATGACAACTTCGCCCTTGTGTGCCCGCATGATATTCTGGACGATGGCAAGCCCGAGTCCCGTGCCGGTCTTCTTACCGGTAACAAACGGTTTGAACACGTCACCTTCCAAATTGGGGTCCATGCCAGGTCCGTTGTCAGCCACAATAAGCCAGACCCCGTCCTTGCCCTGAACCGACGTCATCAGGATCTGTCCCGGTTTCGCACAATCCGGACACCCTTCAATGGCATCAAGGCTGTTGGTAATAAGGTTGAGTAATATCTGCCTGAGCGCATCCTGGTCCGCATAAACAGAATCCGGGCCAAAGTTGAACTCCGCCACGGTATCCTTGTCCTGAAAGTCAAAGCGCATGAGCTGCTTGATGGAGTCACCCAGCTTTGAAAGGTCGATCTCCATGGGGTCAAGCTGTCTCGGACGGGCCAGATACAGCAGGTCTGTCACGACCCGATTGAGGCGATCCGCTTCCTGCACCATGGCGGCAGCATATTGATCCAGCGGAGCCTGCCCTTTCAGCTTGGTGGCAAACAACTGGGCAAAACCGCGCAAAGAACTCAACGGGTTGCGCACTTCGTGAGCAACGCCTGCGGCCAGCGAACCAATCTCCGCAAGCCGTTTGGCTTCGTTCAGGTCTTCTTCGAGTGATCGAAGCTGTGTTCGGTCACGTATGAGCACGAGCCGTTGACCGAGTTCCGGGGCAGCAGTGTCGTCGTACTCCTGGAACGGCAACGTCAGAATTTCAAGCTGACGGCCCTGATAATCAAACTGCTCCCATTCATACGGCACGACAAAACCAGTTTCTTCACGCGTTTTCCCAAAATCGAAATCGTGCCAGTTCGTGCCGATGATTTCGGGCGCACCATCTTCCCCTTCGGGGGCAAGGAGTTTCTTGGCCGAATGGTTTGCGGCCAGGATCTCACCGCTCTCGGCAAGCGTCACGAGACCGTCCGGCATGTTATCAAGCAGTTTGCTCTGAAACCGTTCCAGACGGACCAGTTGACGACTTGCGCCCCGACGTCGCAAATACGCGAACGCCAACGACCAGAGGACCACTGCGGCGAGAAACACGTATCCGGTCTGATAGGTTGCAGCCCGACGGTATTGCCTGAATTGGGCAAGGTGCTTTTCCGCATTGAGGCCCACCACCAGAAACACAGGCGGTTCAGCAGGCTCCATCGGCAAACCGCGTCGCAATCCCTGCCCCGGCCCCTGCCCTGATCCTTGCCCATGTCCTCTGCGGGACATGTGGTTTGAACCATGTTCTACTGCCCCATCAAGAGGCGGCATTCCACTCAGGGTAGAAATACCGGGACGGGCACGTAAGCCGGAAATGAGGACGCTCTTCTTGCCCACTTGAGCCATAACATGCCACGCCCTGCCGGGTTCAATATCGCTGGTCACGGAATCAGGCAGACTGAAAACGGGAGTATCCTCACCGGCTGATGAGACGAGAGGACGCCCATCCTCACCGAACAGCGTGACAAAGACGATATCTTCAGATTTGGTCAACTCGGTGAACAATTCCTCGGACATCGCCTGAAAGAGCTCGGGAGAGTTCGGCGTCATACGCAGATTCCGGGCAATGCGCAGGATGTTGTTGTCCACACCGCGCAGGATGGAATTGCCGGTCATGACCATATGATCCTCAACGATCTTGCGTTGTTGCGCAATGGACCGCCAAGTCAGATACAGGCTCCCCACTCCCAGCACGATAAGTGCCAGGACCAGAGCGACAAGAGGGCCTTTCTCCTTTTCGTCGGAGTGAACGATTTCCATATTCAGCTACTCGCCTTTGATGATCAGATACACGTCCTTGGGAGTACCGCCGTACTGATCTGCCAGAGACTTGAAGGAACTTTCGGGAGTGGCGTCCATGCCAGCCGCCTTGAGCTTCGCAAGAACGTCTTCAACATCGAGACCGTACGTCTTGCAGATATCCGCGACCTTGAGTTTGCCGGTGCCGGCGGGCGGCACAGCGGGCATGGATGCATACACGTCAACATTCTGCCCACTGCGAATGGTGTCGTAGACCTGTTGGGGGCTTGTCCCTCTGGAACGGGCAATATCCTTGATGAGCGTCTGTTCATTAATGGTGGAGTCATACCCGGCTGCATGGAGGGTCTCCACGGCCTTTGTGGCATCAAGACCCAGGAATCCACAGAATTTAATGAGCGGGCTGGTTTCGGCATGCCCATACGGGGGGTTTCCATATGTGGTTGTGGCCTCTTCTTTTATCTCCGCCGAAAAATCAAGCAGTTGCTGCATGGGCGGCAGACCGAGCAGCGTACCGATAATGACGAACAGCGTCAGTGCCAGGCTGATAATCATGGGCACGGTCATGACCACGAATTCACGCGCCCGATTCTTCATATAGGCCACGAGCGGTTTCCAGTTCAGCCAGATGTGCAGAAACATGACGACAAGGAAGAGCGTCCCCACGGTGGTGTGAATATCCCCCCACTGGGTCTTGGTCAGCCCGAGCATATGCCAGTCCGCCCAATAGGCAACCCTTCCCTCGGGCACAATGTACAAAATCACGCTGGTCAACAGCGTGATAAGAAAAGACAAAAGGCCTGTCAGAGATGTAATTTTCCTCATGGTCAAAATGCCTCCTCAAAAAAAGTTCTCCACTGTGCCAAGTCCTACGCGTGAAGCTTCGTGAAGTTTATTATTATTGCGGGACGGCCGCCACCATGGCAGACCGTCCCGCAAGCGTCCTGTTTTCCTAGTTATAGGAAATATTTATTAATTAAAACGGGGGCCCTGTCCGGTGCAATTAAGCCCGGCGCCACCGCCCTGTCCGTAACAATCTCCGTTATAACCACGGCCCTGACCGCGACCTTGACCGCGACCATTGAATGCCACGATCCCGGTTTCCTTTTCGAGCTCGACCTGCATGGCGTCACGGGTATCACGCATCTGATCGCGCAGCTTTGTGATATCGGTCGTCAGCTTGGAGATCTTCTGCTCGTCAGCGTTGCCGCCATTGACCATGGCCTGCAGCGTGGCATGCTTGGCCCAGATCTGGTCACGCAATTCGGTGAACTTAGGCTGATATTTATCAAAAATCTTGTCAACTGCGACCTGCTTTTCCGGGGTCAGTTGGCTGTAGACGCCGTTGCCTCCGCAACCGTAACCGCCTCCGTGGCCTCTGCCATACCCCTGACCAGCCATGGCCATTGCAGCCATACTCAGGACCAGAACCGCCGCCAAAGCCGTGATGGTGATGTTCTTTTTGTTCATTGTTCCTCCGAAATTATTAAAATGTTTTTATGCAATCAGGATGAAGAGAGTGTGTGTTATCTTCTGCCACTCAACTTGCATACGCTGTGCCAACATTTCAACATACCGGCATATAGGGATATTTACTATTCGCCGATCAAACCGATACCCACTTTGTGCATCAAGCTGCACACACAATGCACAAATGCCGTGCAATGTGCAAGCCCCATTCCTTGACATCAGCGGCAAAAAAACCACATTGGGAACAAGTCACAACTTGAACCCCCATCGAGGTAATGCAATGCCAATATACGAATATATCTGCAAGGAATGCGGTAACGAATTCGAAGAACTCATCTTTTCTCAGGATGCTCCCGTTCCATGCCCGAAATGTGGCTCCCCAAAAACGGAAAAACTTATGAGTGCGTGCGCTATTCAAACCGATGGCGGCGGACTCAATCTTGATGCCTTGCAAGAGTCAAGCTGTGGTTCCGGCGGCTGACGCACCTAGCCTTCGCGCCCCGGTCCGGGGCCAACTCCTTATTGTCTGCGATACGCATTCACAGTATATTCCTTGTCACAAAGCTCGGCCTAGCGCCATATCCACCGTTCCCTTTCAATGTAAGAAATGATAGACGGACCGAACCAGCTTCCACCTATTGACCGTTCGAGGAGCTTCCATGCCGAACAGATTGCCCTGGCCTGAATATTTCATGCGTATCGCCCACCTTGTGGCTCAGCGCTCCACATGCACCCGCCGAGCAGTGGGTGCCATCGCTGTCCGCGACAAGCGCATCCTGGCCACCGGCTACAACGGTGTCCCCACAAACATTGCCCACTGCGAAGAGATTGGATGCCTCCGCGACAAGCTCGGCATTCCATCCGGTGAACGCCATGAGCTGTGCCGGGGACTCCACGCCGAACAAAACGTCATCATCCAGGCAGCCACGCACAACATGGACCTCAAGGGGTGCGATATTTACTGCACCACCAAGCCCTGTATTCTGTGCACCAAGATGCTCATAAACTGCGAAGTTCAGAATATCTATTATTCCGAAAACTACCCTGACGAGTTGTCCGAAGAAATGCTCGCCGAGGCTGGAGTGAATTATGTGTTCATGGAAGGCGAATTCATCTAGGGAAGAGTTCTTTATGGCCGAGGCCGTGAGCCTTGCCTATCAAGGTCGTGGCAGCACTGCGCCCAACCCCTGCGTGGGGGCTGTCCTCGTGGACAATGACCGGATCGTGGCCCATGGATGGCATACCATGTACGGTCAATTGCATGCAGAACGGGAATGCCTTGCTCATGCCCGAAAAAAGGGCGTTGACCCTGCCGGGTTGACCATGTTCGTCACCCTTGAGCCGTGCAACCACCACGGCAAAACCCCTCCCTGCACTGAAGCCATCATTGAAGCGGGTATAACCAAAGTCATTGTCGGAACCCGCGACCCCAACCCCGTTGCCGCAGGTGGCGTGGAAAAGTTGGAAAGTCACGGTATTGAAGTTGTGGTGGGCGTCCTTGAACAGCAATGCAAGGATCTCATCGCCGATTTTCTGCTCTGGCAAAACTCCCATTCCCCGTTCAATATCATCAAAATGGCTGCAACGCTGGACGGAAAAATCGCATCAAGCGAAAGAAAGCCCGAACCGATCTCCAGCCCTGAATCCTTTGCCCGGGTCCATGAACTGCGGGGCATGGTCGGAGCCGTAGTCGTCGGAGGTAACACGTTCTACGCCGACGACCCCAGCCTGAACTGTCGCATGGAAAAACTGTCCCCAGATTTTATCCAGCCCCTCGGCGTCATCGTGACGTCTCGACTGCCGGAAGACCCCGCAGCGCACACCCTGCTCCGCAAACGCCCGGAACGAGCCATTTTTATGACGACTGAAGCTGCTGCTCGCAGCGAAGCAGCTGACCATTTAAGAGCCCGCGGCACTTCGGTCTGGCCGTTGCCCGGACACCCGGGCGGTTTGGCTCTTTCCTGCGGATTCGAGCGCCTCCGTTACGAAAAGGGGTGCCATTACACCCTATGTGAAGGCGGTGGTCGATTTGCCATGGCCCTCATAAATCAAGGGCTAGCCGATGAGCTTGTCCACTTCGTCACACCTCGCATACTCGGAGACAATACCGCTCCTGCAGCCTATTCAGGTCGATCATCCGTATCCATGGCTGAGTCTGTCGATTTCCGTATCATCAAAACGGAAACCACAGGTTCAGACATCATGCTGACTTTACGGACAAAATAAACCTTCGAACGATACATGAACAAAAGTTCATTTTTGCATTGACAATATGAACCTGAGTTCATATTTATGTTTTATGAATAACGCCAAGGAGGCAATCATGAACTTTATATATCGAGAACAAGGCAGTCATGTCATGTCATGGCGCAGCCAATGGACTTTGGACAACCCCATACGCGGAATGCTTCAGTCCCCGCAAAAAATGTTTGGGCACATGGTAAAACCAGGCATGACTGTTGTTGAAACGGGGTGCGGAACCGGCTTTTTCACCATGGCCCTGGCCTGCATGGTTGGACTCACCGGCAAGGTCATCGCCGTTGACATCCAGGCCGAAGCCTTGGCGAAACTTGAAGAAAAAGTCGAGCGAGCAGGACTGCATCGACAGGTTGAAACCTGGAAATGCGAAGCAGATGATATCGGCGTATTGCCCAAAGCGGATTTTGTCCTCTCTGCCTATATGGCCCACGAGGTACCGGACATAAGCGCATATTTCTGCCGCATGGCACAATGCATCAAACGAAATTGCCGCATGCTTCTGGCAGAACCCAAATTTCATGTTTCTTCGTCCAGCTACAACGAGGAAGTTGCCGCCGCCATCAGGGCTGGATTCGAACTGGACAAGCTGCCTTCCATCTTTCTCAGCCATGCGGCAGTCCTCAGAAGAGGTTGAAACCAGAAGCATCGCGAGGTATCTTCAATCAGGAGAGACACATGAGCGAACAAAACACTATCAGAGTTCCCCAGCAAGCCCGAAGCATAGAGAAGAAACAACGACTCGTAGATGCGGCCATGTCGGAATTCGGCAAACATGGATTCCATGGGACCAACGCCAAGGGAATTGCCAAGGCAGCCGGAGTTTCCATCGGCACGTTTTACGCCTATTTCACTGACAAGAAGACTATTCTGCTCGCAATAATAGACCAGCACCTGTCACAAATCGACCAGTCAGTATTCAAAACTATTGCGCGTAAAGTTCACGAAGGGGCAACGGGCAGGGAGATCATCCGGCACGCCGTCAAGATGGGACACGAGTCACATCACCACTCCCCGGAGTTGTTGCGCGTGATGCTCTCAATGCGGTACATTGATGAAGATTTCCAACGGAACGCATCGACCGAGTACAAGGGTATCACTTCCAAACTAAGTCTATTCCTGAAAACCATAAGCGACTGCCTCCGTGTCACTGATATGGAGGCGGCAGCCCAGGTCGTGACCAACGCATTTGAAGAAACCATGCACGCAGTAGCCACTGCACAGCCGCATGTGGAACAAACCCGATTATACGAAGCTCTGACCGACATGGTCTCCGTTTATCTTTTCAAGGACCCGGACGCCCCACTCTAGATTTTCTCTGTTCTGAGGCGATTATAACGCCATTGCAACATGCACACATTCACCGTAAATAGAGAGCATGGTAAAGCCCTTACGTTTCATCCTCCTTGTGCTTGCCTGCCTGCAGGCTCTGCCTTCCCGTGCGGAACCATTCCTTGAACCGGCGACACAACTCATGTACCTGGCGGAAGAGTTCAAGCCATATAGTTATGTTGAAAATGGTCGCCAGACAGGATTGGCCGTCGAAATCCTCAAGCTCGTCTGGAAAGAAATACAGGTTCCTGAACAAACAATATTGTTTTTGCCCTGGCCACGGGCATACGCAATGCTCAAATCAGAAAAAAACACGGTCTTATTCTCCATGCTCAGAACTCCTGAACGCGAAAAGCTGTTCAAATGGGTCGGGCCTATCGCAACATCCAAGACCTTTTTATATGCCAAATCAACCAGTTCAATTTCCATGACTTCTTATGAAGATGCCAAAGGGTTGTCTGTGGGTGTTGTCCGTAGTTATGCTTCCGAAGATCTGCTTACCAAACAGAGCCACATAATCAACATCACACCATTACAATCCGTACAGGCGTGTATAAAAATGCTCGTCTCCGGACGCATTGACCTCATCTCACTGGAATCACGTATATTTTCTAAATCCGTCCAAGACGCTGGCTTGAACCCCACGGACTTCAAACCAGTCTGGCAGGTCACGGAAATGCGATCATATTACGCTTTCAGCAGCGACGTTCCCGACAGCCTGATCAATCGTTTTCAGCGGGCTCTTGATCGAATCCGACATTCCCGGGACTACACCGACCTCGTCAACCGTTATCTCGACTGATCCCGGATTTACACCTGCCCCACAGCCTGATACAACGGCGCAGACAAGAGCGAGGAGTATCTATGTTCACAGGTTTAATCATGGGCATGGGCCGCATCGAGGCCGCCGAAAACCGAGGCGCGGAAACGCGTTTTCGCATCAAGGCACTATTCGATCTCGACACCATAGAACTGGGCGAATCCATTGCCGTCAACGGCGTCTGCCTGACCGTGGAAACATACGGTGACAACTGGTTCACCTGCTACGCCTCCAAGGAAACCACCTCAATAACCAGTCTGGGCGGACTGCGTGTAGGCTCCAGTGTCAACCTGGAAAGAGCCCTGGCCATGGGCGACCGCTTCGGCGGACATATTGTTTCGGGCCATGTGGACTGTCTTGCTGAAGTCGCCGAAATTCGCCCATCAGGTGAATCTAAAATTTACCGCCTCACCTTTGACGCTTCGCACGGCAGGTACGTCATCCCCAAAGGGTCAATTACCCTGGACGGCATCAGTCTGACCGTCAACGACTGCGCTCCTACCTGGCTCGAAGTGAACATCATCCCCGAAACACAAAAGGTGACCACCATTGGTGGATGGTCTCCCGGCACCACAGTCAACATGGAAACCGACATCATCGGTAAATATGTGGAACGAATGGTCACACCTTGGGTCGGCGACAAGGACACCGGCAAAAAAAAGCCCGGCATCACCATGGACTATCTTCGGGAACACGGATTTTAACACCACACAAGGCACGCTGCAAAGCGTGCCTTTCTTCATAGGCAAACCAACAATCAGGAGCAACAATCATGGCCGACCAGACCGTTCTCGTTGTCATTGACGTTCAAAACATCATGTTCGAAACACCAGGCTTTGTTCCATTTGAAGGTGAACGCGTTCTCAAAACCATTGAAGACCTTATAGCATCAGCACGAAAAAACAATATTCCGGTTCATTACATTCAACATACCACAGACGGTACAGGGTCCGCGTTTGAAAAGGGTTCACACAACTGGCTGTTCAGGCCGGAAATTGCTCCGCAAGAAGGCGACCACATCTCCCTGAAATTTTCTTATGATGCTTTCTGGAAGACCGATTTCGACGCCAACCTCAAAAAGCTCGGTGCCGAAAAGCTTATATTTTGTGGTCTACAGACAGAATGCTGTGTGGACACCACCATTCGCAGTGCATTGGCCCACGGATATGAGAATGTACTTATCGGCGATGCGCATACATCATATGATAACGGGGTTCTTACGGGAGAACAGATTGTGAGGCACCACAATCAGACGTTGAACAGACGATTCTGTCAGGTGGTGATGGCAAACGATTTCAGCTTCACAGAGCAGGTGTAAAGAAGCCAGTGGAAGGGTAAAAAAAGGAAGGCATCCCCTCCCCAAAAGAGAAAGCCTCCCTTATCCGTCACCACTCTGGAACGCAGTTTCATCACATCTGTATGTCAACTGCCAAAAGCTTAAAGCTCATACCCCCCGTTGACCCAAACTGCCTATCCATATATGAAAAGCCTATCGCAAAAGACCTTCTAGCAGGAGCCTCCTGAATGATGACATTGATCAACATCGCAATTATCGTCGCCGTCTGTATCGGCATGTGGAAGACATTTGAAAAAGCCGGTGAATACGGTTGGGCCAGCCTCATCCCCTTCTACAATCTGTGGGTTCTCAATCGTATGGGCGGCAAGGAATGGTACTGGTTCATCGGATATTTTATCCCTGTAGTTAATCTGGTGTTGTTTATCTTTCTCTCAATCGCTCTTGCCAGGAAATTCGGACAACCCGGAGTGTTCGCCGCAGGCCTTTTCCTGCTTCCTTTCATCTTTTATCCCATTCTCGGATTTGGAGACGCCAGATATCAACACTAAACACTGCCGTAACGCATGCAAAAAGCCCGGAAGGACATCATCCTTCCGGGCTTTATATTTGATTCAAACAGCGTCTTTCTAATTAGCTACAATATTTACCAATTTATTAGGGATGACGATAACCTTGCGAACCGTTTTATCTTCGATGAATTTGACCACGTTCTCCAGTTCGAGAGCGATCTTTTCCGCGTCTTCCTTAGGAGCATTGTTAGGCGCCTGGAACTTGCCCCGCACCTTGCCGTTGACCTGAACGACCATGGTGACTTCATCCTTGATAAGTGCCTTTTCATCATAGCTCGGCCAGGACTGGGAAGTCAGACCGGCTTCATGCCCCAGAGCCTGCCACAGTTCCTCGCATATGTGCGGAGTCACCGGGGACAGCAATGTCACAGCCGTTGCAATGGCTGAAGACATGGCCGTGGGATCGGATTCCTTGAGTTCGTCCTTGACGTGGTACATCTCGTTAACCAGTTCCATGACAGCCGCAATGACCGTGTTGAACTGGAATTCGTTTTCGATGTCACGCGTAGCCCGACGAATGGTTTCGTGTTCCTTGAAGCGAAGTTTCTTTGCAGCTTCGGACTGGGGATCAGTCGCAGCCGTCGGCAGGACAGGTTCCAACACGTCTTCCATCTCTTCAACCAAACGCCAGAGGCGACTCAGGAAACGGAACGCGCCTTCAATTCCCTGATCGGACCACTCCAATTCCTTGACAGGCGGAGAGGCGAACAGAATGAACAAACGAGTGGCATCCGCGCCGTACTGATTGATCATGGAGTTGGGATCGACAACGTTGCCCTTGGATTTGGACATCTTGCCGCCATCCTTGAGCACCATGCCCTGCGTAAGCAGGTTGGAGAAAGGCTCGCTCGCCGAGACAAACCCGGTATCGCGCAACGCTTTGGTAAAGAAGCGGGAATAGAGCAGATGCAAAATGGCATGCTCGATGCCGCCGATGTACTGGTCCACGTTCATCCAGTAATCCAGATGTTCGGAACCAAGTGCTTCCTCGTCATTGCGCGGGTCGCAATAGCGCATGTAATACCAGGAAGATTCGAAGAATGTATCAAACGTATCGGTCTCGCGACGGGCAGCCTTGCCGCACTTGGGACATTCGCAGTTCACGAACTCTTCCATGGTGGGCAGCGGGGACTTGCCGTCCTTGCGCACCTGTGCGTTTTCCGGCAACAGCACGGGCAACTGGTCCTCGGGGACAGGCACCGCACCACAATCTTCGCAGTAGATGACCGGGATGGGAGCACCCCAGAAACGCTGACGCGAAACGTTCCAGTCACGCAGGCGGTAATTGACCGCCATCTTGCCCTTGCCGGACTCGTCCAGATGCTCGACCACGGCTTTCTTGGCAGCCTCATTGGGCATGCCGTCGAAGTCGCCGGAGTTGATCAGGAATCCCGGGTCGGTGTAAGCGGCTTCAAGATCGGCAGCGTTCAGGACTTCGCCCTTGTCATGCAGTTCCGGCGGATTGATAACCGCCTGCATGGCCAAACCGTATTTGGTGGCAAACTCGAAATCGCGCTGATCGTGAGCAGGAACCGCCATGACAGCACCAGTTCCGTAGCCCATGAGCACGAAGTTGGCGATGAAGATGGGGATATCTTTGCCCGTGACCGGGTTCACACAGTATTTACCTGTGAAAATACCTTCTTTTTCCAGATCGTCGGCACCGCGCTTGATGCGGTCCATATTGCGGATATTGTTGACGAAGGCCTCGATCTCAGCCTTGTTTTCGGCATCGGCGATAAGCGTCTCAACCAATGGATGCTCGGCAGCCACAGACATGAAGGTTGCACCGAACAGGGTGTCAGGGCGAGTGGTGAACACGTCGATGGTTTCAGCCATATCCTTGACCTGAAAGGTCAACTCGGCACCATAGGATTTGCCGATCCAGTTGCGCTGCATTGTCAACACGCGTTCGGGCCAGCCCTTCTCAAGACCTTCAAGGTCTTTCAACAGCTCGTCGGCGTAGTCGGTGATGCGCAGGAACCACTGTTCCATGTCTTTCTGTTCGACTTCGGAATCACATCGCCAGCACAGACCTTCTTCCACCTGCTCGTTGGCGAGCACGGTGTTACAGGTCGGGCACCAGTTCTGGGGAGAATCCTTGCGATAGGCAAGGCCCTTTTCCAGAAACTTGAGAAAGAACTTCTGTTCCCACTTGTAATACTCAGGACGACAGGTCGCAATTTCACGACGCCAGTCATAGGAATACCCAAGCCGCTGCAATTGCTCGCGCATCTCGCTGATATTCTGATACGTCCACTCGGCCGGATGGGTCTCGTTCTTGATGGCCGCATTCTCGGCAGGCAGACCAAACGCGTCCCACCCCATGGGGTGCAGCACGTTGAAACCCTGCATGGTCTTGAAGCGTGCGACCACATCACCGATGGAGTAGTTGCGCACATGACCCATGTGAATCTTGCCGGACGGATATGGAAACATCTCCAGCACATAATACTTCGGCTTACCTGGATCTGTTTCGACTTCGAAGCAACCGGACTCTTTCCAGATATCCTGCCACTTCTTCTCGATAGCTTCCGGGGTATATTTTCCTAAAGCCATGATGGAACCTTTATGATTTGAAATACTTATTTATTGAGAGACTTGGCTACGCCGTCCAGAATACCGTTCACAAAGGAACGGGACTTCTCATCCCCGAAGGTCTTGGACAGTTCGATAGCCTCATTGATGGCGGCCTTGACCGGAATATCGGTAAACATCATCTCGTAGAGCGAAAGTCGCAAAATGGACAACTCCACAATAGCGATGCGTGCGATCTTCCAATGCTGAGTGTGCTCATCAATGGTCTTGTCGATCGCTTCACGGTTTGCGTCCACGCCCATGACCAATGCATGAGCGAACTCACGCGCAGTCTCAGACTCCTGATCCAGAACCGAAGGAGAGATGGCAAACAGTGTTTCCATGTCCATGGGGTTCTTGGCGTCACGAAAACGCATTGAGTAAAGCACCTGAAAAGCCAGAGTACGTCCCACTCTGCGTATGCCGGGCCGATTGCCCTTTTTCATGCCGGCCATAAACTAGAGCTGCTCCAAAACACGGATGGTCTCAAGCAGCGCGGAAGCGGCTTCCACACCTTTGTTGCCACCCTTGGAACCGGCACGCTCGATGGCCTGGTCCAGAGAGTCACAGGTCAGCAGACCAAAGCCCATGGGCACACCGGACTCCATGCTGGCCTGAGCCACGCCCTTGGCGCACTCGTTGCAGACGTAGTCAAAGTGCGGAGTAGCGCCACGGATGACGGCACCAAGCACAAGCACGCCGTCGTAATCGCCGGAACGAGCCAGTTTCTGAGCGGCAATGGGGAGCTCGAAGGCACCGGGTAGTCGAACCAGGGTCAGGTTATCTTCGTTTCCACCGTGACGAACCAGATAATCCACGGCACCGGAAATAAGGCGATCAACGATGAAATCGTTGAAACGAGCCGCAACTATGGCGACCTTCAACCCCTGGGCATTCAATTGTCCTTCGACAGTCTTCATAGACATGATATTTTCTCCCTACACAATAAAATATATATGCAATGTATTACGGTAGCAGTTCCTGAAAAGTCAAATCTGACAACGACTATTCGCCGTCCGTCCCATTGATGTGCAGCAGGTGCCCCATCTTGTCGTGTTTGGTCTTGAGGTACTTTTCGTTCAACTTGCACGAACCGACTTCGATGGGCACACGTTCGGTGACTTCCAGACCGTAGCCCTCCAATCCAACCATTTTCTTGGGATTGTTGGTCATCAGGCGCATCTTGGACACACCGAGTGCAACGAGAATCTGAGCACCGGTGCCGTACTCACGCAGGTCCGGCGGAAAACCGAGTTTCACATTGGCTTCAACAGTGTCATACCCCTGATCCTGCAAGTGGTAGGCCTTGATCTTGTTGCCAAGACCGATACCGCGTCCTTCCTGTCGCATGTAAACCAGCACTCCCTTGCCCTCGTTACGGATCATGCACATGGCATCAGCCAGCTGGGGACCGCAGTCGCAGCGCAGGGAACCGAACACGTCACCGGTCAGGCACTCGGAGTGCACACGGACCAACGTCGGCTCGTCGGGATGAATGTCGCCCATATACAGGGCGATGTGGGTCTTGCCGTCGGCCTCGGAATTGAAGGCGGCGGATTTGAAATTGCCCCAGCGAGTGGGCAGTTTGGCCTCGCCGACCTTGGTCACGGACTGGCCGTCAAACTTCATGCGGTAGGCAATGAGATCAGCCACGGAGCAGATTTTCAGACCATGCTTCTTGGCGTAAATCTCAAGGTCGGGCAGACGAGCCATGGAACCGTCTTCGTTCATGATCTCGCAGATCACGGCAGCAGGCTTGAACCCGGCCAGACGTGCGATATCAGAACCGCCTTCGGTCTGACCTGCACGCACGAGTACACCGCCGTCCTTGGCTCGAAGGGGAAAGATGTGTCCGGGCGTCACAATGGACTCCGGGGATGCGCCGTCTTCAACAGCGGCCAGCACAGTGGTAGCGCGATCAGCAGCTGATATACCCGTGGTCACACCCTCACGGGCCTCAATGGAAACCGTGAAATTTGTTCCGAACCCGGATTCATTTTTCTTGGCCATGAGTTCCAGGCCAAGGTCATCAGCCATTTCATTATTCATGGGCAGACAGATCAGACCGCGACCATAGGTGGCCATGAAGTTGATCAGTTCCGGGGTCACCGCCTCTGCGGCACAGACGAGATCGCCTTCGTTCTCGCGGTCCTCGTCATCCACCATAATGACCATCTTGCCTTGGCGGATATCCTCAATGGCTTCTTCGATTTTGCACAGTGCCATGTCTTCGCACCTCAATATTGTTTTTTCCCACTGTCCATACGCAGACCACGCCTGACGCACTCCGATCGGGGACACATTACTTAACGTAAAAGACCCCGGTGGGAAAGGGGAAAAATCCAAGTTAAAAATTGTTACATATCAGACTGATGCAGAAACGCTGAACGCAACAGGGCATTCGCGGGCGATCCTGCGTCATCAAAGATAGTCATTCTCACGCCAAAGGCAACGAATGAAATCAGACGAGTGGAATATGCTTGTCGCTTTTTGGAACAAAGGCAAGAACCTGATTCCTGCCGTTTTCCTTGGCTCGGTGCATGGTGTTGTCGGCTGCAAGGACAAAAGCATCTCTCGTACTGCCCCTGCCTTTTTTCACAGACTGGAGATCGGCCACGCCACAACTTATCGTCACTTTGACCTGCGGCCCTTCCAGACTGATATCGTTGACTTCCACCACCATGCGCAGCTTCTCGGCGACCAGAACGGCCTGATCCGCAGCTGTTTCCGGGAGAAGCACCGCAAACTCCTCCCCACCATACCGGGCTACGATATCCGAAGTACGCACGTTGGCCGAAAGGAGCCGGGACACTTCAGCCAGGGCCATGTCGCCAAGAGGATGTCCAAAGGAATCGTTGACGTGTTTGAAGTGGTCTATGTCGATCATTATCATGGAAAGTGCGTTGCCGTAGCGGAAAGCACGATCCACCTCCTCATCCAACCGATCAAAAAACCATCGACGATTGGGAAGTCCGGTGAGGTCGTCATGAGCCGAAAGAGTGGATATCTTGTCATGCGCCTCTTCCAACAGTCGCATAAACCGCGTGGCGCAATACAGAGACAGACCAAGAACCATTGCGGCAGCCAGTAAAGGGACAGCCTGCGTATAGGGCTGATCTGGGAAAAACAGCATCGGGAAGATGGAAAGGACCAGCAGAGTCATGGATATACCTGCATGAACCGTGAATATCCGCCAGGCAGTTTTCCTGTTTTGCAATTTGTTGATCAACGTCATCGACTGGTTCCTCATGGTCATGGCGATTATGTGTGCACTCTACCAAGATCGACGAAAAAAGAAAGACCGCTGTCCCTGCATACAGATCGACAGGGACAGCGGCTGAAATCTCAACGGTTTTTCATTTACCAGAAATCAGGCAAGTGCGAGTCCTTGGAACGCTGAACGTCCCACAGAATTGGCACTGGCAACACGACCGGCAGCCAAACGGTCAAGCAACCCCGTCTGTCGACTTGAAAGGGCTCTGGAATCCAGACTGCGGCCAGCGTCATAGATCCCGACAATTTCCTCGATCACGGTCACGCTATGGGCGCGACGATGCCACTCAAGGATGTTGCGGTAGTCGGCATCGTATTTGCCGCGATACTGCCAGCCGCCGCATCGATCGACGACCAATCTGCGCGAGAGGCACAGACACAGCGGGTCGATATTGTCAGGCCGAATCATTGCCCCGGAGTCGAAAACCGGCTTGAACGGCTGGTCGAATGCAAGTTGGGTGTCGATGCGACCGACAACCATCTCGGCATCGAAATGCTTGATGTATTGCTTGAGGGTGTATGGCTTGATGACATTGTCGTCATCCAGGAAAATCACTTTTTCACCGGACGCCACCTTGAGCAGCATGTCGCGGATACCATTGCCCCAGTCGTTATCCCTTGGCAGGTTGAAGGCTCTGACCATATAGTCCGCCGTAGGTATTTTTCCCCGGACACCATCGAAGCCTATGAGAATCTCAATCTGCCCACTCTCCAATCCTGCGAACCGGGCCGCTGTATCAACGGATGAAACCGCTTTTTGTAAAGCTTTTGGCCGGTTGCCCGTGGAGGGAATAATTACTGAAAAGAGTATATCGCCGTCCCTGGCCATATTCAATCTCCCTCCCCGCGTCCCTGCGGGTTTGAAGGGTCTCCCAACCCTTGAATTTTTATCCAGAACCACCGGGCGCAATCCGACGATTCATGAAACATATCGGCGGTGTTTAAACTATCTTTAGAGGGAAGGTGAAAATTACGGCTCAAGACGAGGCATGAAGAGCTGATGAAGCAGCGTTTCGCAATCGTAACAGTAAGGATTGCCTACTTTTTTTGAGGAGATGCGCGCATTCGTAGTGGGGGGAGTGCAAACGGTATTTAAAAAGGTTTCGCCTATATGACGACCTGCTTTTTTGCGGAGTGGCAAAAAAACAGGCAAGAAACTCTTCTCTGGCTGTCTTCCTGATAACTGCCCCCGCCAGGAGGGGCTGGAGTGCCTTGGGTGCGCCACGCACCCAACAATGGTCCGCCACCGAAAATACCTGTTCAACAATACAGGCAGCTCTCAAAGTGCCCCCTCTTGACTCCTTCCCTTCTCAAACACTGAAGCCCCACATTCTTCAAGCCCGTCGCCCCATGCGAACCGTCCTAGTCATATCAAAGTGGACCTTTGTGCAAATTCCAATTACCATTCCCCAATTCAAAAGACCGACATGGAGAACATACATGAAATCTCTTCGATATAGTGCCATTTTCCTGATCCTGATTCTCACAGGATGCAGCGGTTACACTTTGGGCGAAGGTGGCGTTTCAGTATTGCCCCCGGAATACCGAACCCTCGCTATCCGCGAAATAACCAACCCGACAACGCTCTCTTGGATCGAACCGCGCATTCGCAAGCTCCTCAGGGATGAGCTGAATAATCGCGGCACCATCACCTGGGTCGACACACAGGCTCAAGCCGACTCTGTCATATCCATTGATATCCGCCGTTACTATCGTCCAACAGCGGTAAGCGGCGGCAGCGACGAAACACTTCGTTCCGTTGCAGTATTCACATTCAATGCAACCATTCGCTCCACGACTGACGACTCCGTACTGTGGCAGTCCGGGACTATTTCGCAGAACTGGCCCTTCTTCACCGGCGATGAAGCCAATGCCGACGCCGAAGTCACCCGACTGGGAATCCGGCGTCTGGCTGACCGCATGACCCAGAACTATTAGGTACGCCATGAACCGCCCTAAATATCTGTTTCTGGTCTGTCCTGATCCACAACTCATCAAAACCCAAATTGATGCGCGTCTCAAAGCATCCGGTCAGAACGACTGGGAAACCAAAACGTTCTGGGGTGACGATGATGAGCCACTGCCGAACGCATTCTGGGCCGATCTGACCATCAAATCGCTCTTCCCCCAGCCCAAGGCGTTGGTTGTACGCCGCGCTCACACTCTCAAGGCGGACCAGTGGGATAAACTTGATGCCGGAGTCAAAGGGCTTGGCAGTGATATCTTCCCCCTGTTCTGCCTGGAAGGGGAATGGAAGGGGAAAACGTCGCCGATCCCTGTGGCCCTATCTCGTCGGGGCCTTTTTAAGAAAGCCAAAAAGGAACAATGGATATGGGAGTCGAAAGGGCTTGACCAGCGTTCGCTGACGGATTTTGTCAAAGCCTGGGCCGCACGCGAAGGCTTGACCTTCGAACCCGGCGCGGGACAAGCCTTGGCCTTTGCCTTGCCCATGGATGCCGTGGCGTCACGGTTGGAACTGGACAAAATTGCACTGGCCGCTGGCGATGAGCGTCTGGTCCGCAAAGAATATGTCGACCTCGTGGCTCAGACCGGCGAAATGCCTTTTTTTGAACTTATGGACGCCCTGGCTCAACCCGGTGCCGAAGTTTCAGTGTGGAAAAGGGTCCTCAACGACCACGCCAAGTCGGCCAAGGACCAGATGCTATTCAATCTCATCGGGTTCCTTGCAAGCCAGGCCCGCATGTACTGGATGCTCGCCAATGGCGAAAACCCCAAGGGCAATCCTTACATGCTCAAGAAAAAAGCCCCTATCGCCCAACGGCTCGGCCAAGCGGGTGTAGCCAGAATGATCGATCTGGCCCTTGAAGCTGAACTGTCTCTCAAGACTGGAGAACGTCGATATGAAGAGGCGCTGGACATTCTCATGGCCGGACTGATCGACCTTTTTCAACCCAAACAACAAGCCCGCCGAGCCCGATGACCAAGTCAGACACACCCCATTATCTCGGCCACCGCCAAAGACTTAAAGCCAAACTCGTAGACAACAGCCGCAGTCTTGCGGACTATGAGATCATGGAACTCGTACTTGCACAGGTGCTACCACGCAGAGACACGAAACCGCTGGCAAAAAAACTGATCGACCGATTTGGCTCGCTCAAAGACGCGATCACAGCCCGGCCCGACCAGCTGAATACAGTCAAGGGAGTTGGCCCGGCGATTACTGCTTACTGGACGTTGCTGCAGGAACTCTACGCTCGGCTGGGAGAGGCACAGGCTCGAAGCGGACAGCCGTTGTCCGATCCGAGAGACGTGGCCAAGGCCGCAATAGCTCGACTTGGCAGCAAGGGCATCGAGGAGTTCTGGACTGCATTTCTCGACTCGAAAAACAGGGTTATCGCATGGGAAAGAATTGGAAACGGCACGGTCAATGCTGCTCCGGTGTTTCCGCGTGAAATAGTTGCCATGGCCCTTCGCCTTGAAGCCGTCAGCATCATACTCGCGCATAACCATCCCGGCGGCGACCCCACACCCTCCAAGGAAGACATCCTGCTGACCGGCATGATCAAGGAAGCCGCACAAAATCTGGACATCACCGTTCATGACCATATCGTTGTCACGGACAAGGATTATTTCAGCTTTTATGAGGGAGGATACCTTTGATGCGTCAATTCCGCGCGACTATCCACGGCAAGGTACAGGGAGTCTGGTTCCGGGCATGGACCCGTGACATGGCCAGGGAATTAGGTGTCACGGGCTGGGTCCGCAACATGAAAGATGGCAACGTTGAAGCACTGGCCCACGGCAACGATGAACTGCTCAAGAAATTCGAACAACGCCTCTGGGAAGGGCCACCCTTGGCTCGGGTAACGAAAATCGACGCCACATGGTCCGAAACTGATGAAATACTCCCTTCCTTCTCCGTTCGCCGCTAAAAACTATTTTTTACAATAATAATATACTTGCAAACAGGAATTAACGACTTATTAGGTGTAACACACTCAGTTTGCACTCAAATGAGAGGTTATCCCCTTGAGCAAAAAAAACAAGAAATCCCCCATCCAACCGACGCGGATCAAACGCAAGAAGTCGGATGACATTAAAGATAAAGCCCCGGCAAAAAAGCCTGACACCTCGGCACCAAAGGCACCCACTCCAAGAGGAGAGGAACTGCCGGACATTATCGAGGCACTGACCAATCCGGGCGGAAATTCCGGACTGTTCGGCGACGGGACAGGCATGTCCGGTCCTAACGCAGCTGATATTCCCCAGACACTCCCGGTTCTGGCGGTGCGCGACATTGTGGTTTTCAACTACATGATTCTGCCGCTGTTCGTGGGCCGTGCGAAATCAGTCCAGGCGGTAGACGCCGCCCTTTCCGGCAATCGGTATATCCTCATCCTGACACAGAAGGATGAGGCCGTGGAGGACCCGACGGAAGAGGAGCTTTATACAACAGGCACCGTCGGCATGATCATGCGGATGCTGAAAATGCCTGACGGTCGACTGAAGGTTCTGGTCCAGGGACTGGCCCGCGCCAAGGTCAAACGCTTTACCGCCAACGAACCGTTTCACATAGCCGAACTGGAACCGCTCATGGAGCCGGAAACCGGCGACCTGACTGCTGAACAGGAAGCACTTGTCCGCTCTTCCCGTGAACAGTCTGAGAAAATCCTCGCCCTGCGTGGCATCTCGGCACAGGACATCATGTCTGTCCTGAACAACGTGTCCGAGCCAGGTCGACTGGCTGATCTGATTGCCTCCAACCTGCGCATGAAGGTGGAAGCCGCCCAGAAAATTCTCGAATGCCATGACCCCATGAAACGCCTTGAGCTTGTCAATCAACAGCTGCTCAAGGAAGTGGAAGTGGCAAGCATGCAGAACAAAATCCAGACCATGGCCAAAGAAGGCATGGACAAGGCCCAGCGCGACTTCTATCTCCGAGAACAACTCAAGGCGATCAAACGCGAGCTGGGTGACGAAGGCGACGAATCCGAAGAGATGGAGGGGCTTCGCAAAAGCATCGGTGCGTCCGGGATGCCCAAAGACGTCATGAAAGAGGCTTTCAAACAGCTCAGACGGCTTGAGTCCATGCACGCCGAATCTTCGGAAGCCACGGTTATCCGCACCTATCTTGACTGGATGACTGAACTGCCCTGGAAAAAGACATCCCGTGACCGACTGGATATTAAAAAAGCCGAGACCATCCTGAACGACGATCATTTTGATCTCGAAAAGGTCAAGGAGCGTATCCTCGAATACCTGAGCGTGCGCAAACTCAACCCCAAGATGAAAGGCCCGATCCTCTGCTTCGTCGGCCCCCCCGGTGTCGGCAAGACCTCCCTTGGTCGCTCCATCGCGCGTTCTCTGGGTCGCAAATTCCACCGCATGTCCCTTGGCGGTATGCGAGATGAAGCCGAAATTCGCGGTCATCGCCGAACTTACATAGGAGCCATGCCCGGACGTATCATCCAGGCCATCAAGCAATGCGGCACTCGCAACCCTGTCATAATGCTGGACGAAATCGACAAACTCGGCTCGGATTTCCGAGGCGACCCGTCGTCCGCACTGCTTGAAGTGCTCGATCCAGAACAAAACTACTCGTTCACGGATCACTATCTGAACGTGGCGTTCGATCTTTCCAAGGTCATGTTCATCTGCACGGCCAATATGCTCGACTCTATCCCCGGACCGCTGCTGGACCGTATGGAAGTCATCCGCATTCCCGGGTACACCGAACAGGAGAAGACCGTCATCACCCGTCGGTATATCCTTCCCCGCCAGACCATTGAGAACGGTCTCAATGAAAAGGAAATGGCGATCAGTGACAAGCTGATAGCCAAGGTGGTTCGCGAGTACACCCGTGAGGCCGGACTGCGCAACGTCGAGCGAGAGATCGGCACTCTGTGCCGCAAGATGGCCCGAAAAAAGGCCGAAGGGGAAAAAGGTCCGTTCAAGATCACGACCAAGAACCTGTATACATTGCTCGGACCGCCACGCTTCCTTGACGATGAGAAGGAAACCATACTGCCCCCAGGCGTTGCGGTGGGTCTGGCCTGGACACCGTACGGCGGCGAGATCCTGCACATTGAGGTGACCACCATGCCCGGCAAAGGCAAGCTCACCCTGACCGGCAAACTCGGCGACGTGATGAAGGAGTCGGCACAAGCCGCCCTGTCCATTGCCCGCACCATGGCTGACACCTATGGTATCGACCCGAACTTCTCGGACAAACTGGATATCCATGTCCACGTCCCCGCAGGGGCCACTCCCAAGGACGGCCCATCTGCCGGAGTGACGCTTGTGACCGCACTCATTTCCGCCCTGACCAACACCCCGGTCTGTCCGGACCTGGCCATGACCGGCGAAATCAGCCTGCGCGGAAGGGTCCTGCCTGTCGGCGGCGTCAAGGAAAAGATCCTTGCAGCCGTCTCGCGCGGCATGAAGAAGGTGCTCATCCCGTCCCAAAACAAAAAGGATTTGAGCGAGATTCCCGACGAGCTTCGCAAGAGAATCAAGATTATAACCATCGAAAAGGTGGATGAGATCTGGCCCCAGGCAAAAAAATGCTAACCCAGTCCTCCCAATAAGAACCAAAAGCCCCGACGCTCATGCGCCGGGGCTTTGTTTTTTGTCAAATGCGACGTACTTTCCGGACTCCCTTACAGCCCGACCGCGTCTCTGCCAGGAAGCCACAAACCTTCAGCCTCTTCCTTACGCAGACTCCGTTTTCTGGCGGTTTCCTGAGCTGTCTCATCATGAACAAAAACCGCTTCGCCGAGAACTTCTGCCCGTCGGGCCACACCATCCGGCACCGGCGGCTTGCCATACCGCATCCGCAGCCTGGCACTGTCAGCCAAGGCCAGGGTCAACACCACCAAATCACGCGCAACGGGCAGCTCCGGATTCAGATCAAAACACGATACCAGCGCATTCATGCAGTCCCACCATTGACCCTGCTCATAATACGCACGCGCCAGATTGTAATAAAGGTGATCATCGACCTGCGTAAAAGACAGCGCGCGACGATAGCAGATAACCGCCCCTTCATAGAAATGGGCCTTGCGCAAACGGATACCGAAATCATTGAACAGGAACTGATCTTTGCCGGCATACTCTGTTGTAAGTCTAAGGAGTTCCCGGACAAGGACACGGGCTCTCGAAAGCTTGCGTGCATGGATAAATTTGAGGGCGAGTTTAAACAGTCCGCGCACACTTGGTGCATCCACGCGAAAGATGGAATCACGAACTGCGACCTTGCGATTACCGCTGCCCAGCCGAATCCCATACTCACGAGTTGCAGTCAGCAGACGTTCTTCAAAGACAGCCACCTCTGGTGAATAATGGGCAATCAACTCGCTGAGGGGAATGATCGCTTCTGCCCCGAACGGCAGGAAATCTCCATCCACTCCCCGCACGCCAAAAGAGGCTTCGTCCACCTGTCGGACGAGCCAGTAATGTTTTTGCCCCTGACCCCGCAATGTTGTCGCCCGACTGAACATGTGGGTTCTCGGTGTGGAGAAAATGCAGCAGACATGGCTGATGTCGCCATGACCGCGCTTGAAAGATGATTGTCCCCTGTCGTCCAGGGAAACATGCGAATCCTGCCTCATGGAAGTCCTTTGCACAGCTGCGACGCGCCCGACCACTCATCTCGTCACGCGTCTTCCCCTGACTCGTTCCGAGCTGTCATGATGTGGTCGAACACGGTGCTGCCAGCCTGTGCGTAGTGCATTGGGCTCCCGCGACACCAACCGCGTTTATTTGTGATGATGACGCCGACTTTCGTCGGACATCCCGCCACCCCTTCAACCATGCGTCTTATCGGAAGGGAGGAAAACCATCTTTAGGGGTATGAAATAAGAGTATGAACGAGTTTCGACCATGTCATTGAGCAAAAAACACAAACTGAAGAAAGCCTGCAATCGGCTATTTCTCGCTGCCATGCTTCTTGAGTTCCACGACGCCGACAGCACCGGACCGTGCCCGCCCGGGCTGGATACCCATGACAACTGGTTCTTCATCCAGCTTCAGCCTGCCGGAATCAGCCGTCAATATCTGCCGTGCCCGTGATGCTATATGCGGTGGCACTGTCGGCTTGCCATATCGTCCCAGCAACGAATGGTCCTGATCCAGTCCTACGATCATCTCCAGCAGATTCCGCGTCACATCCAGTTTGGGATTGAGCCTGTGAGAGATAATAAGATGCTCAAGACACCCTTCCCAATCATTGTTTTCGTAATGGACACGTGCCAAGTTGTAATAGAGATTTTCATCGTCCCCCACAAACTCGAGTGCCCGGCGGAAATACGCCATGGCCTCCGGGTACAACCCGCTCTTGCGCAGTGCTATGCCAAAATCATTAAACAGGAACTGATCTTTGCCGTCGAAATCAGCCTTGATCCGCACAAGCTGATCAAGCAACTCTCTTGCCCTGTCAGGCTCATGACGGGAGAGATAAATCAGGCTCAGACCAAATAGCGACATCATTCCGTTGGCATCGATGGCCACAGCATGATCCGTATCACCTTGAGCGGCATCCATGGCCGGACGCACCAGTTCCTCGAAATAGGATAGCTCCGGGGTATAGTTGCTGACCAGATCCTGCATGGTGATGGGTTCCGGGTCACCGGAAGGCAGGTGCCTGTCATTTATCGTTCGGCCGGAGAATTCTTCCCGCCCCACCTGTTCCACATACCAGAACGTCTGACTGGAATGTTTCCTCCGATTTGCCCCCATCCCCATAGTCACGGGCCGGGTAGTCGAGAAGACACACCTGAACATACCGCCGTGTGACATGTACTTCCACCCGGACGGGGGCTTTGGTGCACCTTCGTCATCAAGAGTGCTGGCAAGATCGAGGGCAAAGAAATCGTCGTTCATGATGCTCCAGGAATATTGTGGCGGTGTCCAAAAGCACCACCGAATAATACCTCTCCATCTTCTCGTACTTTTCCATCAGAAATGCTGTCTGTAAAGGATTGTTTTCGCAGATCAGGACTGGACACGGCAGCCTCACGACTTACCTTTCTCTCTGCACATTGCCAGTCAAGCCCTTTTCGGCTATGGATTCCCTCTGCCGGGCGAACCCGGCGAAAATACCATTTCGGAGCATGCCATGCCCATATTTGAATACAAATGCAGTGATTGTGACCACGAATTCGAAGAACTCGTCTTTGACCGGGATGAATGTCCGCCCTGTCCCAAATGCCAGTCCGAAAAAACCGGCAAACTCATGAGCGCAGTCCGCTCCAGAATCGGCGGCGCGTCCGCTCCTCAATCCGGCGGCAGTGACTCTGATTCAGGAACCAGTTTCTCATCTTCGTCCCCATGTTCCGGCTGCTCCGGCGGCGACTGCTCCAGCTGCGGTTAACTTTTTTCTTACCGGAAGGTTTCCCATGAAGACACTGACTATCGCCACTCGAGGCAGCGCACTCGCTCTCTGGCAGGCCAATCATATCAAGGATCTGCTCGAAGCCAAGCACCCCGGCCTGACCGTGGAACTGCTCAAGATCAAGACCAAGGGTGACAAGATCCTCGACGTACCGCTGGCCAAGGTCGGCGGCAAAGGACTCTTCGTCAAAGAGATCGAGGAAGCCCTCCTCGATGGTCGCGCACAAATTGCGGTCCACTCCATGAAGGATGTCCCCACCGAGCTCCCCGAGGGGCTGGAAGTCGGCATCATTCCCGAACGTGAAGCGTCCACCGACTCCCTGCTCTCCGTCAAATACGACGGTCTCAAGGGACTGCCGGAAGGTGCTGTCGTCGGCACGTCCAGCCTGCGCCGCCAGTCACAGTTGGCAACCCTGCGCTCCGATCTTAAAATTGAATCCCTGCGCGGCAACCTCGACACCCGTGTCAAGAAATTGCTGAACGGTGAGTTCGACGCCATTGTGGTCGCCACTGCCGGGCTGAACCGTCTTGAACTTTCCGCCCCCAAACACGAGATCCTCGGACCACCCGAATTTCTGCCTGCCGTGGCACAAGGTGCACTCGGCATCGAGTACCACGTGGACAACACCGAAGTGATCGAGATGCTCCAGTTCCTCGACCATGCCCCGACCAAGGTGCAGGTATTGGCTGAACGCGGCTTCCTGACCGGCCTGAACGGTGGATGTCAGGTCCCCATTGCAGCATGGTCCGTACTGGACGGCGATTCGGTTCACCTGACCGGGTTCGTGGCAGATGTTGATGGTTCCCGCCCCATCCGCATGGACGTCAAAGGCAATGCCAAAGACGCTTGGGATATCGGCATGGAATTAGCTGATCTGGTTCTCAAGGCCGGCGGCAAAGAAATCCTCGACGAAGTGTACGAACGCGAATCCAAGTAATGAAAGGCCGCTTTTTGCGGCCTTTTCATAAAAAAGATTTCTCACCATAACTCTATGAAAAAACTCACTGGAATCCGCCTTCCCGGGGAACGCACACCCCGCGATCCGGCACGCCCCCTAAAGGTTTGCGTAGACAAGCCGATAAAGACAGCATGTAACATATTCAATCCCCCACCCAAGGAGGTACGGATCATGGAAGTTGCTGGATTTGAAGTACAGGGCACGAATCTGACGGATCAAGTCAAAAATATCCGCAAGGTCAGGCTCCAGCGTGAAGTTCTGGAAAACCCGGAAATGGCCCGTCAGCTCGTCAAGGTTGAGGCCACCGGCACCTACAACGCCAAGGGAGACGTCATACAGGCTGTCACCGGAGATCTCGGCGATGCATAGGGTTGTAGAAGATTCTCCAAAAAAATAGGCTGGGCGATTTGCCCAGCCTATTTTTTTGGAGAATCCAGTTTAACTCCACTTGATCAGCTTGGTTTCATATTTACTGCCAAGCCCCGGATGGGTGGGAATAACCCTGACGCCGAACCGACATTCCCCGGAGAAATTCGGGGAGTATTGCACACTGAAGTCAAGGCTGTTGCCCTCTGCATGCTCCAGTTTCATAGGGACGCAGTCAATGACAGCATCTTCGCTCGCCGTTGCCACAACCAACTCGACAAGAAGTTCTTCAGTCAGTAACTGCCCCTTGTCTATAATGGCTATAACCGCGAATTTTTCACCCAGCTTGAAGACATCCCCGTGAATGCCGTCAACATGAATCTCCTTGATGGTCACTGTTGAAAAACGACCCGGAATTCGTTTACGCCAGTCTCCTATCTCCTGGGAAAGGGCGTAGTCTTTCTTGTTGCGCAGGTGGGAAATCGCTATGGTGGGAAGGTACATGTCGTCTATATACTCCCGGACCATGCGGTGGGTGCCATACTGCCGGAACGCGGTCTTCATGGATTCCTTCATGCGCTTGAGCCACATGTGCGGGACACCGTCGCCGTCCCGGTCATAAAACTCGGGGACCACCGAGGTTTCGAGAACCGCATAGAGATTGTCCGCATCCACAATATCCTGATTTACCTGGTTTTCGTAGACCAGCCCCTGCCCAATAGCCCATCCGTTGGAGCCGTCATAGGCTTCGTCCCACCACCCGTCGAGGATACTACAATTGGGGATGCCGTTGACTGCCGCCTTCATGCCGCTGGTGCCGCTGGCTTCCATGAGGCGTGTGGGATTGTTGAGCCACACGTCCGCACCGGACACGAGCAGACGGGCAAGCCGAATGTCGTAGCCCTCAAGGAAAATGACCTGGCCCATGAAGTCATCATGTTTGGCGAGGCGGTTGATGAGGTTGATGTAACTCGCACCGATGGTGTCTGCCGGATGCGCCTTGCCTGCAAAGATGATGTTCACGGGCTTTTCCGGATTACAGAAGATCTCCTTAGCCCTGTTAAGATTGTGGAAAAGCAGGGTTGGACGCTTGTACGCCGTGCAGCGACGGGCGAAGCACAGTGTCAGATGATCTGGATTGAGGGCTTTAAGGAACGTATGCAGGCGGTTGGGCGGTTCCCCTTCCCTGGTCCATTGTTCCGTGACGGAACTGCGCACTTCATCATACAGCCGATGCTTCAACGCCACATGAGTATCCCAGAGCCGACGGTCATCAAGATGATCGAGACACGTCCAGTCAGTGTTCTCAAGGAGCGCGCGATGAATGGAAAAAGAACAGCTTTCCTCGATATCGTGGCGAAGCCGTTCATCGAGCCAGGACGTAATATGTACGCCGTTGGTGATATGTCCAACCGGCACTTCGCCAAGCAGAAATCCACGCCACAAGTCCATCCACATGCGCCGGGAGACATCGCCGTGCAATCTGCTGACGCCGTTTCTGGCATATGAAAGCTGCAAGGCCAGGACTGTCATGTTCAGATGGTCTGCTTCCTCGGCATAGATATGTCCCAGGTTCCACAGAGCATCCCACGGCAACCCCATTTTTTCGGTATAGCCGCGGAAATAGTTCTCCACCAGCGACTTCTCGAACCGTTCATTACCTGCCGGGACCGGCGTATGCATGGTGAACACGGTGGAACCGCGGAGAATTTCCTTTGCCGTGGAAAAATCAACATTTTCTAAGAGCATATACTGCCGGATGCGCTCAAAGAGCAGAAATGCCGAGTGCCCCTCATTGAGATGGTAAAGGCTCGGCTTGATATTCAGCGCCTTGAGCATCCTGACACCGCCGATCCCAAGGATAATCTCCTGTTCAATACGCCCCTTGGATGACGGTTCGTACAACCGATCGGCAATATCCCTGTCAGCCCGGGAATTCTCCACCACATCGGTATCGAGAAGATACAGCTTGGCGCGACCGACATGGACTTCCCAAATCTTGGCATAAACAGTGCGCCCAGGCAGATCCACGGCAACGAGAACGCGTTCCGTCTTGCTGTCGTGAAGCTGAAGAATGGGCATGGAGGCAAAGTTGTTCTGCCTGTATTCAACCACCTGGTCACCATTGCCATTGATTTTCTGATGGAAATATCCGTGCTTATACAGCAGCGAGACTCCGACGAACGGCAGGTTCAGATCACTGGCAGCCTTGATATGATCACCAGCCAGCAGGCCGAGACCGCCTGAATAGATGGGAATGGACTCGTGCAGACCGAACTCCATGGAAAAATACGCGACCGGATTATCCCATGTAATACCAGAATGATCCGCCTTGCCAGTCTCCGCCATATAGGCATCAAATCTTTCGAGAATACTGAAAAAACGTCCCATGAACTCAGTGTCGCCGGAAAGGTGGTTGAGCCGGTCGCGATCCATGGTATCCAAAAAATGGACAGGATTGTGCCCGCTCTTCCGCCAACCATCAGCGTCAATCCACTCGAAAAGCTCCTGTGCATCCCTGTGCCAGACCCACCAGAGGTTTTCAGACAGTTCCCGAAGCCGCGCCAATGATTGTGGCAGTTCCGTAATCACGGAAAAAGACCGCAACCGAGGTTGTGTCGTGTTAACCCCGGAAAAACTGATCTGCTTACCCGGAGCCGTTGCCATGCGTTGGACCCCGGCGATACGTTCAGTCCGTATGTTTGCGGCCTGTTCATACGCCTCAAGGTAGCGGGGATAGAAATCTTTCCAGGTTGTTTCTTCGGCAACATGCCGGGCGGCAAGTCGTCGTACTTCGCGTTCTTCCGGTGTCCAGTGAGCAAACTCATTCAGAATGGCAGATAGTTTGGCAACCACTGTGGCGTATTTGTCAGTGAGACGGTTGAGTACAAGCACTCCTTCATGCCCTTCAGGGTATTTTTCCATAACCCACTGGCCGAAACCAGCCCGATCGGAGGTGACAGTCGGCACGAAAAAGGCAGCGCTCTCCATGGGAGTATATCCCCACGGTTCATAGAAGGAGGGAAAAACCGTCAGATCCATTCCGGCCAGGGCATCATAGTATTCCAGATTGAGAATACCGTCGTTGCCGTCCAGATAAACCGGAATGAAAATAACACAGCACCGATTGGCTGCCGTATTGGTCAGGGATTGCTCGCGACACTTGGCCACAATGGGATCATGGTCAGCATCACCAAGATGGTGCGTGGCGATCCCCCCGTACTTTTCAATGCCATATTGTTGATCCTTAAGTCGCATACGCGCTTCTTCGCTGAAACCGGCGTAGCCGCAGGTCACCAAAAAGAAGTTGACCACAGTAATTTCTTCGCCCGACTCGACGCCCGTTTTGGCCAGTTGCCTGTCGACATCGGCGAGAGATTCTATAAGGAGATCGAGACCTTTGTTATGAAATTCATATCGACCGCTGGTAGCGACAAGCAGGGTCTTGTCCGGATTGAGATCCCGTTCCAGAAACTGGGAAGCGAGATCGAGGAGCTGCTTCCGCGCTTTCTGACGGGTTTTTGCAACGACTTTGGGCTCGGCAAATCCCTCAAGGTTGAAGCCGTTAACCGTAATCACCGCAGGATTGGTTCCCAGCAGATTGGCCGCCTCCTTGCTGGTGATGTTGGACACCGTAGTAAAACAGTCGGCCTCACGGGCGGAAACGGATTCCATTGAATGCTTTGCGGTAACCCCGAAGACCTTGGCCTCTTGCGAGGGTTCGATTTCTTCAAGGTTTTCATAGATATCCACACTGGAGCCGGACATGGCGCGCCCCAGCATGGTGGCATGAGTTGTCATCACGGTGCTGACACCGGGCGCGTGCTTTTTCAAATAGAGAACACCCGCCCCGGACATCCATTCATGGAAATGACCGAAGACATCCACACTCTCTTCCACTTCATCAGCAATTTCCTTGATAACCAGGGCCGCAGCCGAGCTGAACAGGACCGGCTCGATGTAATCCCAACTGCCTGCCATGGAATCCACGCCGAAATCAGTCCAGAGCTGGAAAAGAAGTTTGTCGTGATCGGGAAAAGCCTCATGGAACTCCACAAGGATAACCCACGGGGCTCCCGGGATGTCCCAATTGCCAAACGCGGTACGGACATTCTTGTCAGTCAGACGCGCAAGGGCCGGTTTGAGCTCTTCCGGCGGTTCACACGGAACGAATCCCGGGTTGCGGTCAAGCAGCGGCCCCATGGCTACATATCGACCACTGAAAGCGGCTACGGCTTCAGTCGCCTTGCTGCTGATGACAGTGTGGATTCCGCCAACCTTGTTGCAAACTTCCCATGATACTTCAAAAAGCCAGCTGGTTTCCATCGGGTATTCTCCTATTGTCATTCGTTGCCGAGCCTACGATCCACAGTCAGTGCGAGATCGTTGAGTGCATTCATGTACGTGATGAAGGCCTGGTGCGGTGTTTCATATGGATTGAAATACTTATGCACATCTCCATCGGAAAACCATTTGGTACACATGTAGTAAAAGTGATCGCTTGTGAGCATCTCCCGCCATGTAGCGATGAGATCGTCATCCTTTGTAGCAAGGACTTTCTTTTCAAGCCCGTAAACCAACTCCGTCGCCTGATCCTGCATCGAATTGCCGAGCCACGCCGACACATCACGCTCCAGATCGGCCCAGGAAGTGAAATACGGCACATCGAGTTGGGCCACCGGATCGAGTCGGGCCGCAGCCTCTGCCGGAGTCTGGAAGACGAAGTCATGGTGCGAAAGGATGGACCGGGGCAGCGCCTTGAAAAACTGGAAAATCCCCGTATCTTCCCACTGATGCTCGCCAATGGTCTCGTAGTCCATGAACAGGTTAATGGCTTCACCGTTGCCTGCGACGGAATGTATCCAATCGGAAAACTTGTCCGTGGTCACAGGCCATTCGCCCCAACTGCGGTCAGAGAAGCGGAATGCCACATCATCGGACAAGCGATAATTCTTGAGCAAGGCCTTGAGCTTGCAGCAACCTGACGGCTGATACACGAAGTTCGGCGACCGCCATCCAAGTACCTGATCCGCTCCTTCTGCCAAAATGACCTTGTAGCCCATTTTCTCGATATCAAGGGCAAGATCGTTGCTGTAGATAAGCTCGGTATTGCGGAACGTGACCGGAGTGGCCCCGAAGAACTCCTTCAGGACTTCATTGTGCATCGTTACCTGGCGTCGAAATTCTTCCTTTGAAAAAAGGAACGCCAGGGAGTGGTAGTGCGTCTCGCTGATGAATTCCACGCAACCAGTGTCAGCCAGTTCACGGAAAGAGTGCAGGACTTCGGGACAAAATTCCTGGAACTGTTCCATGGCCACGCCGGTAATGGCATATGAGATTCTGAAATCACCCTTGAACTCGTTGATCAGGTCGAGCATCATCCGGTTGGCAGGGAGGTAGCACTTGTCGGCAACCTTGCGCATAATATCTCGGTTTGCCTTGTCATCCCGATAATGATGATGCCGTCCGATGTCGAAAAAAGAATAGTTCTGATCGAGCCTCATGGGCTGATGAACCTGAAAGTAGAAGCACAGAGAGATCATCGACCACCTCCGGCAAGTTCATTGTAAATGCGCAGGACATGTTCCGCAGCGGCTTCCCATTTGACAGTCTTGAGTGTTTCCATGCCTTGCTCAATGAGTTTCTTTGCCCTCTTCTCGTCACCCAGGATGTCGAGAATCTCAAAAGCGAGTCTGTCCACATCCCAAAAATCAATCTTGACCGCGTTATCCAGTATTTCAGCAACACCTGATTGTTTGGAAACAATGGACGGCACGTTGTATACCATGGCTTCCAGCGGCGTGATGCCAAACGGTTCGGAGACGCTGGGCATGACATAGAGATCGCTCATGGCGTAGATACGTTCCACATCGGCCCCGCGCACAAAGCCGAGAAAATGGAACTTGTCAGCTATACGCAGTTCGGCCATGCGCTCCACCATGCGGGGAAACATGTCACCCGTACCAGCCATGGCAAAACGGACGTCCGGGTTTTTCTTGAGCACCTTTGCGGCAGCTTCAATAAAATAGTCCGGGCCTTTCTGAAAGGTGATGCGACCAAGAAAGAGAACCAGTTTTTCCTTGAACGGCTTGCTAATTTGCATCTGGCTGAAGCGGCGTTCCTTGGAAACGGCGTTATGAACTACCGAGATTTTGGCCGAGTCGATGCCATAGCGTTTGACGATGACATCCTTGGTGTAGTGGCTCACGGCGACAATCCTGTCGGCCGCGACAAAACCTGCCCGTTCTATATCGTAGACCTGCTGATTCACATGTTCACCACTGCGATCAAACTCCAGGGCATGGGTGTGAACCACCAAGGGTTTGCCGGACACCCTCTTGGCTTCGATGCCTGCCGGGGCGGTCATCCAGTCATGGGCATGAATGATGTCGAAATGATCTGTTGCGGCAAGATGCGCTCCGACAACGCTGTAACGCACAATTTCAGCCATGAGATTGTCGCCGTAGCCACCGGAGAAATCGTTGTCGAGTTCGCCGAGAATACGCTCAGTCGTGAGCAGTTCGTTCTTCTCCAGAATCGTGCGATATTCTGTTTCCGTCAGATAGGGCCGCAGTGGCGAGAGCACCTCGAGCACTGATATCCGTTGACGCAGTTCAAGGATTTCGGAAATGCCGACCTTTGCCCGAACCTGATTAGCTCCCATGAGCGTCAGGTGCTTGCCTTCATCGTCGGAATCAAGGCGCGGCAGAACAAAGAGTATATCCGTTCCAAGTCCGGCAAGCCCTTTGGTCAGACCGAGACAGGCTGTCCCGAGCCCCCCGGAAATATACGGTGGGAATTCCCATCCGAACATGAGTACGCGCATATCATTTGCCCCCCAGCAACGCATTGAGACGAATAGCTTCACCCACGCTCCACGCCTGAGCTATGCAGCCTCCGGGCAGGTGCGGCGGGTTGCCTGTATAGATTTCTGGAACCGAGGCAATGCCGAAATCCTCAGGGAATGAACGGAGAATCGGTTTGAAATATTTGCGAAGAAACGCCCTGGCCCCTTTCTTGTCTTCAGCCTGACGCAGCAGCGCCTCGCCGAAATGTCCGGCAAGCCACGGCCAGACCATGCCCTGGTGATAGGCTGAATCGCGGGCATCGGCATCGCCTTCGTAAAACGGTCGATACGCGGGGGCACTCGGTGACAGGGTCCGCAGTCCATACGGAGTCAGCAGATGGGCCTGGACAACCTTGATGACTGCACGCATCCGTTCGGCATCCAGCATGGAATACGGTAACGAAACGGCAAAGACCTGATTGGGCCGGATGCTATGATCCTGACCATGCTCGTTGACCACATCACTGAGACAGTTGTCGGCATGATTCCAGAATCGTTCAACGAAATTGGCAGCCAGCGCATCAGCCGCCTGCTCGGCGCGAGAGGTCAGTTCGTCACTCCCCTTCGCCAATTCAAGGAAAAAGCGGAGCGCGTTATACCAGAGCGCGTTAATTTCCACCGCCGCGCCATGGCGCGGGGTGACCGGGCGACCATATGCCTGGGCATCCATCCATGTAAGCTGGGTGTGTTCGTTTCCGGCATAGAGCAATCCATTTTCAGCCACGCCGCATAATGGAACGCGCCCGTCCAGATGGGCGGAAACAATGCTTCGCAGCGCCGGATAAATCGCTTCCATGACAAACCCGATATTCCCACCGGTCTTCAGGTATTCCTGCACGGCCCAGAAAAACCACAGGGAGGCATCAACGGAATTGTACGCCAAATGCTCGGACGACTGATCAAGATAATTGGGAAGTAGTCCGTCCCGTTCCAACCCGGCATACGCGGCCAGCACTTCTTCGCCGAAGCTTCTTCTTCCGACGTGAAAAGTCAGACCGGGCAAGGCGATCATGGTATCGCGACCCCATTCTCCAAACCAGTGATATCCGGCAACCACCGAGGCAAAATCCGAAGCGTTGCGAATTAGGAACTGGTCGGACACATACTTGAGCATCCGATCATTCTTGCTGCGGCCCTTGCACTCGGCAAAAGCGGCTTCACGGCGTTCGACTTCGCCCTTGCGAAGTTTCTTCAGATTACCGAGCTTTTCGACGGAAGCGGCAAAGATGACAGGCTTACCTTTGTGCAGGGGCACTTCAAACATGCCGGGGCAGAACAAATCTTCCTGATAGTCGAACCCACGTTCCCGTTCGACCATATACTCGTAGTTCGACATCCACTTCGGACCGGGATGGAACTCGGATGTCCTGTTCGTCCCCATATAGAGCGGGGGCATTCCCTCATAGGGGTGGATCTTGCAGCCGTTCCTTTCCGGATACGTCTTGGGACGCAGAAACATGTTCTCATGGGTCAGAGAGTGAATATCCCTGTACGCCAGCATGGGACGGATGCGCAGGGTGGGCTTGACTCTGCCTTCCAGTAGTTCGTAGCAGAGCAGTACGGTATTCTGTCCATATATCATCATCATGTTCTTTTTGATGACGGCATCGCCTATGCGATATGTTATGGACGGGAAAAGCCCCTGCTCGAACCCTTCGACAAACTGATGCCCGGTCGGATGGTACACGCCGGGATACTTGTTCGTGGAAAGAAAGAACTCCCTGCCGTTGCCGACAAGAGACGCCTCAACCTTGGAAAGGAGAATGAACCTGCCCCTCGGCTCCTTGAGAGAAGCCGCCAGCAGACCATGGTACTTACGGGTATGGCAGTTGATAATAGTGCTGGAGGAATAGCCGCCGATACCATTGGTATCGAGCCATTCTTTTCGAGTAGCAGTCTCGGTGTTAACGCACTCATCCCTAGGAATCCAAATCATGTTCACCACCAGGTAAAGGGGAAACACTGCAAGGAAACAGTCATGAGATACCATCTCTCTGATTTTTTTTGATAGGAAAATATCACCCTTGGCAAGGGAAAAATGCAAGGCTGATGTTATAATTATGCGATACCCCACACATTGAGCAGAGAGATCTTCAACAGACTGTCTCCAAACAAAAAAAAGACCTTCGATTGAAGGTCTTTTTACATGCCGGTTGATCGCGGCGGAATTACTGTTCTGAGGGCAGACTGTGACCCATGAGAATATAGGCCAATTGTGCGGCAGCAAAATCGGAAGCATGATCCCCCTCATTCGGAGCCAATTCAACGACATCGGCGCCTATAACCTTTCGTCCGGCGACCACCCTCTCCAGAATGGTCAGAACGTCCTGCCAGCCGAGACCGCCGGGCACCGGGGTTCCGGTAGCTCGGACAACAGCGGGATCCAGACCGTCGACATCAAAAGTAATGTATATCCTTTCGGGGAAATCGGCGGGAAGAATTTTTTTGGGAATACCCTTGAGGTGCAGCTCGCGTGCGTCAAGATGGGGAACCTCGTTTACCTTTCGGTATTCTGTCTCCTCTTCGCACAAGGCGCGGACACCGATCTGAAAAACAGGAAGTTTCAGATCATCCATGGCTCGCCGCATGACACAGGCATGGCTGAAAGGGGACCCTTCATAAATATTGCGCAGGTCGGCATGGGCATCGAACTGTACGACACCGAACCGCCCGACTTTCTGTTTGAGACCGCGCAGGGCGCCGAGGGTCACAGTGTGTTCACCACCGAGGACAAAAGGCAATGCCTCACATTCCACGGCGTAGCAGACGGAGTCTTCGATGGCGTCAAGAACCTTTGCAATGGGTTTGGAGCAATCGATAGGATCAGCTGTGTGAATCCCGCCAAGGACTGGTTTTGCCGAGCCATCCCACAACTCAAGCTGCATGGATGCCTCAATGATCGCATCCGGACCGGCGGCAGTCCCGGCCCCATAGGACACGGTGGACTCAAGCGGTACCGGAATAATGTGAACGACGGCGTCTTCAGGCTTATCATTAGGGATTTCTCCCTCAAGAAAATGATGTGCCATTGCTTACTCTCCTACGACAAACGATTTTTGAATTCTTCATAACCGAACTGGCGGATGATATTCAAGTCGTCAGTCTCCGGTTTATACAAAACAATAGCCGGGAGTTGAATACCATTGAAGGTATTCGTCTTGACCATGGTGTAAATCGCCATATCCGTAAACACCAATCTGTCCCCGACCTTCAGCGCTTCATCAAACGAATACTCGCCAGCCACATCACCGGCCAGACATGACGGGCCGCCGATACGACAGGTCCATTCTTTTTCGCAGGGCTGCCCGGAACCGACTATATGCGGTCGGTACGGCATTTCGATGACGTCCGGCATGTGGCAGGGCACGGCCGAGTCCATGATGACCACGGGCATGTCTGCCTGGACAACATCAAGGACCGTGGAGACAAGATACCCGGCGTTCAGGGCCACAGCTTCGCCCGGCTCCAGATAGACCTCTACATCCCATTTCTTCTTGAAACGGGTGACGAGTTCGACGAGCAGTCCGACATCGTAGCCAGGACGGGTGATGTGATGTCCACCGCCGAAATTAACGTAACGCATTCCGGGAAGGACATCGGAAAAATGAGTTTCCACTGCCGCGATCGTCCTCTCCAGACAGTCGGCGTCCTGTTCACAGAGATTGTGCCAGTGCAGACCGACCACACCGTCAAGGTTGCCCATGTCGAAATGTTCCCGCCGGATACCGAGCCGGGAACCGGGGGCACAGGGATCGTACAGCGGGGTCGCCCCTTCGGAGTGTTCCGGGTTGATGCGCAGGGCGAGTTCTATTTCGCGTCCCTGTGCTGCGGCCAATTCTCGCACCAGCGGACGAAACCTGTCGAGCTGCGCAAAGGAATTGAACACGATGTGATCGCTGGTCTGGCAGAGATCGCGGATATCAGCCTCGGAGTATCCGGCGGCAAAGGTGTGAACCTCCCGCTGGAACTCCTCGCGCCCCAGTCGGGCCTCATGGGGCGAGCTGGCGCAGATGCCGTCAAGTTTTTCCGCCAGCACGGGAAACATGCTGAACATGGCGAAGCACTTGAGCGCCAGCAGCACTTTGCACCCTGCGCGTTCCTTCACCGAAGCGAGGATCTCCAGATTTTTTTTCAGGAGACCCTCGTCGATGACAAAACACGGAGTCGGAACCCCGGCGGGATCAAAACGATATTCGGTACGACCGTCCACTACAGCTCCACTTCGACCCAGGGCAGACCGTGTGCATTAAGGGCATCCATGAACGGGTCCGGGTCCATCTGTTCCATATGAAAGACGCCCTTGCCGGACCATTTGCCAGTCAGCATCATCATGGCGCCGATCATGGCCGGAACACCAGTGGTATAGGAAATGGCCTGTGAGCCTACTTCTTCATACGCGGCCTCGTGGCTGCATATGTTGTAGACGTACATCTTCTTTTCCTTGCCGTCCTTGAGGCCCTTCATCACGTTGCCGATGCAGGTCCGCCCCTTGGTCAACGGACCGAGATCGCCCGGCTCGGGCAGCACGGCCTTCAGGAACTGGAGAGGCTGGATCATCTGCCCGTTGTACTCAATGGGCTTGATGGAGGTCATGCCGATGCCTTCCAGCACACGGAGATGCGTCAGGTACTGTTCACCGAAAGTCATCCAGAAACGGGCGCGCTTGAGACCCTTGATATGCAGGGCGAGAGACTCCAGTTCCTCGTGATACATGAGGTAACACTTCTTCTTACCAATGCCGTTGGGGAAAGTGTAGTCCATGGACCAGGAGAGCGGATCGGTTTCGACCCATTCCCCGCGTTCCCAGTAACGGCCGCGCTGAGTGATTTCGCGGATATTGATTTCCGGGTTGAAGTTGGTGGCAAAGGCCTGACCGTGATCGCCGGCGTTACAGTCGATGATATCCAGTTCATGAATTTCATCGAAATGGTGCTTCATGGCATGAGCCGCAAAAACGTTGGTGACGCCGGGATCGAAACCGGAACCGAGCAGCGCCATGAGGCCTGCTTCCTTAAAACGCTCCTGATACGCCCACTGCCATTTGTACTCGAACTTCGCCTCATCCGGCGGCTCGTAGTTGGCTGTATCCATATAGTTGACGCCGGTCTCGAGGCATGCGTCCATGAGGGTCAGATCCTGATACGGCAGGGCCAGATTGACCAGCAGGTCCGGCTTGATCGAGTTGATGAGCTCCACGGTTTCAGGCACGTTGTCCGCGTCCACCTGATAGGTGGAAACAGTCACGCCCGTGCGCTGTTTGACGGAAGCGGCTATGGCGTCGCATTTGGACTTTGTCCGGCTGGCGAGATGAATTTCAGAGAATACCTCTGGAATCTGCGCGCACTTGTGGACTGCCACACTCCCAACACCACCGGCACCGATGATAAGAACTTTGGACATAGTAACATCCTCCCTGAACGCTCCGCCTGCCGGAGCGCAATATCTTTATCGTTCGAAGTAGGTATATCCCTGGAGGCCCATTTTGTAAGCCTGAAGGATTTCCTTGCGCTGCGCCGGGGTAATCCGCCTCTCGCGCACAGCGTTTTCCGCGGTTTCGCGGAATCGAGTCAGAAGGTATTTGGTGTCGTATTCCACATAGGAAAGGATGTCCTCCACCGTGTCGCCTTCCATCTCATTGACAAAATCATACTCACCGTTCTCGCGTATCCTGATGGTGACGATATTGGTATCGCCGAGCAGGTTATGCAGATCGCCGAGCGTTTCCTGATACGCCCCTACAAGGAAGGCCCCGAGGTAATACTCCTCGTTGTCTTTCAAATCATGCAGGGGCATCGTTCGTTTCACGCCCTGGCTATCGATGAATCGATCAATCTTGCCGTCACAGTCGCAGGTGATGTCGGCCAGAATACCTTCACGCACAGGCCTTTCACCCAAACGGTGCACCGGCATGACGGGAAAGAGCTGACCTATGGCCCACGCATCGGGAAGAGACTGGAACACGCTGAAGTTACAGTAATAAATATCAGAAAGAGCTTGTGAAATACCTTCCAGCTCCTGGGGAAGCGATGGCAGGTCCTTCGTCAGTTTGGCAATGCGGCTGATACCTTCCCAGAAGACGTTTTCGGCCACGGCACGTTCACGGAATGAAATTTTCCCGTTGTTGAACGCCTGACGTACTTCGTCCCTGTAATAAAGGATATCGTTGAAACACTCCTGAACATTGCGCAGCTTGAGATCCTGCAATGCCTGGAACAGATGCAGTGTATGAATATTGGTGTTCTCGGGAAACTCCTCGGGAAGCGGTTCCGGCTGGAACTTTGCCGCATCAAGGACGTTGAACAGCAGCATGGAATAGTAGGCGACCACTGCTCGACCGGATTCGGTGACAATGATGGGATGATCCACGCCCTGCTCGTCAAGAACTGTCATGACGCCTTCGACAACGTCCACACTGTACTCGTCCAGTGTGTAGTTGCGGCTGCTCATGAAGTTTGTCTGGGTGCCGTCGTAATCCACAGCCAGCCCGCCACCGAGATCGAGGTAGCGCATGTTGGCACCTTCGGCAACAAGCCCTGCGTATACGCGGCTGGCCTCACCGACTGCTCCGCGAATCTCGCGGATGTTCGGAATCTGGGAGCCGAGGTGGTAATGCAGCAGTTGCAGACAATCAAGCATGTCCGCTTCCTTGAGGCGGTCGATGGCCTCAATGATCTGGGTCGCGTTGAGACCGAAAATAGAACGGTCACCACCGGACTCTGCCCACAGGCCGTTGGCCTGTGTGGAGAGCTTGACTCGCACGCCAAGGAGGGGCTTGATGCCTTTGGCCTTGGCCCGTTCGATAATGAGGGGAAGCTCGCTGGGCATTTCCACCACGAGGATGCATTGAAATCCGAGCTGGGTGGCATGCAGACCAAGGTCGATGAATTCCTCATCCTTGTAGCCGTTGCACACGAGGACAGCTTCGGTGTCCCGAAGCATGCCCATGGCTGCGATGAGTTCGGCCTTGCTGCCGGCCTCAAGCCCATGGTGATACTTCTTGCCATGACGCGTCACGGCTTCAACAACCTGCTGCTGTTGGTTCACCTTGATGGGATACGCCCCAAGATACGATCCCTCATAGCCCAGGGCGTCGATAGCTCCAAGAAAGCTGTCGTTGAGCAAAGATATCTGGGTATCGAGAATGTTTTCGATTCGCAGGAGAACCGGCATATCAAGGCCGCGCTCCTGAATACCGGCGATGATCTCAGGGATACTGACCGCGTTGTCAAACCGATTGGGGGTCGCGGTTACCTGTAATTCGCCAGTCTCGGATATGCCAAAGAAACCAGCGCCCCATTCGCGGACGCCGTAGAGTTCCGTGGACCGTTCAGCGGTCCATCTTTCCAGTGTATGGGTCACTCATAAATCCTCCGTCATTATTGGAATCCGGTAACAAATCCGGCACTTTCTGCAAAAGGGATTTTCTCCGCTTTCAGCAAACGATTGCGGGTAGTATTGTTTCGCCAACGCAATGTCAACACCAGAGTGGTGACATGTGATTATAAAAAAAGATTCCCGCCCTCAAAGTAACAATCCCCGACATCATACGCTTTCAGGCAATATTTCTCCACGCCGTTAACACAACCGGCGCATGACCAAATTAACCACAGAACAAACAAGGCCTTACCCTTGCACTTTCACTGCAGTACAATACTCTCTGACACGTCGAAATGAGCTATATAGCGATTGAAAACCCAAGAGAATCCGATGTATGACAAGACCAGATAAATCGATCAAGTTCAACGTCAAAATTCACCCCCGCACAGGAGTATAACACCGCAAGCACTTCTCTGCTTCAGATGGCTTTTCACGCCCGCCTCGTGAGAGAGGATTCACCCGTACCGCCATACTCATAAAAACAGTGAAGAATATCCAAAGAGTCAGGCACCTCCATCACATTTATCATGATTTGGCCGTAGACAGAAAGACACTTCTCTGATGGAGTCTGACAGTACGAATCCGAACGAAGAATTCCCGGCAAACAATCAACCGCGCTCGCAGCGAAAAGACCATGCAGAAAAGAAAAACCATAAAAATCAGAAACTGGACCGAAGAAGACATTCCAGCCATCGTCGCATGTCAGAAAGCGGCATACCCTGATTTCGAAGACCATTATGACGAACGCATGTATGCCATGCAATTCAACGCTTTCCCCCAAGGCCAGGTGTTGGCCGAATATGATGGCCGGGTTGTCGGGTACGCAACATCCATCATTGTGCAACTGGATGAGACTGTGGACTGGTATCGATACGATGAAATCACTGGCGGCGGGACATTCAACACCCACAACCCCACAGGAGACACGCTGTACGGAGCAGACATTGCCGTTCATCCCGACTTTCGGGGCCGAGGTGTGGCGGGCAGGATATACAAACACCGCAAACAGATCATGAAGCGCTACAATCTGAGCAGGATGATCGCTCATGGCCGCATCATGAATTACAGCGAAAAGGAAGGCATCCTCACCGCCAAGGAATACGTCGGCATGGTGGAGAAAGGGGAACTCAAGGACTCCGCCCTGAACGCACATCTCAAGGCCGGATACAAGGTCAGAGGCATTTTTCTCGATTTACTGAATGATGATTCAAGCCTCAATTACTCGACATTTCTGGAAATGCCCAACCCGGACTTTCAACCAATACGAAGGAAAATCGCAGGCGCCCCTCTTCGTCGTCCAGTACGGCAGTTCCGGGTCTGTGCCGCCCAATATCAGATGCGCAAAATCTCCTCATGGACAGACCTGCGCCAATCGGTTGAGTTTTTTGTGACCACGGCCGACACATACCACTGTCATTTCCTGGTGTTGCCGGAACTGTTCACCGCGCAGATGTTCAGCGCCATGCCGCCGGAATGGGACTCTCGCAGAGCCGTTCTTGAACTGGCCGGAATGGCTGATCAATACCTGGACATGTTCCGTGAGCTGGCCACTGAGTACAACCTGCATATTATCGGTGGATCGCATCCGATACTCCGCGAAGGTAAACTCTACAACGTCGCACACCTCTTTACTCCGTCCGGGAACGTCTACACTCAGGACAAACTGCATATCACGCCCGGCGAAAGGGAGGACTGGGGGATTCATCCGGGAGAAGGGCTGAGCGTCTTCCACACCCCCCTCGGACGAATCGCCATTCAGGTATGCTATGACATCGAATTCCCCGAAGCCTCACGCCTGTTGGCAATGGCAGGAGCCGAAGTCATCTTTGTTCCTTTCAGCACTGACGAGAAACGAGCGTATTATCGAGTCAGATCAACGGCCCAGGCTCGGTGTATTGAGAACTCCATCTATACCGTCATCGCGGCAAATGTCGGGAACCTGCCCGGAGTGAAAACCTATTTGCTCAACTACGGCCAGTCTGCCGTATTTGCTCCAAGCGACTTCGCCTTTCCCGTCCCCGCACTCAACGGGGAAGCCGATCCGGGAGTTGAAACAGTGGTTATCGCTGACCTCGATCTGGCCAGTCTGTCCCAGGTCAGGGAATTCGGCAGCGTGCGCCCTCTTCATGAACGTCGACCGGACATCTATGAATTGAAACCCCGAAAAAAGATCAAGATTATCAGAACGGAATAATCGAGACACCCACACAATACGGCGGTGCAGGGCAGCAAGCCCGGCACCGCCGTTCATATTCACTCTGGCAAGACATTCGCCAGTGTCACCAGGACACGACACGCTCCTGCTCAAAAATTCCCTGCGCAGGCACGCCATTTCAAGTTCATGATCGAGGAATATCCGGCACGACCCAAAAGCAGATCATCCAGCCTGGTTCGATCAGCCGTATTCACAAGCGGCAGAAGAGGCTGCTCCACCCGAGATACACACAGCAGACTGGCCCGGATGCTCGCATCCCAGGCCGCACCATGGACATCTATGTCATCAAGCCGCAAATGCTCGCGGCAACTGTCGCATCCGCAGTATATTTCATACGGCTCCTGTATGTTCAGCAGGCCGTATTCCGTCGTAATCTCCTCACCGGGGGAAATGTCGCGAACCGCAATTTCCAGATTGTAATCCGTCATCATGGTATTGCTGTGGCAACTGTGGTTCATGTAGCGGGCATGATCCCAGCTCAACACGAGATTGCCGCATTTGTCATGATACATATAGGTTTCCATGGACGCACGGACCGACTGCGGCAGAAGGCAGTAGTCTTCTTGCGACAGGCAGAGATCAAATTGATCCCTGACCACAACAATAGTCCCTTGCGGGATATGGCGGGTCGCGAAAACGCCGACCCCGATCTCTGGGGAAACGGTTCTGACAACAGAATGCGGATGAATCATGACGCCCTCCGTTAATACAGGTACCGAATCTGATGTCTTTCGGTCTCGATTCGATTGTAAATCGACTGCATAATGCGCTCATAGAGTTCATCACCCAGCAACTCGTCTTCAATTCCGGCATCCACGTTGGGATTGTCGTTGACCTCGATGACGTAGGCCTTGCCGTTGATCTCCTTGAGATCCACTCCATAGAAGCCATTGCCGATGAGAGAAGACGCGCCGACCGCCGCCTTCAGCACATGCGGTGGCACCTGCTTCACGGACAGGGTCTCTGAGCGGCCGCTGAACTCTTCGGACATGCTCGATTGCCAATTGTAAATCTGCCAGTGGTTGTTCGCCATGTAATACTTGCAGGCGAACAGAGGCGTGTTGTCCAGCAGACCGATTCGCCAGTCATAATCCGAGGTAAGGAACTCCTGGGCAATGACAAGTTCTGTCTTGGTAAACATCCGGGACAGTTTGGCTTGGAGTTCTTCATGAGAATGCACGAGAAAAACACCTTGAGAAAACGAACTTTCAGGCAGCTTGAGGACCAGCGGAATCGGCAGCGAACGAATGTGACACGGAGTGCACAGTTTCTGCGTCAGCAGCCATCCTCTCGGCTGGCAAATGCCGGCGTCATTCAGCCGTTCCTGAAGATACACCTTATTGGAGCAATGCATGATGGACCAGGGATCATCAACAACAACGAGCCCTTCGGTATAGGCATGACGGGCCATCTCATAAGTATGGTTCTCCATGGCCGTGGTTTCACGAATAAACAGCGCGTCAAATTCACATATACGCCTGTGATCCGCCTTGGTGATGAACTCCACAAAAAACCCTACCCGCTCTGCCGCCTTTTGGAACTTCTCAAGCGCCAGAGGACAGGACGGTGCCGTTTTTTCATTACCGTTCACCAGTATCGCTAGATCATATTTGAAATTTCTCAGGCGTTGACGATTGTACCGTTTTCTGCCGCAATATCCTGTCAGGGCACAGTTCAACAGAACTGGATATTTGTCGGCGACCTGTTTGATCTTCAACAGCTTGATTTTCTTTACCTTCCACACCCCTTGTTTCTCCAGGACAATGGTAAAGAAAGGGACTGAAAACAGCGAGAACAGCTTTTTCGCCAGATCCTCATACTGGGAATCCGGGGTTTTCCCCAATATGCAGGTAAGCTCCAGCGTACTGCCATTCGCCCCCGGTATTTTGTCGAGAACGGCTTCCCGTATTTCATCGAGAAGGCTCTGGGCCACCACCGGGGTTGTCGCATCCTTGACCGCCATGACCGTCGGCGTCACGCGATGATTGCGGGCCGATGCCAACAGGGACACGTAGTAGCCCAGCGAATGTGTCTTGTGCGAGCCACACAGGTTGAGCACATGAAACCGATTCGAATTTGAATAATTAGTGTCGGACAGATACTCCGTGGCCGAACAGAAATGAATGCCGGGCACACATCTTTTGGCGACACCGGGATCGTCAATAACGATGACTATGTGCTCAGCCGTGTTCCCCCTGTTCGCCAGCATCTGGACCATTCTGACCGCAGGTTCCCCCGGGCCGTAATAATCCGGCAGGGTTCGTTGTGCCTCAAAGCCCATTTTCCGGTACCATTCCATGAGCCTGCTGTTGCCGGCATCCGCCTCAAGGGTGATACGCTCGTACCCATGGCTGACGGCAAAATCGAGGATGTGCTTAATGAGTAAATCACCCACACCCCGCATTCTGTGCGCTCTTTCCACGGCCAGTGAGTATATGCGCAACGACCGCTTGTACTCGAAAACAATAGCCGCTCCCACCGGGAACAAACACTTTTTCTTGCCTCTGGCCTGCGCAATGACCACCAACTGATTCGGACTTGTTATGCTGTTGCGCAGGCTGTTCCTGGAACTTTGCCTGGCTTCGCTGAAACTCGTTTGTTCGAGCTGATGGAGAAAGGGAAGGTCAGCCAGTGAGGCTTCCGAAAAAGAAAGGGAATTGGACGAGACGGTTTCCGCCTCATATCTGGGGCTCATTATCAGCCTCCCTCAATAAAGATGTACTCCGTCACAAAATATCCATGGCGTGACGAAGTGGACAGCACATAATCACATTGCATACCCTGGTAAACAAAAAAAAGCACATACGGTGATTATTTTTTCACCATGAATGACTGCTGTTCATACCGAAGCCTTACTGTTCATTCAGCGAGATCACACTCACAACAAAACGGGTCGCGACCGAATGGCAGCAACCCGTTAAAAAACAATGCAAAACTTACAGCCACACTCAGGTGCACCGCGTCTTCAAGACGAGATTTCTTCCCTCGACTGTCGGGACTGTTCTAAGCGTCAGCTTCAGCAACGCCTGCATCTGCAAAGGTCGCCATGTCATTGAATATGTTGGCGGCACCCCGAACAAGGAACATGGCACAGGCCGCACCGGTGCCTTCGCCGAGCCGGAATCCGAGATCCAGATACGGCTTGAGTTCCATGGCTTTGACTGCGGCCGCATGACCAGGCTCGGCGGAAGCATGGCTGATGATGCAGTACTCGCGCACCGTGGGACAGATTTTCCAGGCCGCAAGATACGCGGCAGTGGAAATAAAACCGTCTACGCAGACAAGCTGTCTGTTTTTGGCTCCACCGAGAATGAGTCCGGTCAGAGCAGCTATTTCCAATCCACCGAGTGCGGCAAGGATGCCGACAGCGTCCCCTGATTGAACGACTTCAGCGTTGGCGGCGAGCCCTTTGCGGATGACGTTCGCCTTGGAGGCAACCCCGTCCCTGTCAAGACCTGTGCCCGGCCCGGTCATGGGTTCGGGCTCCATGCCCAGATACGCGCAATACAGCGCGGTGGACGGTGTGGTGTTGGAAATACCCATATCGCCGGTACCAAGGACTTTCACGCCGTCTTCATGGGCACGATCAGCCAAAGAAATACCCAGATTCAAAGCCTGAATGCACTGCTCGTGCGTCATGGCCGGCCCCTGGGCCAAATTGGCGGTCCCCTCTGCCACCTTTGCCTGAATCAGCTTGGGATGCTCGTCGTACGGTCCACCGCAACAGCCTGCGTCCACCACATAAAGCTGTGCGCCGACGGTTTCGGCAAGAACGTTGATCCCTGCACCGTCGTTCAGAAAGTTGAGCACCATCTGACGGGTTACTTCCTGAGAAAAGACACTGACGCCTTCGGCATTGACGCCGTGATCGCCAGCCACGGTATAGACGCGCATAGGATCGACCGACAGCTTCTGTCCTTTTTGGATGAGATACAGTTGCAGAGCCAGTTCCTCCAAACGCCCAAGACTCCCCTGCGGCTTGGTCAGGTTGTCCAGATGGGCCTGCCCCCGCTCGGCAAGGGACTGATCAACAGGCTCGATAGCGGCTATGGCAGCGTCAAAAATCGTATTCATAAAAATGCTCTTCCTTATATAATTTTAATCGTCTGCGAGGGATACCGTGTCCCGCCCCGCCTGTAAACAGTCAAAGGCCGACATTGCTGTACACAAGGAACCATGATATCTATTGAAGCATGTTTTTCACGCACAATTTCAACACGTTCAAGGCAAAGCCATGAACAGGAGACTTTGCATCGTCCACGCCAACTGCCAGGGCGCCCCGCTCATTGAGGGGCTCAAGACCTGCCCGGAATTCTCCGACAGGTTTGAATGCAGACTGTTCACCAACTACGTGCGCGAACCGATCCCTGACGACATGCTGCGCCGCTGCTCCCTGTTTCTCTATCAACACCTCGGCAGCCACTGGGACGACATGGCATCAGCAAGTCTGCTTTCCAAGCTACCAGAAGCCGCACACTCATTGTGCATCCCCAACATGTTTTTCACGGGGTACTGGCCCACATGGTCAAGCAAGCCGGGATTCGACTACCGCTGCGAGCATCTGGACGCGCTGGTGGCCCTCGGCTTCCCGGCGGAGGAAACAATCATCCTCGCCCTGCACACGGATATGGCCACCGAGTTCGATCTCGCGGCGCGGCTGGAAAAGACTTTCGCACAGGAACATGACCGGGAAGCACACACGCCTATTCCCTACATTCACATTATCAGGGAACACTACCGGGACGTTCAACTCTTCAACACGATCAACCATCCCGGCCCCATGCTCATGAACCATGTCGCCACAGGCGTACTGCGAGAGCTTGGGTTCACACCGCCCGACGAGAACGTACTCAATGCCCTGGGTGATCCGTTCCCTGAATTCGAACAGCCCATCAATCCCAAGGTAGCGGAAGCGCTCGGCCTGTCCTTTGGCGGCCCGAAGCAGGAATACGAAGTATATGGCAGAAAGATGACCTTCGCCCGATGGGTGGCGAACTACGTCAGTGCGAGACAGGCCGGTGTCTCCGATTTCATCGGCTACCTGACCGGGGCCGACATCACGGCCTGATTCCAAAAAAGTCAGCCCCTCAACGTTCTGTCGAGGGGCTGTTTCCTTTATTTACATGCAGACATGAGCGTCAGCCACTCATCCGGGACCGGCCAGTCGTCATGGCTGGCAACGGACGAAAAGCCGACCTCGCCAAGCATCGACTCCATCTCTCCCGCTGTCCACGCCTTGGTGGTACTCCGGTAAGTTTTCATCCGGCCATCATAATGCGCCACATGGAAGTGTTGCAGGGAAACTGCGACATCTTCCAGCCAGTGGTTGTGTGTAATACACACATACGACTCATCCGAGAAAAGACCTCCCGAATCAGCCTGCGTCTGTGTATCCGGGGCCGTCCCAACGGCTTTGACCGCCGCCGACACCTGCCGCTCAATCAGGAGACACCCTCCGGGGGCCAGGGCTTCATACGCCTTGGACAGAATCAGCCGGCAATCCTTCGGCGAGAAGACATTCAGTTCTCCATACAGCATCACAACCAGATCATATGGCCCCCCAAAGGGGGCATCCACGACATTGCCAAGCCGGAACTCGCGCTGAGCATGACCAAAAGTCTGGCATGCGTAGTCGATGGATGCCGGACTGAAATCAATCCCGACATAACGATGGATGTCGCCTGCCAGCAGATTCGCATACAAGCCGGGGCCACAGCCAAGGTCAAGAATGGAAGATGGACCGTCAGCCAGATATCGAGAACGAATCCATTCGGCTTGCGCCTCAATGGTCTGCTGTTTCCGACTGGCCAGATCGTGGTCTTGAGAGAGGTGTTCCTTGAGAATCCGCGCACTGAATGCGGGATCATTCCAGGGAATCTTATACTCTCCGTCCCAAAGGGTGCGAAGATCAGGGATCAAACGAGACATATCGATTATTCTATTTTTCATTGCATGCTCCAAAACGTGGTTTCAGGTGAATTGTTCACAACTCGTAACCAGGGTCCGTATGGTGTGTTTAGAAGCACATGGGCAATGGCATTAATCCAAGGTCGTCCAACGGTCAATACCTACAGTTATTTCACAAACCGTCCGATATGAGTCCTGAACAGGAACCACGGAGGGTTCATGTATATAGAATTGGACAGCACCCACGTTTCAGGCGGGTACTCCTTTGAAATGCATCTCAGGGAAGTGATGCAGGAAGAAGCCGGCAGGATTCTCGGCGATGTCATCGAATTGTCGGAAGAAGCCATAGCCGCGTTCAAGGAGGCCGCCATCGAGCCGATCAAGAACGGCACATTCTCGCTTGAGCACATTGAATCACGCATTCAGACCGTGCGCTCGGAAATTGCCGACGTCTGGAACTCAGCCCTGCCCGATGAAGAAAAATACCGACAGATTTCATCCAAGGAAAACGAGATCGCGCTCTTGCAGGCCGGTCAATACACGTTTGCCAAGGCAGGCTTTACCAAATCGGTGTAACCAGCTTTACGGCTTGCATATCTTGCATGGTCGAAAGCCAGCCTCAATGGCCTGCTTCCGGGAAGAAAAGACGACAACGCAATTCTTGCAGTTGAAATATCGGCAGCCCGGCTGATGAAAGACATGCGAATTTCGGTTGCCGTGATACACAACTGACGAGGCATGCACCTCCGCCACCAGGGGCAGCGGCCCTTTCTCAACACCAAGGCACGCAAAGGCCAATGCGCAAATCATGAGGAGAGGGAACATCATTTTTTTCATGGTTTGCACGATACGCTCCCCAATTCAAAAATGTCCAGCAAGGAAAAAGCCGCCTGAACCAGACGGCTTCTCATTCTCTCTATCATATATGCCCCGAAGCTCCGCGAAGTTGTCACAGGCTCGGCGCAATGGACCGTTTATCGGAGCTTCGGCGGTCCGAGGACGATCATCTCGGCGATGGTGTGGTCAACCTTGGGCAGTTGGCGCAGGTTCTTGCCCACGAACTGCATCTCCAGCATGACAAGATCCTTGTAGAGCGGAGTACGGTCCACGATGGGCGGGGTGTCCATGCCCTCGGTCAGTTCCTGACAGCGGTAACAGCCGGGAAAACGGATTTCCTGGCCCGTGGGTTTGACGAGCATGTTGGGTACGCCGTGCATACGGCAGATCATGAGACGATGCTTGTATAATCCACAGATACCCTGGTTTTCGTCGATGTTCAGCGGGCACATGATGTGCGGACGTTGACCTCGGGCCAAGGCCATCTGGCCCTGCTCCACATATTCCTGCGCCTTGGTCTTGATGGCCTCCAGACGATCGGCGGGGAGCTGATTCAGCCCTTCCCACATATATGCCCATTCGACATAGGTATGATGCTGGAAAAAAGAAAGACAGCAGTTGTCGGTACAACCGTCACACTTCATGTCAATGGTTTCCGCGACATCGTTGTAGCGATCGACCATTTTATCATATATGGCGGCAAGCTTGCGAAAGGCCGCCTTGGGAGTCAGTTTTTTCATGCAAAATCCACGTGTTCGAGAATAAGATCAACGCTCTCTTCAGGCGTATGGTCAGCTGTGCCGACCACAATGTCGGCGGCGGCACGGTACAGTGGCTCCCGTTCGTTGTAAAGGTCATGCATGGTCTTGCCCGGGGCAATGGCAAGTCCACGATTCTCGGCATCACCCACACGCTCGACAAAGGTGGCTTCATCGATGTCGAGCAACACGACCGGGCCGAGTCTCTTGAGCCGCGCCATGGCCTTGGGACCGTAGATGACACTGCCGCCCGTGGAGATGACGGTCCGGGTCAGGTTCAATTCTGAAACCAGATGTTCTTCTATGCGCAGGAATTCATCCAGGCCGTAGGTATCGAGAATCGCCTGCAACGGCATGGCGTAATAGGATTCGAGATAGCGGTCCGTATCAAGCTGCCCCCAACCGAGACGCCGGGACAACAAGTTGCCCAGCGTGGACTTGCCCGCTGTGGCCATGCCCACAAGCGTAATGCACGGCAGGGGTATCGGATCACGCTCCAAAGGAGTGAAAGCCATGGTTATTCGCTCCGCACGAGGCAGACTTTGTCTTCGTTGTCACGCTCGACCACCAACACATTGACATGCTCGTCGCCCAGCGTGTCCACGCGCTTACCCACGTAATCCGCCTGAATGGGGAGTTCGCGGTGCCCGCGATCAACAAGCACCAGCAACTCGACCCTGTTGGGCCGTCCATAGTCGAGAATGGCCTCAAGTGCAGCCCGAATCGTACGCCCTGAATAGAGCACATCGTCAACCAGCACGATGGTCCGTCCTTCCACGTCAAAACCGATCTCCGAACAATTGATGGTCGGAGTCAGTTCGAGATTGGTGGTCCAGTCGTCACGATACAGGTTGATATCGAGCTTGCCGAGCGGCACCTTGCGCCCGAGATGCTCATCAAGAAGTTTTTTCAGGCGTTCGGCAAGGTCGGCACCGCGCCGCTGAATGCCCAGGATGGCCACGGTTTCATCGTCCCCGTGCCGTTCATAAATTTCAAAGGCCAGACGCTCAAGCGTCCTGCTCATTTCCCTGTCGGACAATATGGTTCCGCATTCTTTCATCAAGGTGGCCTCGCATACTATTTTTCACTGTTCTCGGAATTGTGGAAATTAGCTCATACCAAGGGGGTGGTCAACATCGCGCGCAGGGAATCTGCAACTTTCGATTTGACAATTACTCCTATTAACCTTACCTCTTCCTTTCCCGACCACATTTAGGAGGAAATTAACATGTTCGAAGTTACAGAAGCTGCTCAAAAACAGCTTGAAGGCTACTTCCAGGACAAGGACGCATCCCCCATCCGCGTCTATCTCGCGGCCGGCGGCTGAGCAGGCCCTCGCCTGACCCTGGCTCTGGATGAGCCTAATGATAAAGACGAAGTTTTCGAGGCTGCAGGTTTGACCTTCCTTGTTGACAAGGAACTGAGTGCACAGACCGGCAATATCAAAATAGACATGACCTATTACGGTTTTGTCGTCGAGTCCGAAAATCCGGTTGGTGGCAGCAGCGAAGGCGCAAGCTGTGGCTGTTCTTCTGCCGGCTCGTGCGGCTCTGCCGGTTCCGGCGGCTGCGGCTGCTAATGCAGCGATAAGCCGTTATTTACGGCGTTGTTAGTCAAAACCCAGGCCTTTGCTTTTCATGCAACGGTCTGGGTTTTTATATGGAGCATAGCGTCCAGATACGCCCCGCCATGCTGTGACAAATTGACCTGCCCACGGTTTCACCATACGCTACACTCTCACAGCACAACAAATGCAATCGACACGACTCATGGACACAGAAAAACGACTCAGAGACATCATTGACGGCCTTAAAGACCGAGGCAATCGACTGACTCCGCAACGAGTTGCCATTCTGCGTGCCATTGTTGAAAACGACTCACACCCCTCTGCCGAACAGATTCACAAGGACATTCTTCCGGATTTTCCTACAACCAGTCTCGCCACAGTCTACAAGACGATCACTCTGTTGAAAAACGCCGGCGAAATTCTGGAGCTGGGCTTTGGCGACGACGGCAACAGGTATGATGGACTCAGGCCAACCCCGCATCCCCATCTAATCTGCACCAAGTGTGGAATGATCATGGACACCGATCTCGACAATCTTGACCATGTCGTCTCCGAGACAGCCAAAAAATCCGGGTTTTCCGTCCACAGTCACCGCTTCGACATTTTTGGCCTCTGCCCTTCCTGCAAAGAATAATACCCTCGATTATTTCTCGTTGCTAAACTCATGTTGACAAGATTTATTCCTTATGGATAATAATTATCCATAAGGAATAAATCTCTCTTGCCTTGAACACAGCGCAAGCCCGTCCCAAAAAAACATGAAAGGAGTGAACGAATGGCCAAAAAAAAACTCACGAACAATTTCGGTGCTCCCGTTGCTGACAACCAGAATGTCATGACGGCCGGCCCTCGTGGCCCGCAACTTCTGCAGGACGTCTGGTTTCTCGAGAAACTCGCCCATTTCGACAGGGAGGTAATCCCGGAACGGAGAATGCACGCCAAGGGGTCAGGAGCATACGGTACATTCACGGTGACCAAGGATATCACGCGCTATACCAAGGCAAGCATCTTCGCTAAAGTCGGCAAAAAAACCGACCTGTTTGCCCGCTTCTCCACAGTGGCCGGAGAACGTGGTGCGGCTGACGCCGAACGCGACATTCGCGGTTTTGCTCTCAAATTCTATACGGATGAAGGCAACTGGGACCTTGTTGGAAACAATACCCCGGTCTTTTTCCTGCGTGACCCGCTCAAGTTCCCGGACCTCAATCACGCCGTCAAGCGCGACCCGAGAACGAATATGCGCAGTGCAAAAAACAACTGGGACTTCTGGACATCACTCCCCGAAGCCCTCCATCAGGTCACTATAACCATGAGCGACCGAGGCATCCCGCAATCATACCGGCACATGCACGGATTCGGCAGTCACACTTTCAGTTTCATCAATGCAAAGAACGAACGTTTCTGGGTCAAATTCCATTTCCGCTCTCATCAGGGCATCAAGAATCTGACCGACGAGGAAGCGACAAAAACCGTTGGCATGTGCCGTGAGAGCCACCAACGTGATTTATACGAAACCATTGAAGGCAGCGATTACCCTAAGTGGACCATGAGCGTTCAGATCATGCCGGAAAAGGAAGCCGCCACATACAAGCATAACCCCTTTGACCTTACGAAAGTCTGGTATCATTCAGACTACCCGCTTATCGAAGTCGGCGAATTGGAACTCAACCGCAACCCGGAAAACTATTTTGCCGAGGTCGAGCAGGCTGCATTCAACCCGGCAAGCATTGTTCCGGGTATTGGTTTCTCCCCAGACAAGATGCTTCAGGGACGGCTGTTCTCCTATGGCGACGCCCAGCGGTATCGGCTCGGTGTGAACCACCACCTCATCCCGGTCAACGCCGCCAAATGCCCGGTCCACGGCTATCATCGTGACGGTGCCATGCGCGTTGACGGCAACTATGGCAGTACCCTTGCCTATGAACCGAACAGCTACGGCGAATGGCAGGAACAGCCAGAACACAAGGAACCGCCTCTCGAACTCGATGGAGCGGCCTACAACTGGGATCACCGGGAAGATGACGATTATTATACTCAGCCCGGCAAGCTGTTTCGACTGATGTCAGCAGAGCAACAGAAAGTCCTCTTTGAGAACACGGCGCGCGCCATGGGCGACGCCCCGGAAGAAATCAAGCAACGCCACATCGGCAACTGCATGAAGGCTGACCCTGCCTACGGAAAGGGCGTGGCCATGGCATTAGGGCTGACTCCGCGTTGCGACAGCTAGGCTAGAAATCCACGATAACTGGGAGTGGTCTTAACGTAAGGCCACTCCTTTTTTCTATTTTAACTATAGAAACAATCTATTTTATTAGCAGCAATTCGCCTGAAGATTGCATCCAAAAAAGCGGGAATCGCCTCTTTACAAGGAACAATTCTTACTTATTTGTTATGAAACACATCAACTCTCAGGAGAAACCAATGATTAATGTAACCGAATCCGCACAAAAGGAATTGACCACATATTTTGCAGATCGTGAAGTTCAGCCTATCCGTGTCCATCTGGCCGATGGAGGCTGCGCAGGAATGAAACTGTCCATGGCCTTGGACGAAGTCCGCGATGGTGACAAATCCTTTGAACACGCCGGCTTCACCTTTCTCATCAACGAGGAACTGTCTGAAGCCGCTGGTACAGTCTCCATCGACATGACTGACTACGGCTTTGCCATCGACTCCGAGAAACAAATCGGCGGTGGTGGCGGCGGATGCTCCGGCTGCTCCTGCGGCTGCTAGTTTTTCGAACGAAAACAACGTTCTATTGCGTTGCTGCAAAAAGCCCGCCCTTGCGTCTTGAAATACGCGACGGTCCCGGGCTTTTTTTTGCGTTGTGCAACGCGTTGCTTTTCATACGGAAAAGGTTGTCCTCCGATACTATAAGGCTATCGCGAGTGGTCCAGATGCGTCGCTATCCCAAACCGCCAACCGCCAAAAAAAAATCAAAGGGGCGGTGCTCGCTTGGCACCGCCCCACTCGATTAGGACCGCAACCCGGCTAAAAGCCGGTTTAATCGAAAGTCCTTTGATCGACGAGCCGGGGCGCGTCTTCCGGGAGTGTCCCGGGCGCGCAGGTCTCGACGACTGGTTTCAACTTCAGGACCGCTTGGAAGTCGGTACAGAACTTTTCTTCATCCAAAGGCGTGACAGTTTCCACTGCCACCACAAGGGAGTCTCTCCCTTTATCACTCTTTACCTGAATCTGCCAGCCTGAAACTTCAGGGTATCTGGCAAGAACCTGACCGGCCTGTGCCGGATAGATAAACTGCCCTTTCACCTTGACGGTATCGTCAGCGCGGCCCTTCCAACCCATGAGTTTCCGGGCTGTCCGGCCACAATCGCACATCGCCGTGTCGATAACCGAAAGGTCGCCGGTAGCCAGACGAACCAGCGGATAATCCGTGAAAAACGGCGTGACCACAACTTCACCGAGTTCTCCGTCCGGCAGGGGTTCACCGGTCGTCGGGTCGCATATTTCAACATGCCGGTAATTGGACAAGTGCATTCCACCAAGTTCCATGCACTCGTAGGCGATACAACCCACGTCTGCCGTGCCGTACCCCTGACGAATGGTAATGCCGAACATATCCTCGACTTCGGCGCGCAGGGCTTCGGACAACGGCTCGGCCGCCACATAGGCCTTTTCGAGCGAAAAATCTTCACGCAAATCAAACCCGGCAGCCTGCGCCTTTTGACCGATGACCTTGAGGTAACTGGTCATGCCCACAAACGCATTAACCGGCAATTGAATCAGAAATTCGATCTGCTTTGCGGTGTTACCCGGCCCGGCGGGAACCACACCACAGCCGATATCCCGAAGCGGTTCTTCGAGCATCAGTCCTGCGGGTGTCATGTGATAGGAAAAAGTCATCTGCGCCAGATCACCGGGCCGGAATCCGGCAGCGAAAAAGCCTTCGCTCCACGCCCAGTAGTCAGGGTCCGTTCCTTCAGGATCAAAGATCGGACCGGGCGATTGATAAACACGCGAAAGCTGACCGGGATGGCAATTGAGAAACCAGCCAAGGCCGTATTCCTGCTGCCACTGGATGATGTCCCGTTTCCTGAGCGGCGGGATCTTGCCATAGTCTTCCCAGCTCCTGAAGTCACGGGCACACGCGCCCATGGCTTCCAACCGGGCCTGAAACTCCCCGGATGATTGCTCGGCTTCAAGCAAGACATCACGGACACCCTTCCATTTGCGTTTCATCCGCTTTTCACGCGGCTCAGTCTCATATTCGCTGTAGTACATAGAGGATGCCTCCGGCGGCCAGAAAACCTCTTGAAAAAGGTTCTTTAGCCTCTCCAAAACTTTTTGTCGTTACGCCGCGAACAGGTCATGCCACTGTGAAAAGAGAATGAAGCGGCGTAGAAGTCAGTTTCAAAATATGGTTCATTTCCTTTTACGACAGATCAAAAAACAATTCTACCAAAACCCAAAAGCCATGGATGCTCCAGAACCAAACAACGTCTTTCTTCCACACTTGAAGACCGTTCAGAGCCGGGGCGATTTGTATTTTGTCGAACGAAATTTAACCGGAGGTGTAACAGCGCTCCGTTGAGGATTAAATGAAGTCCGGACAATGCGCAGCCACCCCGTGATGGACAGTCATCAACCCAGCCAACGCTTGCGGCGGCGATAATGCTTCACATCACGATAGCTCCGCTTGTCGCCGCTCTTGCCCATGCCGAGATAGAATTCCTGCACATCTGGATTATTGAGCAACTCGGCGGATGTGCCGTCCATGACAACTCGTCCGTTCTCCATGATGTACGCCTGTTGCGCCACGGACAAGGCTGCGCGGGCATTCTGTTCCACAAGCAGGATGGTTACGCCCTGTTCGGCGTTGATCTTCTTGATGATGTCGAAAATTTCTTCAACCAGCAGTGGAGCCAGACCAAGAGAAGGCTCATCGAGAAGAAGCAGGTCGGGTTTCGCCATAATGGCCCGGCCGATGGCGCACATCTGCTGTTCACCGCCGGACATGTATCCCGCAAGCTGCTTGCGCCGCTCCCGAAGACGGGGAAAGTATTCATATACCTTTTCCATGGATTCAGTGATCTCGGAACGAGGGCGGGTAAACGCTCCGCACTTGAGATTCTCTTCCACGGTCAGATCTTCGAAAATACGGCGGCCTTCCATGACCTGGAATATGCCCTTTCTGACGATTTTCTCAGGGATAGTGCCCTGAATCGGTTCGTCCTTGTAGAGAATGGTCCCGTCCGTGACTTCACCATCCTCGGTTTCAAGCAGCCCGGAAATAGCTTTCAAGGTCGTGGACTTGCCTGCACCATTGGCACCGAGCAGGGCAGTGATTTCACCCAAAGGACAAGCCAGGGACAACCCTTTCAGGACAAGAACGACGTCATTGTAGACGACTTCCAGATTTTCGACCTTCAGTACGTTACTCAAGGAATACTCCCTCGATATGGCCGGGGGCGATTGGAACCGACCCCGGCCTTTTTCTGTTTCTTCAAAGCTGTTCAAAACCGGGCTGATTTTGCCAAAGCAACGAAGCCAGCACGGATTTTTTTACAGCTTAATGCCCCAACCAGTCAGCTCGTCGATTCAGAATCTCTTCTTTCACGAAGGTCAGCTTGCCGTCCTTGATGACATACAGGAACACAGCCATGTTCGGGCGATGATCATCCGGGAAGTAGGAGATAAGCGGAGCCAGTCCCATGGGGTCGAAGTCGCGCAGGGTTTCCAGAGCGGTCTTGAGGGATTCGCCGGTGATCGGACCATTTGCGGCAGCACGCTTGAGACCTTCAGCCATGACCAGAACGGACACGAATCCACGGGTGTAATGCGTCATCTGCGGCTTATTGTCGGTGATCTGCATTATGGCCTTCATGCCGGGAACATCCTGCCCATAGACTGCGGCAGCCTGATTGGAATAGGCACCGTTGGCGTCATCTCCGGCCAGCCTGGGCAGATTCTCGTCAGAGCCCCAGATGTTGGTGAAGAAGGTCGTGTTCATGCCGATGTTCTTGGCGGATTTGAGAATGACCGAGGTGGACGGTGTGGTCCCGCCGATCCAGCAGAAGTCGGGGGCCAGATCCTTGAGGGGCAGCAGTTCGGTCGTGGCGTCGATAGCCTTGAGCGAGACATTGGCTTCACCCACGATATCGTAACCGAGCTCTTCTGCGTACGCCTTGGCACCGGCAATGGGGGCCAGACCATACGGATGATCGGGGTAGATGAATGCGATTTTCGGGGCACCTTCGCCCTTCCAGTTCTCATGGAAGTACTTGATGGCGGCACGGGCCTGGGTGGAATAATCAGCCGCGATGAAAAAGTTGTAGGGAGCCTTTTTCGGATCGGTCAGGTGCGCCGAATAGGATGCGGAGATATCGGGGACCTTGTCCTTGGCCAGATTGCGAATCAGTGCTTCGGTCACAGCCGACCCATACCCTTGAATACAGACGACCTTGTCGGTGTTGACCATCTTCTTGTAGAGGGAAAGCCCCTGCTGGACATTATAGGCAGTGTCCTGAAGATTGAGTTCGATCATGCGCCCGTCGATACCGCCATTTTCGTTGACATACGTAACACCGCCCTTGATGCCTTCTGCATAGGGAACGCCCACGGACGAAGTGGGACCGGACATGTCGATGAGGCCGCCCACCATAATGGGGGACTCCTCTTTGGTTGAGGTTTCAGCCGGTTTCTTGTCTTCGCCTCCGCAGCCAAACAGCATCAGCCCGGCAAAAAGCGTGATGCAGACCGCAGTTATGATAGTACCTACCCTCATGTTATTGTCTCCTAAGGGATTGAGGTTGACACGCCCCCCTCACGTGAGTGAGGCGTCATTTCTATTTTCAACCCGACTTTCACGGGATTATGTCTAATGGGCAAACGGGTACAGCTTCCAATACGCCTTGACCAGCCGCCAGCGGTTCGCAAGCCCTTCAGGCTCGAAAATCAGGAATAGAATAAGCACAAGACCGAACACGCCTTCGCGTAGAGCCACGATATGCTGGGCGATATCAGGCAGGTAGGTTCCCACGCCGTTGGCTATGATATTGAGGACTTCAGGCAGAAGCACGATGAAGATGGCACCGAACACCGAACCAATGACCGACCCCAGCCCGCCGATGATAATCATGGCGAGATAGGAAATGGACAACCCGATGTTGAACTGCTCGGCAGAAATATATCCGGTATAATGTCCCCACAACCCGCCTGCCACGCCAGCCAGAAATGAACTGACACCGAAAGCGATGAGCTTGTACCAGAACAGGTTCACACCCACGATTTCAGCTGACAAATAGAAATCGCGAATGGACACAAACGCGCGCCCGTATTTTGAGCGCATGATGTTGGACACCATGAGCAGGCTGGCAGCGGCAAAGGCAAAAAACAGATAATACATGCGCCCTTCAGTATTGAAACTGAAACCGAACATCTGCGGCGGTTCAAGGAGCAGGCCGTTGGAACCGCCCGTCAAAACTCCGCCATGCAGAAAGACGTATTCCAGCACAAGTTGGGCTGCCAGCGTCGCAATAGCAAGGTAGATGCCCTTGAGCCTAAGCGAAGGGACACCAAAAACCATACCGACCATGGCTGTAATCAGGCCGCCTGTCAGGATGGCAAGTGGAAACGGGACGCCATGCAGGGAGCATTGCCCTGCGGCATAAGCTCCTACACCGATGAACGCGCCGTGCCCCAGTGATATCTGCCCGCAGACACCTGTCAGCAGGTTGAGAGACACAGCCCCGATGACCGATATGAATATCAGGTTCATGACGGATGTCGTGAAGGTATCCAAAACAAACGGGGCGACGCACAGAGCCAGGACAAACAGCCCGACCATGAGCTTCTGGAAGCCGGAGTGGAAGATCTGCGCTTCGCCGCGATAGGAGGTAAAAAAGAGACCGCATTTACCCTGCATTATTAGACCCTCTCGATCTCTTTGGTCCCGAAAAGACCGTATGGCTTAATCATCAGGATGATAACCAGAATGATGAAAGCGGCAACCTCGCGGAACCCGCCCAGACCGAGCAGTTGACGCGCCGCGCCGTCACACACGTTTTCGAGCACACCGATAATCAGCCCGCCGAGCGCCGCGCCGAGCAGCGAATCCAGCCCGCCGAGAATCACCGCCGGAAAAACCTTCAGCCCAAGATGTCCGATATGGGAATTGATACCGTTGATGTTGCCCAGAATCACACCGCCCACAGAAGATACGACGCAGGCTATGCACCAGCTCATGGCAAAGATATTCTTAATACCGATGCCCATGGATTGCGCGGCCTGCTGGTCAAATGCCGTGGCACGCATGGCAATCCCTGTCCGCGAGTACTTGAAAAAAATCGAGAAGATGGCAAACAGGACTGCGGAAAGCGCGAAGGCCGCGATATAGACCGGCGCCACAGGCAGCCCCGCGATCATGATCGGTTCACTTGGCAACACTTGCGGGTACACCTTGATCTGCGTCCCCCAAAAGAGCTGCACCAGCGACTTGAGGACGGAGCTCATGCCCACGGTGACCATGATAACCGAAATATGTTCCTCGCCGATGAGCGGTCGCAGGACCATGCGTTCAATGGCAAGCCCGAGCAGGACCGAAAAACCCAATGTAATGAAGAACGCCCAGACAAACGGGATGTTGAACTGGACGGTCAGCGCGAAACACATGTACGCCCCGACCATGACCAGCTCGCCCTGTGCGAAGTTCACGACCTTGGTCGCCTTGTAGATGATGACAAACCCCAGCGCGACCAGGGAATAGATGCCGCCGACCACCAGTCCGTTGACGATGAGTTGCAGATAATATTCCATGCTACGCCTCCATGCCTTCTATGCGGATATCGCCGCACATTTCACGCACACGACCATCCTGATACGTGATTTCGGTTTCCAGATTCACTGCGCAAACATCGGAATACAACGACTCGATGAGTGTGCCATACCGCTCGTTAATGGTTGACCGCCTGACCTTGCGGGTGCGGGTCAACTCGCCGTCATCCGGGTCCAGCTCCTTATAGAGCAGACAGAATCGCTTGATCTGCGTCTCTTTGGGTAACGTGGCATTGGTCTTGGCTATCTCCGCTTTGACGAGTGCGTAGACCTCTTCCTTGGCAGCCAGATCCTGATATGTGGTGTAGGTAATCATCTGGGTCTCGGCCCAGTGCCCGACAATAGCCATGTCGATACACAGGATCGCGGCCACATAATCGCGTCCACCGCCCAGTACGACCGACTCGCGCAGGAAGGGAGAAAACTTGACCTTGTTCTCCAGAAATTGCGGTGAGAATTGCGTGCCGTCATTGAGGTGCATGACGTCCTTCAAGCGGTCGATGACCACCAGACGCCCGTTATCGTCGAAATACCCGGCGTCACCCGAAAGCAGCCAACCGTCTTCGTTCACGGTCTCGCGAGTGGCTTCCTCGTTCTTGTAGTAACCCAGGAAAACCGCAGGCGAACGGGAAACAATCTCACCCTGTTCCGTAATCTTCACTTCGGTTTCAGGAATGGGTGCGCCTACAGAGGTGAAATCAACTTCACCCTCCTTATGGATGCAGGAAATACCCGCGATCTCAGTCTGTCCGTAAATCTGCTTGAGCCTGACACCAAGAGCATGGAAAAAGCGGAAGATATCGGGCCCGAGCGCCGCGCCCCCCGTTGTAGCCGAGCGCATGCGGCTGAATCCAAGGCGGTCACGCAAAGCGCGGAACAGTCCCTGATCGGCAATGAAATACTTGAGCCTCAACCATGCGGAAGGTTTTTTACCGGCAAAAACAGTATCCACATACTCATACCCGATGGGCAGAAACAGGGTATACAGAAACCGCTTGAACCTCGTGGTCTCCATTATGTCGCCCTGCACCTTGGCCGCAATGGACTCGTACACGCGGGGCGGGGAAAAGATGAAGTGCGGCCCTATCTCGCGGGAATCGTTGGATGCCGTATCCGGGGTCTCCGGAAAGTTGACGCAGAAGCCAAACAGCAGAGCCGAAGCCACAGCCATCATCTGCTCGCCCATCCAGGCCAGAGGCAAGAAGGATACGAACTCGTCGGTGGAGTTTTTGGGATCGTATTTGCCGAGGTTGTGCGCCATGGACAGCAGGTTGGCGTGCGAAAGCACTGCCAGCTTGGGACGGCCCGTAGTGCCGGATGTGGTGGCTATCAGTGCCGGAGTTTCCGGTTTGACCGCGCTGACCATCTCCCTGTAACGGACGACAGCATCCTTGCACCCCTCTCGGCCCAGGCGGCGGACCGCCTTGAAATCCATGAGCCCGTCCACGTCCGCTTCGTAGGTTTTGAGACCTTTGGGTTCGTGGTAGATGATATGCTTGAGGTCGGGCAGATTCTCACGGAACGAGAGCATTTTATCCACCTGTTCCTGATCTTCGGCCACCACCAGCTTGCACTCTGTCAGTGCAAAAATGTATTCGATTTCTTCTGCGGGGGAGTCCTGATACAGACCGAGCGCAATGCCGCCAAGCCCCTGAATGGCGAGCTCGGCCCAGATCCATTCCGGCCGGTTGTCACCGATGAGGATGACAATATCACCCTTGCCGAGTCCGAGTGTTTCCAACCCGCAGGCGAACTCCGCCGTTACTTTAAGATTTTTCTGCCAGGAAACGGCCTGCCAGACGCCCCATTCCTTCTCTCGCAGGGCGGTCTTTTCGCCGCGTTCCTCGGCCTGTTTGCACAGCAGTCGGGGCAACGTTGTCTTATATGGTTTTGCCATGAAATTTCCTTGTTTTTTCTCTCGGCCGAAGTGGCCGGACCTTCAGTCTTCTATCTCCCGGTAAATGTAGCTTCCTCGGTTCCTAGGTAGGCGGCGATGACATTCTTGTCCGCCTGCACTTCATCCGGCGTACCCTCGGCTAGCTTGGCACCGAAATCGAGAACAATGACCTTGTCGGAGATGTCCATGACAACTCCCATGTCGTGTTCCACCAACAGGACGGTGACGCCCCATTCTTCGGCGATATCCAAGATATATCTGGCCATGTCCTCGGTTTCTTCGAGGTTCATGCCAGCCATCGGCTCATCCAGAAGGATAAGCTTGGGTTCGGCGGCAAGTGCGCGTCCGAGTTCCACCCTTTTCTGCACACCGTAGGGAAGGCGTCCCGCGTGTTGGTGCCGATAGGGGGATAGGTTGAGAAAATCGATCACATCTTCCACGCGGCGGCGATGCCTGTCCTCGGTACGGACGGCTTTGCCCCAGTAGAAAATGGACGATAGCAAACCATAGTTGATCTGACTGTGTCGCCCGACCATGAGGTTGTCCAGCACGGACAATCCCTTGAACAGGGCGATGTTTTGGAACGTCCGCGAGAGTCCCAGTTCCGTACGCTTATGCGCCGGAAGGGACAGCAGACATTCGTCGTCCAGGGAAATTTTGCACGGTCCACTGGCTCCCCCATCGGGGATATAGCGACCGCTGATACAGTTGAGCATGGAGGTTTTGCCGGCACCGTTTGGACCAATGAGGGACGCGATAGTCCCCTGTTCCACGGTGAACGACACCCCCATAAGGGCGGCGATGCCCTTGAAGGTGAGTGTTACGTCACTGACGTCGAGGTAAGCCATAATCCTGCAATTATGGTTGAGAGCAAACCCGTCTAAACGACGTTTGCACGGCCTGGCGGTGAATTACATAACACCGTCCAGGTCCATATGCAGCCGAGTCGGCGAATAGGCCCTTAGGTCCATTCTCCCCTGAAATCATCGGGAGTGACCAATTTGTAGCCCCGGTCCTTGAGAGCTGCCTCTACTGGGGACGGGTCTTCGGTATCTATACGGACAACGACAACGCGGCGTCCGTTAAAAAAGAAAGTGCCGGTGGAAATGATGGACATTTTCATGTTGGCGATGACGCCGGCGACTTCGTAGAGTACGCCGGAACGGTCTTCCACCTCAATGGTGAGGCGGCTGCCGCCCTCGCGGTATCCCATTTCTTCGGCAAGCACGTCGAGCATGACGTTTCGATTTATATACCCGATAAGCTCACCGGCACTGTCAACCACGGCCAGTCCGGCCAGGTTCATCTCGTACATCATGTCGGCGGCACCCTCGATTTCGGTCTCGGGAGCCACGGTCTTGATGTCGGTGCGGTAGATTTTCTCTACGGTCAGCTTGCTCATCAGGTAGTTGATTTCGTGTTTTTCCAGGGAGGTCATGATGCTGGGCAGGGCAGCGGAGATGTCTTCCTTGCGCACGTAGCCGACCAGCTTGCCGTCTTCGTCCACCACCAGGAGCATCCAGAGCTTGCTTTCTTCAAGCTGCTTCTGGGCGTCCTTGACCAGAGTCTGGGGGGTGACTTTAACGAAGTCGCGAAGCATTTTCAGTCCGACGTACATGGTTTCTCCTCCTTGGATGACCGCAATGACGGTCCCTGTTAGGCCTGAATGGCATATAATTGTTACGGATGGATACACGTTTTCACTGAGTGGTGCAATTCCATCCGTAAACGGTGCAGGCCGCCAGCGAACCACTTCAAAACCTATTTTTACCGTACAAGTCAAGAGGCAAACATTTGTTTTGTGAAAAAAAGGTCGATCATCCGACCTTTTTTCGGCTATTGCACAAAAGCGTCACGAGCCGTTATACAATAGTTGTCTGTTAAACCAACAGACAAATTTGACACTAAAAGTTCCGGATGAATACTGACTCTGTGATTACTGCCGACGACCAACTCAGTGCAAAGGCCTCGCCATGCTCAAAAAAAATATGATGATAGTTCAAAAAGCCCTGAAACTTTTTTTGATCATTATCGGCATCGTCAGCATATTTTTGCTCTGTGCCGCTACGTTCATCTACCGTAGCGGGATGGCCTCTTTTCTTGAGGAGGTCAAAAAAGGGGAACAGCACATCATTGAACTGCAGGCCGCAGCCATTCAGAGTGAATTTGCCGCCATCATCAGCGATGTGGAATTTCTCGCCACGGAAAACGAGCTTGTCGAATATCTCGATTCCGACGATAAAACAGTGATTCTGGATATCCAGAAAGAGTACATCGCCATGTCGCATGCCAAAAAGGTGTACGACCAACTCCGCTTTCTGGATGCCCATGGAATGGAAGTAATTCGGGTCAACGAGAATGAAGGGTCACCTTCGGCTGTTTCCTCACCACACCTCCAAAATAAGCAGAAAAGGTACTACTTTACCGGCACCATTGCCCTTGCCGAAGGGGAAATATTCGTCTCCCCTCTCGACCTCAACGTGGAAGAAGAGATGATAGAAACTCCCCTGAAACCCATCATCCGTTTCGGCACTCCGGTATTTGACTCAAATGCAAAAAAGAGAGGAGTCATCATCATCAACTACGCAGCAAACAGGCTGCTCGGAAAGCTCGTCGATGTTGGGAGCGAAAATCACGGGGACAGCATGCTCATCAATACAGAAGGTTACTGGCTACTCGGCCCTGACAAGACAAAGGAATGGGGATTCATGTACCCTGACCGGACAGATGAAACCTTTTCCAACCAGTATCCCAAAGAATGGCAGTTCATTACGGCCACGAAAAAGGGACAGCTCAGAACTGTCAACGGCCTCTTCTCTTTTGCAGTAATTCACCCCCTGAAGGACGGCTCCCAAACAACCACCGAGGCTTCCTCAGGGCCTGTGCCCAAGAGCGAGAACGCCGATTCAGCCTATTCTTGGGTGTTGTTGTCTCACATCCCCCCCACAATCATAAACAATCAGAGTCAAGCACTTGTCTTCAAGCTGCTGACTGGTGGTGGAGTGCTGTTCATATTGATTGCATTTGGCGCATGGCACCTCGCCATGGCTATTACCCGGAGGAACCTCTACCAGTCTCAACTGATTGTCATGGCCATGTACGACTCCCTGACAGGTCTTCCGAATCGCAAGCTTTTCTTTGACCATCTGTCAACAGGAATGGCTTTGGCAAAAAGACACAACCGGACACTCGCCATTCTTTATATCGACCTGGATGGGTTCAAGAACGTCAACGACACCCTGGGCCATGAAGCCGGGGATGAGCTATTGAAAAAGACCGGGAAACGGTTGTCCGCGATTGTCAGGGAATCGGATACCGTAGCCCGTCTGGGCGGCGATGAGTTCGCCATCATTCTGACCGAAATCAACAATGACGCGGACGCCGTTCAGGTGGGGAACAAGATCGTAGCCGCTCTTTGCAGGGATTTCACCTTGCGGTCAGGAACCGTGAAGGTCGGCGCAAGCGTCGGCGTCGCCATTTGTCCCGACGAAGGGTGCGATGAAAAGGAACTCATCAAATTGGCGGATCAAGCCATGTATGAATCCAAAGCCAAAGGGAAGAATACCTGCACCATGGCTCACTTCAACGCCTCGATGTCAGACTGTTAACCGCCGATTTTGTAGAACAGACTCGCCTGCGCACAGCATCCGCTCAAGCCCAGTGACTTGTAGATGGAGTCCATGCACACGGCTTCTCGCACGATACTCGCCAGGTTGTCGATGGCGTCCTCAAGGTCGAACCGGGTCTGGACATGCTCCAGCGGAGACAATCCCTTGTCCATACGCAATTGGTCGACAAACCAGCGACGAAACTCATCGGCATCAAATAGCCCGTGAAGATATGTGCCGAAAATACGCCCGTCCGCCCTGCCATATCCCAACGGTTCACCCGCATTGTTACGCAAGGCCACACGCAGAGAGTCAGACAACGGCACGGTCTGACCGTGGTGAATCTCATAGCCGTGCACACTCTGCCCGGACGATGAATGCACTCCCCGCGTCCGGGTCAGGGTCTTTTCCGGCGCAAGCGAAGTCTGCACCGGGAGCAGGCCGAATCCTTCCACACGGGTGGTCTCGGACTCCAGGCCGTACGGATCGTCCACTATATCGCCGAGCATTTGAAAGCCGCCACAGATACCGACAATACGCGTTTTGTGACCGCTACCAGCCAGCTCGCGCAGGACGGCGGCCATGCCGGTTCCCTTGAGCACCTTCATGTCTGGAACTGTAGACTTGGAACCGGGCAGAATAACAGCGTCCGGCGTGCCCACGTCCCGGGCATCCGTCACCACACGAACTTTGACGTCCGGCTCGGCAAACAGTGGGTCGATGTCGTTGAAATTCGATATGCGCGGCAGATCCACCACCACAATCTCCACGCATTGGTCGGCAGGCAGTTTCTCACCGTCAGGCCGCAGCCCTTCCTTGAAGGATACGGAATCCTCTTCAGGCAGACCGAGCGAATGAATATACGGAATGGTGCCGAGCACCGGCTTGCCCGTGTGTTCGAACATCTGCCCGAATGCGGGTTCCAGCAACGTGGCGTCACCCCGGAATCGGTTGATGAGAAAGCCTTCCACCAGCGATCGCTCCATGGGGGTAAGCAGACTCATGGTACCGACCATGGACGCGAATACCCCACCGCGATCGATGTCGCCAGCCAGCAGAACCCGTGCATCCGCGTATCTGGCCATGGTCATATTCACGATATCGTGGTGTTTCAAATTCACTTCAGCCGGACTGCCCGCTCCCTCAAGCACCATGATATCGTACTCGTTGGCGAGAGAATCGTATGCGGTCTTGACCGCCTCCCAGGCGCGGGGCTTGTACTCCACATACTCACGCACAGCCATATTACCCACAGGCTGCCCCATGACAATCACCTGCGAGCCTGTGTCGGAGCCGGGTTTAAGCAACACCGGATTCATGCGCACGTCCGGTTTCAACCGACAGGCCATGGCCTGTGTCACCTGGGCCCGTCCCATCTCCCCGCCCTGATCCGTTACATACGAATTAAGGGACATGTTCTGCGCCTTGAATGGCGCCACGTTGTAGCCGTCCTGCAAAAATATCCGGCAAAACGCCGCCGCAAGCACGGACTTGCCAGCATTGGAGCTGGTACCCTGAAGCATCAGCGCCGGAGTCCGTTTATTGCGCCTGATGATCGGAGGGCGCGCCGTCCCACTGACCGCTTCCATGGCCCGGATCAACTGTTCATTCTCGTCCTGACTCCGTACGGCAACCCGAAACCAACTGTCATCCAGTCCGGTATAGTTGCCGCACAAACGGATGCCTATACGATGCTCAGCCAGTAGCTTGTCACGCAGCATAACGGCATCCTGCCCAATCAGTTCGACCCGACAGAGCAGGTAATTGGCTGTTCCCGGCAAAACTTTGATACCCGGAATATTGCGCAGCCCCGAGGCAAGTGATTCCCGCAGCAAAGCGGTCTGCTCCCGAGTTTCGGCAGCGTATTGCGTGTCTCGCAGGCACTTGATGCCAACACTCTGGGCCAACGTGTTCACAGACCAGGCGGGCATCCGCTGTTTGAGCCGCAGGAGAACCTCCGGGTCGGCAAAGGCCAGTCCAAGCCGAATACCGGGAATGGCGTAAAATTTAGTCAGGGACAGGACAGTGACGACATTGGCCGGTCTATTACGGATGAGCCGATCCGTATTCTCAGGCAGGAAGTCACTAAAGGAAGCATCCACCACAAAACGCGATTGCGGAAACATGGCCGCAACCTCGCGCAGATCGTCCGGCGAAAACATCGTGCCCGTAGGGTTGTTCGGACTACACAGAAACACCACGGAAGGCGTGGTGAGCAGTGACCCCATGGCCGGGAAGTCCACCTGAAAGTCTTCGGTCATGCCCGCTTCGACAATGGGCAGTCGGTGCGCCTTGCATGCCCGCGCATAATCAACATAGGTGGGCGACGGGATAATGGCCTGCCGGTGCTGCCCCATACCCGCGAGAGCGAATAGCAATTCGGACGCGCCATTCCCGGCAAGCACCTGCGTGGGCCAGATCTTGTATTTCTCGGACGCAGCCATAACGAGATCATGACACTCCGGGTCCGGGTAGGAATCCACATCTTGCAAGGCCTGCCCGACCACCTGCCCCAACCACGGAGGCGGCCCGAGCGGATTCACATTGGCAGAGAAATCAAGGATGTCTTCGGGTGCGCACCCGGCAGTTTCGGCCATACGGCGTACATTCCCGCCATGAGCATACTTCTGCTCATCCAGCATATCGGGAATCCCCGCAAACAAGGTCTGTTTTTCCATGAATCCGCCACGTAATAATTGAAGTCTAGATAATTTTGAGACTTCGTGATTATTACCTTGAAAGCGGCTGAGTGTCTACCGATAGCTCCTAGAGAAATCCCCCTAGAAAGCATCATGCCCCATGCAACACACTTTGAAAAAAATGACTTTTCGATACTTTATACCGTGCACATCTTGCGCTGACATATCGCTTGACTTAGAGTTAGCTCGAAGTCGTACACTCACTTTCAATGGAGAAAAAGCATGACTATCAGCGAACTGGCAAAACAGCTTGGATTATCCCCGCACACGTTGCGGTATTATGAGAAAATCGGCCTGATCCGTAATGTAGAAAGAATCGGCAGCAGACGGACTTACACCAAACAAGACCGACTCTGGCTGGAATTCATCAAACGACTCAAGGCGACCGGCATGCCGCTCAAGCAGATCCTGCGATACTCGGAGCTACGCTATGCCGGGGCTGCAACTATTACCGAACGCAAAACCATGCTTCTTTCTCACAGGCAGGACTTGGAGCAAAACATCAAAAAGCTCCAACGCCATCTGGTCGCTCTCGACCAGAAGATCAAAACCTACGAAGCATTGGAGGCAGAACATGACACGGTACGAAAGGGGACTCGAAAAGCTTAATGAGATTGACGGGCAGGCAGGGACACATGTCATTGAGAGCCTGAAAGACATCGCTCCCGACTTCGCGGATCTCCTCATCGAATTTCCATTTGGAGATATCTATTCCCGTCCGGGATTGGACATCCAGTCCCGCGAGATTGCAACCATAGCGGCCCTGACCGCCATGGGCAACGCAACCCCGCAGCTCAAAGTTCATATATCAGCAGGCCTGAATGTGGGCTTGAGCAAAGAACAGATCATTGAAACGATCATGCAAATGGCTGTCTATGCAGGCTTTCCGGCTGCCCTGAACGGCCTGTTTGCTGCAAAGGAGATATTTGATCAGTAGATTGAGCTGAGGCCTTCCGAGCTAATCCACAAAAAAAGCCGCCCATACAGGCGGCTTTTTCATTCGTTTCTATGCAGCCGATCTAGTTGAACATCGTTCCGATGCGGTTGAAGCGGATGTCGGTGAGCGATCCCCAGGACCAGTAGATGACCAGGGCCTTGCCCACGATCTTCTGGCGCTTGACCGGACCCCACCAGCGAGAGTCATACGAACCTTCACGATTGTCACCCATGACGAAAAACTCGTCTTGCGGCACAATGAACGGCCCAAAATCGTCACGAATGGGGTCGCGGGTGAACTTGGTATGCTGGACATACGGCTCATCAATGGGCTGACCGTTAATATACACTACCTTGTTACGGATCTCGATAGTCTCACCAGGCAGAGCAATGACACGCTTGATGAAATCCTTGGTCTCGTCTTCCGGGAACTTGAACACAACGATATCGCCGCGTTCGGGGTCGCCGGTTTTTGCAAGCACCTTGCCGTCCGTGGTGTCGAGCCAGATGTTGGACGGCAGGCGCACATCGTAGGCGAACTTGGTGACCAACAGGTGATCACCGATTTGCAGAGTTTCCAGCATGGAGCCGGACGGGATTTTGAAAGCTTGAACAATAAAGGCGCGGATAACAAAAGCGAGCAGCAGGGCGACGACAATGGCCTCGATGGAGTCGCGGAATGATTTCAGAGAGCTTTGAGTCATAATACGTATTCCAATTTTTTATACTTGTAAGAAGTCTCTTGTGTACGGCGCGTCACTACGCGGCCCGGTATGCACAGGGTTGTGCAGAGGCGTCTTCGCAAACGGGAAACGCCGTAATCGGGGGCATTCGGATCAGCCTGCTAGTCTTCGTCGGCTTTGAGTACTGAGAGAAATGCTTCCTGGGGTATTTCCACATTGCCCATACGGCGCATGCGTTTCTTACCCTCTTTCTGTTTTTCGAGCAATTTACGTTTACGTGTGATGTCGCCGCCGTAACATTTGGCGGTGACGTCCTTGCGAAACGGCGCATTGCGTTCCTTGGCGACGATCTTGTTGCCGATAGCGGCCTGAATGACCACTTCAAACATCTGGCGCGGAATCGAGCGTTTCAGCTTGAGCGCCAGCGACCGGCCAATACGAGCCGCGTTCTCACGGTGCACGATGCAGGAGAATGCGTCTACAGGGTCGCCGTTGATGAGGATATCAAGACGCACGAGGTCAGCCTCGCGGTAATCGATGACCTCGTAATCCAGGCTCGCATACCCCTTGGTGGAGGATTTGAGCTTGTCAAAGAAGTCGTACATAACCTCGGCGAATGGGATCTCATACGTGATGACCACGCGCTTCTCTGTCAGGTAGGCCATATTTTTCTGGATGCCGCGTTTCTCCTCGCACAGAGCCAGTACCGCTCCCACGAATTCGTTGGGCACATGCACTTCAAGACGCACGAACGGCTCGCGAATGCTGCCGATATGCGACGGATCAGGCAGCTTGGACGGATTGTCGATAGTCATGATATCGCCATGGATATCAGCCACCTCATAGATGACGGACGGGGCCGTGGTGATGAGCTTGGCCTCGAACTCGCGCTCCAACCGTTCCTGAATGATCTCGATATGCAGCAAACCGAGGAACCCGCAACGGAAGCCGAAGCCCAGAGCCTGCGAGGTTTCCGGTTCGTAGCTGAACGCCGCGTCATTGAGCTGGAGCTTTTCCAGAGCCGCCTTGAGCGTCTCATATTCCGAAGGCTCGATGGGATACAGGCCCGAGAAAACCATGGGCTTAACCGGCTTAAAGCCGGGATAAGGAGCAGTCACAGGGTTCTCGGCATTGGTGATGGTATCGCCGACTGGCGCATCGCCGAGTTCCTTCATGGATGCACACATGAATCCGACTTCGCCCGGTCCCATAGCCTTGATATCCACGGCTTCGGGCATGAATGCGCCGACCCGCGTGACATCAAAGTTCTTGCCCGTGGAGAAAATCTTGATTCTGTCGCCCTTCTTGAGCGTGCCGTCAATAATGCGGAACAGCACGACAACGCCCTGATACGAGTCATACCAGGAGTCGAAAATAAGCGCCTTGAGTGGTGCATTTGCATCACCCTCGGGCGGAGGCAGCAGATTGATGACCGCGTCGAGGACTTCCTGCACGTTCAGGCCGGTCTTGGCCGAAACCATGATCGGGTGAGAGCAGTCCAGACCGATCACGTCTTCGATCTCGTGGCTGATCGCCTCGGGGTCTGCACTCGGCAGGTCGATTTTGTTCAACACCGGAATGACTTCGAGGTCGTTATCAAGTGCGAGATACACGTTGGCGAGAGTCTGGGCCTCGACGCCCTGCGTGGAGTCAACCACGAGCAGTGCGCCTTCGCAGGCCGACAGAGAACGCGAGACTTCATAACTGAAGTCGACGTGACCGGGCGTGTCGATGAGATTCAGGATGTATTTCTGCCCATCCGTATCGGTATACGGAATTCGCACGGTCTGCGCCTTGATGGTGATGCCGCGTTCGCGTTCCAGTTCCATTTTATCAAGGTACTGGTCTTTTTTCTCGCGGTCGCCGACCATGCCGGTGATCTCGAGAATGCGGTCGGCCAAGGTCGACTTGCCATGGTCGATATGGGCGATGATGCTGAAATTACGTATATTTTCTAGTTTGCTCATAATGCCTTTATCGGGAGCGCATTTTTTGCCGAGCACACGGAAAGACCCGTGGTGACGGCGTTTCGGAACAGTCTTGTAAAGGATTTGGGTCTGGTTGTCTAATATATATGGTCGCCGGCGGCGGGTTGAAAAAGCCGGGATTTCACCCCCCGACGGGAAGATGAAGAGGTGGGGAGGCCGCTTTCTGCGGCGACGATTTAGAAGGCCGCTTGCAGCGGCTTGAAGAGGAGAGCCGTCACTGACGTTCCTCCAAGCTTTTTTTGCCCTTCCGGCGGAGTCCATTTCTTTTGCTGCGCCAAAAGAAATAGACGAAAGAAAAGGCGCTTCACAAACTTGGCCGCCTGCACTCCCAAACCGAGAATCTGATCGTTTTCACCTCCGCTCCACGAATCAAGTCGCCGAAGCGGCTCCAGTGATTCAAAGAGCCGCTTCGACGAAATCGTCAGCTTCTAAGGTTCGGGAGATGGAATGGCTGAAACAACTTAATATTTGCATTTATCCATTTGACCTTATTTGACTCACAATGATAGTTATAACACGATCTATAAACATCCTTAACATTCAACATGCGGATATAACAATGCCCCAAACACTCACAGACATTGAAGATATTGAAATTGAAGACAAAGAGAAAGAAGAAGAGTCCTCCCATGTTCAATATGACATTGCATCCTACCCTTCAGATTTAACACTTACGGGTGTTTGGGACATGTGGAAAACCGATGCTATTTTCATACCCAATTTTCAAAGAAAATTTGTTTGGACAATTGGACAAGCATCTCTTCTTATAGATTCTTTTCTCTGTGGACTTCCAGTCCCCCCTGTCTTTTTTTATATCGACGAGGACAATAAAAATCTAGTCATTGACGGTCAACAAAGGATAATGAGTATTGTATATTTTTTAGAAGGTTTTTTCGGACCAGAAGACACTCAGAAAAGAAGACAAGTTTTTCGTCTAAAACTCCCCCAAAAAAACCCATATTCCAATATGTCTTTTGCTGACCTTTCGTCGAGTGATCAAAGAAAGTTACTCCACTCTTCTGTTCTTAGAGCAATCAACATTCGCCAAATCAACCCCGAAGACAAGGGGTCAAGTGCGTTTCATATTTTTGAAAGATTAAATACTGGCGGCACCCCTTTAACCCCTCAAGAGATCAGGAATTGCGTTTTCCGAGGAGAATTTGCCGAACTCTTAACCCACCTTAATACCGATTTAAACTGGAGGAAGATAATTGGAAAGCCTTACCCAGATAAACATCAAAAAGACATCGAACTAATACTTAGAATATTCTCATTAACAGGAAGCGGCGCTGAGTACGAAAAGCCAATGAGAGATTTTCTTAATTCAAACATGCGTGAGCATCGAGATGGCAACACTTTAAAAGTACACAATTTTAAAGATATATTTCCGAAAATAACTAAGTATGTTATCGACAATCTAGGAGAAAAGCCTTTCCATCTAAGAGGGCCTCTCAATACTTCAGCGATGGATTCGGTCATGTCAACCATAATCGATTGTTTTTCAAGCATGCCATCTAATTTTTCTGATAGATACCATTCCCTAAAAAACACAGATGAATTTAGAGAATACACAACCCTTGGCACAACAGACGCTACAATCATAAAAAAACGTTTTTCCCTTGTGAGAAACGAACTGCTTAACTAAAAATGCCATACTCTATTCACTATCCAGTGGCAGACACTGTGATAAACCATATGAATTCATTCGTTAATAATTTAACGGATGACATTTTAAAGGCGCGCTATGCAGGCTTTGCTTCGGTTGCAGGGTGCGGAGTATATGAACTGTCGATAAAAAGTCTACTGTTACGTTTTGCCAAAACTAGGGATCGCATTTTTTTCAACTATGTTGAAAAAAAATTTGATAGAATAAATGCTAGAATCAAACTTCAAGACTTAAAAAGAGATTACTTACAACGCTTTGGCACGAAATACGTAACAAACTTCACTGACCTCATTCATTTCGAAGAGGAGCAACAAATCAAAAATAATAGAATAAGTATAACCTCTTCTTATTCAAACATCATTCAATGGAGGCACAACTTTGCCCATGAGGGCAAAACTCCTCAATATGCAAGTTTTAATGAAGTCATTGACAGTTACAATGCAGGCAAAACCATTCTCGATTGCTTTTATATAACGATCTTCGATACATAATACATGTTTTCCAGCCCTTCGTTCTCCGCGTCTTAGAAACTCCCCGAACGGCGGAGCGGCTCTTCGAAACCGGGGGCCGCTTCGGCACCTGTTTCGGGAGCGCAGCCGGTCGGTGGAAATGCTTGGGCGCGGGAGTACAGGCGGCCAAACTGGAAAGGGGCTTTTTTTCGGCCCTTTTTTTGCCCCAACAAAAAAACGGCCCCCGCCGGGAGGGCGAAAAAAAACCGGAGGAACGCCAGTGACGGCTCTTCTCTTCCGCCGCCCAAAAGGCGGCCTCATCTCTTCTGGATTCCAAAAAAAAAGTCCCCGCTTCTTCACAAGCGGGAACTCCCCAAATCCGTTGACTTTCACTCTCTCGTTCCTATCTTTTTATAGAGAAACATAACACAAGGAGGTGTGTCATGCTGATGTCCTCGTGTTCTCTCTGCACTCTGTTTGAACGGCTCCAAATGCCGTGGGTAGGGCCTATTCTGCTGATGATAAGCGGCTTTATCGCGATCCTGTCGCTATTTGTCTGGCCGCTCCTGTTCATCTGGCCCATAATGGTTCTTATCGGCCTCGGGGTTATGGCTGGATATGGTGCATGCAACGAATGCCACTTTTCCAGATGATGCTCCCGTGAGTCCTGCCTGAGAGAAATGGTGTAAAAGGGCCGCAAAGCCCCATCGCTTCACTGCGGCCTTCGATCACCCCACCGAGAAACGTCTGTGACTGCACTTCGACTTCAAGCTATTGCGCAAGCAGTAACCTCAAATAACTGGTGATAGAGTCCAAATACAAACGCCCTTGAATCATTCAGGGGCGTTCTGTTTTCTCCATACTTCCAGAGCCGCGACAGTCAGCGGATCACGAGTCTTCATCTCAATGGCTCGGGCTTTCTGCACCAACGCTGTCTTATCAGCAAGCGCTGCATCAATCCGGGCGACCTTGTTGCCGAATTCCTGGGCCAACGCATCGTTGCCGAATAGCCGCATGAATTCTAAATGATTACGGAAAGCAATAAAACTTGGACACAGCAAAGTCCGAAGGTGCGACATCATGGTCGCGAACACCGGGTTATCCGCCGTCAAGGATTCACGTATAATCGAAATGTATCCGGTATCCCAGAGCGGCTCCTGCTGAATGAGGGCGTGCAACTGGTCCAAATCCCGGACGCCCCCATACTCGGCATCAAGAGCACGAACGCGTTCTTCAGGAAGCTTCGGAACAAGTGTTAACCACGGCGTAAAGGCGGACTCAAAACCATCCTCGGCATGAAGACGACAACAGGTCTCTTCCACACTCCGGCATCGCTGTTCAAGGAGACATTGATTTTCCGTCTCCATATCGAAACGACCCGGAGTGCAGTTTGTATGATGCTGGACGACACTTTCCGGTACAACTGTGAAATAACCACCCTGTCCGGCTATACGGCTACACAGATCCATGTCCTCCATGCCGTTGACATAGCCTTCATGAAAACCGCCATGTGCCGCATACAGCGTGGCCGGAATAAGAAAAGCAGCGGCGGTTATAGCGGACAGCTTTCTCTGTCGTTGGACGACAGGATGGCTCGCGGGGAACATTTCGTACAGATGCTGAAAATTCGGGCCATAGTGAACGGCAATCCCGAGGTGCTGGACACTCTGCGCACGAAAAGTCTCATCAGGGAAAACCAGAAGCGGCCCGACACCACCAAGACGAGGTTGCCCTTTGAGAGCCTCTACAAGAGGTGGTAGCCAGCCGGAGGTAACAGTCGTGTCATTGTTCAGGAATAGCAGCAACTTTCCACGGCTTTCTGATGCGCCATGATTGCACGCCTTGGCAAAGCCCATGTTGTCGGGAAGTTGCGCATAGGTAAAACTGTCACCAAAAAGAGCCTGACCGAGCAACGGACCATCGTGCGGCGTCTTGTCCGTGGAGCCATTGTCCACCAGAATGACCTCAAAAGAGATGCCATGCGTGTGTTCATGCAGACTTTGCAGACACTTACAGCTGAGTTCCCAGTTATTCCAGGCCGGGATAATAATTGATACACGATGGTGAGTTTTGCCCATGAATTCAAAGATGCTTGCGCTTAAAATATTCAGTTAATTTCATAAAACATGCACTTAAACCACTGGATTTGTCCATTATTAAATATCTCATGCCGCATTTCAAGAAGGTCAGACGCATAACAAAAAAGGCCCCCCATTCAGGCGGCCTTTGGTATACTTTCTTTTTTTGGAAACAGATGCAGTGCTAACCGATAAGCTCTTCAATCCGCTCTGTTATGTATCCCTGTATTTCCTCAATCTTGTCCTCGGAAACGACAGTCACGGTCTTGGCCTTCTCCTCAATAACGGCTTCCTCAAGATCGCTCATCATGCCGATGGTGAAGGAATCCACTTCGTCATCATCGGAAGCCAGTCCGCATCCACCGACTGCGCCGAGATATTCACCATCATGAATGATCGGCACTCCCACCCGCATCATGCCGCCGTCGCAAAACTCGGCAATAGGTTCCTTGGTGGTACTGAGCAGGTGGTGAAACATCTGGCCCGCAGGAGCGCAAATGGCACCGAAGCCTTTGGCATCGTCACGGATGGCTGGGCACAATTCGTTGCCCCAGGTATGGCCAACAACTTTCTTGCCCTCGGCATCCAGAATATCAGCGTTGAAACTGAAGGTGTCATGCAGTTCATTCTGCAAGGCGATCAGGTCATCTTTTCCAATAAGGTCGGTCAATTTCATACAGGTCATCCTTGATGTGAAATATATTCCGCACATGGCGGACAAACCGCATTACCCTCATTCGACGCGGCATGCAAGCCGATGATCGACACCCGTCCGCCACACAATTTTGGTTTTCAGAGACCGGAAAACCGGCTAGAACCATGGGCGGAGACACAATATATGGATTATGAATTCAAAACAAAACTGCGCGGCATGACTTTTGGTGTGCCTTGGAACATCGCCCTGCTGACCTTCGGCTCATTCCTTGTCGCCTTTTCAGTCAAGGCCATTGCCATCCCGCACGGCCTGCTCACCGGCGGAATGTCCGGCATCGCCCTGCTCTGCTACTACGCATTCGGCGGGCTTTCCACGGGCCAATGGTACTTCCTGCTCAACCTGCCGGTATTCGTGCTCGGCTGGGTGTTCGTCAGCAAACGATTCTTTCTATACTCACTCTATGGGATGATCATTTCTTCGGTGTTCATCGACATCATTCCGTGGACCCTGCATATGGACGATATCTGGCTGGCAGTCATAACCGGCGGCGGCATCATGGGCGCGGGCGTAGGTGTAGCCCTGCGCTCACTCGGCTCCACGGGTGGATCCGACATTCTGGCCGTGATCTGCAAGGAAAAATTCAATATGTCCATGGGCGCATTCGAATTCTGGTTCAACATGATCGGCTTCATGGGCGGATTTCTGTTTTTGGCCATGGACATCGTGCTCTACTCCATCATCATGACCTTTGTGATCGCCTTCGGCATCGAATACGTGCTCGGCATGTTCTCGGAACGTAAAATGATCATGATAGTCTCGGACCACGTCGCCGCCGTCAATGCAGCCATTCTTGATGATCTGGACCGAGGTGTGACCATCCTCGACGGCACAGGCGGCTGGACCGGCAACCCCAAAAAAATCATCCTGACCATGATTTCCTCCATTCAGCTCAAGCAGCTTGAGGAACTGGTCTACACCATTGACCCGGACGCGTTCTTTATCATGGGCTCGGGCTTCCACGTCCAAGGCCAGGGGTTCTCGTCAAGAAAGGTGTATTAAATGATATTCTCCCCCCGCAAAGATGAGACAGAGCACCGCTGCATCGGCCTGATTACGGATTTCGGCCTGAGCGACCCGTATGTCGGACAGATCAAGGGCATCCTCGCCAAAAAAGCTCCTAACTGCCGGGTGGTGGACATCTCACACGACGTGGCCCCGTTCAACGTGGCTCAGGCCGGATTCTTCCTGGCCGCAAGCTATGAACATTTCCCTGAGGACGCTGTCATTTTAGCCGTCGTGGACCCTGGCGTCGGAACGGATCGACGCATTGTCTGTCTTCAGATAGGCGACAGGCTCCTGGTAGCCCCGGACAATGGGTTGCTCTCGATTGCTATGAAACAGACATGGAAAGACCTTCGCGCCTTCGATCTTTCTCGCGCTCTGGATGCACCCAAAAAAGTTTCGCACACCTTCCACGGACGTGACATATTCGCCCCGTTGATCGCATGGCTCGCTCTAGGCGGTAAGCCTGAAAACCTGGGCAAAGAGGTGGACCCAGCCGAGCTTGTCTCACACTCCTGGGCCAATCCGACCATCACCAAAGGACAAGCATACGGTCATGTGCTGCACATCGATCGATTCGGTAACTGTGTGCTCAATCTGGAAGCAGGCAGTCTTGGCAAACCGGAATCCATCCGCATGGTCTCCCCTGCCGGAGGCACACTTGCCTATGTTACCACCTACGCCGACATGCCTGAAGGCGAACCCGGTCTGTTGGAAGGCAGTCAGGGCTTTCTCGAAATCGCGGTCAACCAACGCTCTGCAGCAAAACGATTCGGCCTGTCCATGGGCGACACACTAGAACTCTCCTGGGAGGACTGACCATGTTCCGCACCTTTCTCGACACTCTCGGTTTCCTGACCAGACTGGCTCCGGCACGTGTCATCCCGGAACCTGCCATGAACCAGTGCATGAAATACATGGTGCCAGTCGGCCTGCTGCTCGGCGCGATTATTGCCATGCCCTTTGACCTGGGGCTCTTTGACAACGCCCCATGGATTCAGGCGTGGCTCATGGTGTTGCTCAGTATTTTCATCACACGCGGGCTGCATTACGACGGGCTGTCGGATGTCTGCGACGCTGTTACGACACACACCAATCCGATACGATTCTGGGAGGTCATCAAGGACAGTCGTTCTGGAGCCTTCGGTATTATCGGGCTGATCATGATTATTCTCGGCCAGGTTCTTCTCTTTCATGAAATGGCCTCGGTCGAAGCTTACGGAGCCATTGTCTGGACATTCGTACTTGGTCGGGCCGCCTCGGTCTGGCTCGGCTACCACGTGCGTCACCTCACCCGCCCGGGACTGGGCAAGCTCTACATTGACGGCGCCACACTCGGCACGGCCTTGCTGTCCGCCGGACTCGCCTTCATCACCGGAATATTTCTCGCAGGGTTCCCCGCAACCGTGGCGGGTACGATTATTGTCTCGCTGATGCTGATCCCGCTATATCGACTGGCTGTAAAAGTCGGCGGTGCCAATGGAGATTTCCTCGGCTGCGCCGTCATGGTCGGCGAGGTCGCCGCCGGACTGGGATTTGTGTTGGTGATGTAATCTCCCTGCGGATGGGGCCTTATATTTTCATTTTTTTTATAGGGCATGCGTGCGTTCGCAGTGGGGGTGCAACACTTCAATGCGGCTCTTTCTTCGAAGACAATCACTTCCTCATATTCCCAGATAAAGACCGGAACCAGCTCTTGATCGAAAGGTTGAGAAGCTGATTGCGGAGTGGAAAATGGAAAGGAGTATCTTCTCTTATGGATTCATTGCGTGCGTTCGCAGTGGAGGTGCAAACGGTATTGTTGCAAAGGTTTCGCCTTTACGGCGACCTGCTTTTTGCGGGGCGGCAAAAAGGAGGCAAAAAGCGCCTTTTGGGCTGTGAGCCTGATAGCGGACCCAAGAGCCTGTACGCGGCTTCACTGCCCGACAGATTTGTCTGTTGAAACAGACTGCGGTCGGGCCACGCTACGCCGCGCGGGACAGGCTCTAAGGTCCGTTATCAATTGATCGTCGTTGTAAGGTCCTGTTCGGTGTAGGTGGAAGGTTTTGATCTTTCAGCTCTTCGATAACCATAAAGGGCCTTGGGGTGCATCGCCCCCCTACACCGCTCTTCCTTCGAAGACGAGCTCTTCCCCTTACCAGACGAAGACCGGACTCAGCCCTTGATCGGAAGGCTTAGAAGCTGACAGCGCGCAGTGACAGCGTCTTGTTCGGAATTGCACTGGAGCGAAGCGGAAGAACGCGATTCCGAAAGCTGCGCGCGGTGATCAGCTTCTTGCCGCCGATCACCGGGCGGCCAAGATAGCAAGGGGCTTTTTTCGGCCCTTTTTTTGCCCCAACAAAAAAACGGCCCCCGCCGGGAGGGCATGGAGAACATTGGGTGCTCCAGCACCCAACAACGGCTCTCGCCGAAGGCACATCTTTTATTCTTCATCGCTGTCGAAGGCAGCCACCACTTCAAATGGGATATTTTTTCGCCCAAAAAACCATTTCTTCATTGGCAGGATGCCAATCCACGCGTACCATCCCCCCATGTCATTCCCATCCAACCTCCCCCTCGAAGATGTTTTCGCCTCCATTGCAGACGGTCTGTTCACTGTGGATACTGACTGGAATATCACGTACTTTAATGAATCAGCCCAGCGTATAACAGGCATCACCCAAAAGGAAGCCGTCGGGTGCAAATGCTGGGACGTGTTTCGGTCATCGCTGTGTGATGGGCACTGTGCTATCGGCCAATGTATGAAAGCCGGTGACCGCATCGTCAACAAATCCATTTTCATTGTTCGAAGAGACGGAACCACGCTGCCAATCTCCATATCCGCATCCACCCTGCGTGACAGTGACGGCCGTACCGTGGGCGGCGTTGAGACTTTCCGCGACCTGACGGAAATCCATGTCATGCGCCAGCAGGCCAAGGATATCTACCGATTTGAAAATATCGTCGGACGAAGTCAGGCTCTCGGGAAAATATTTCGCATCCTCCCACGAATCAGTGAAAGTGAGGCAACCACCCTGCTTCTGGGCCAATCCGGCACGGGTAAAGAGTTGTTCGCTCGAGCTATCCACAATCTGAGTCCGCGAAAAAACGGCCCGTTCGTGGCAGTGAACTGCGGTGCGTTGCCAGACACCCTGCTTGAGTCCGAATTGTTCGGATACAAAAAAGGCGCATTTACGGACGCACGCACGGACAAACCCGGGCGTTTTGAAATGGCGGACGGCGGCACGGTTTTTCTTGATGAAATCGGCGACATGCCCGGCAAGCTCCAGGTCAAGCTGCTTCGCTTCCTGCAAGATAAGATGTACGAGCCGCTGGGCGGCGTGGCGCCGATTCATGCCGACGTACGCGTTATTGCCGCCACCAACAAGGATCTGGAACAGGCTGTCGCTGAGGGCAGTTTCCGCCAGGATTTATTTTACCGCCTCAATGTGGTTACCCTGACCCTGCCACCGCTCAAGGAGCGACACGAAGACCTGCCCCTGCTCATCGACCACTTTCTTGAAGAATTCAACGCCACGCAGGGCAAATCCATTCAGGGCGTCAGCGAGGACACATTGCATATCCTCCTACACCACGACTTCCCCGGAAACGTGCGCGAGCTGGAGAACATTCTCGAATACGCCTTCATCCTCTGCCGGGAAGGATTCATTCAGGTCGAACATCTTCCGGAATATCTCCATCCAGGGAAGCCTGACAGGCAAGGCCCTGACCCGTTGCGCGGCTCTATGGATGAAATCAAGCGACGCGCCGCCAGACGTGCAGTGGAGCGGAATAACGGTAAAAAGATGGCCGCCTGTAGGGATTTGAAAATTACAAAAGACACTCTGCGCAAGATGCTTGCACCACAGACAGGCGAATAATTAGCCCTAAAACGACAGGGAAAAGGCTATTTATTCGCCCATGCACTACCCCTAAAAATGAGAACCAGCTGAAATAACACCACATTAATGTGTGGCACGTTCTATGCTTTATTTTCTTCAACCGGCTCAAGTCCGCCGGACTTTGGAGTAGTGAGCATGAAAGCAGATCCTGCAAATCTCATCTGCCTGGCCTGCTACCAGGATCGGTTGGCCTCTGTGTGCGAAAACGCAGACGGATACAAGCTTTTTGAAATACGTGACGAAAAATTTTACCCCGCAGGCCTCCTATCCCTTCCCTCAAAGGACCCTATGGACAGGACATCCGCCATATTGGCCTGCGGGGTAACTGTCTTCTTATGCGGAGCCATCTGCAATCAGACCCGAGAAAGGCTCGAAGAGGGTGGCGTGACTGTTCTGCCTTGGCTCACAGGTTCCCAGGACAAAATTCTCAATGGTTTCCTCAATAATTCTTTGGACGAACTGGTCATGCCGGGTGCGTGAATTTGACATTCTCGCGACTATGGTTATTTCTCTGAAGCCCCAGAGGGGCATCTGACCCCACGGATGGTAAAAGACATTGCAAAGGCGGCGTCGAACCGCCATTTTTTTTAGGAGTATATCATGAGTGAATGCAAAGGGTGCTCTTCTGCCGGACCTGACGGAAGCTGCACGAGTACGACCGGCTGTGACAACCCCGAAGAATTGAAACTGCAAAAGACCCTTGGCCGCATCAAACACAAGATCGTGGTCATGTCCGGCAAGGGCGGCGTCGGCAAGTCCACCGTTGCGACAAACATCGCCGTGGCGCTTTCCCTGGCAGGCAAAAAAGTCGGCCTGCTCGATGTGGACGTTCACGGCCCGAGTCTGCCACGCATGCTGTCCCTGAAGGGACAGAAGCCGCACATGGGCGATCATATCATGGAGCCGGTCCCCTGGAGCAAGAATCTTTCCGTCATGTCCTTGGGCTTCCTCCTCGAAGATGACCGACAGGCTGTCATCTGGCGCGGCCCGGTTAAGATGGGATTGATCAAACAGTTCGTTGAAGACGTCATGTGGGGCGACCTTGATTACCTGATCGTTGACTGCCCTCCGGGTACCGGCGACGAACCGCTGTCCACCTTGCAGACTCTCGGACCCACCGCCATGGGTGTTATTGTCACCACGCCACAGGGTGTAGCAGTCGACGATGTACGCCGCTCCGTTTCCTTTGTGGGAGAAGTGGGTAACCGTGTACTCGGCATCGTCGAGAACATGTCCGGTTTTGCCTGCCCTGATTGCGGCGCAGTTCACGATATATTCAAATCCGGTGGCGGCGAAGCACTGGCCAAGGAAGCTGGAGTCCAGTTCCTGGGCCGCATTCCTTTGGACCCGGAAGTCGCAAATTCCGGTGACGAGGGGTACCCTTTCCTGAAAGTGCATAGAGACACGGCCACAGGCAAGGCCATGGAAAAGGTTATCCAGCCCATGCTGGCACTGCCTGATCCGCCTATGGCATAAGGCTTCACCTCTCCCCGATTCACGAAATACAAAATCCCCCCGGCGTCCTCACGCCGGGGGGATTTTCAATGTAAAATCATTTATGAACCCATTCCTTAGGAATTCCTCCCACTGGAAGACAGAATATTGACCATTCCACGTATGATATCTCCCGACTTTTCAAAAGCCTGAACAACTCGAGGATCGAACTGTGTTCCTGAGCATTTCAGGATTTCATCCCGAGCCGCATCGAAGTCTTTTGAAACCCGATAGGGTCGGTCCTGCAGCATGGCCGACAAACTGTCGGCGACGGCGATAATCCGTGCCCCAAGAGGTATCTGCGTCCCTTTCAGACGATCAGGATACCCTTTTCCGTCATACCGCTCATGATGGTGAAGCACCATGTCCACAACGCCCAGATTGTTCAACGCTGCGACAGGGCGCAAAATATCGGCTCCAGCCTTGGGGTGCCTGCGCACTGCCTGCCATTCGCTGGTATTCAACGGACCCCGTTTTTTTAATACGGAATCCGGCACACCGATCTTGCCTATGTCATGCAGATGTCCGGCGACATGAATGATATCTGCTTCACAGGGGGACAGCCCCATTGAAAGCGCCAGGGCATGGGAAACTTCTGCAACTTCCTCAGAATGCATGGAGGTATAGGGGTCCTTGGCATCTATGGCAAACCCGAGAGACTCCGCAAACTGGTGCATTACTGTTGTTATGAAACGAGCTGAATCTGGAGTGCCGGACCGAACAATCGACCCGGCACCTCCTTCTGCAAGATGATTACCGGCAAGCATTTACACGGCACCTGCCGGGCTTGCGGATTCAAGTCGTGTTAGATTCCGAACAATGGCTTTATGCAGAGCATTTCCTTCACCCGCGCCCTCCACTGCAAAGTGTGCAGCAAGTTTGAAGCAGGCCGAAGCCTCATCCTTCTTGCCGGAAACCTGATGAACCAAACCGATATTATTACGAATTTTCGCTTCATGCAGTCGAGAATCCATTTCCTTTGCCATTCGGTCGGCCTGAATGAGTTGAAACAAGGCGTCATCCAATTTACCCTCGTTGCATGCTTTCATTCCTTCACGATTCAACAATCCGAGTTGACGTAACAAACTCATAAAAATGCTCCTTATGTATGTGATATTGAGATACCCGATCCGCTATACAGCGGACCGGCATATACATCGTCCAAACAAGGGAGCAGACAGCGAGCAGGCAAAACCTGCACTCATACGATTCAGAGATGGTGTTGTGCTAAACATGAAGGCATTATATTGATATTGATTTTCAATTTCAAGTATTATTTTCTTTTTTTCCCATGCCAGAATCAACTCCCTAGCACGTTGATTTTCCTTGCGCCTCAGAAATAAAAAAGTATCATCCAACAAAAAGGAGAACTCCATGCGCTGGTCCCTCATTGCGCTACTCGCTATTGTTACCATCTCAGCCCTTCCCTTCGGGGGCTGCAAGACTTCAGGCACGAGCACCATACAGCTTTCGACCCTGGAAACACGAACATATTACCGCGAACGCATCATGCTGCCGCCAGGTTCAATGTTGACTGTTACATTTGAGGACGTGTCCAGAATGGATGTACCCGCTACCATTTTAGCCAAAGAAACCCTGACGCTGGAAACAGCACCGCCGTATTCTGTTGAGTTGAAATATGACCCCGCAACCATTGATGCCCGCGCTCGCTACGCGGTACGCGCGCGCATCGAGTTCGATGGTTCACTGTTGTTCATCAACACCCACCACATTGATCCATTCGCGGCCCCGTCAGGAGCCCCCGTGGAAATATTGGTACAGCGCGTCAAGCAGTAAAGAAAAAAGGACCAATCCCGCTCGACACGGAATTGGTCCTTTACAATTTCATCGGCAATTGAGGCCGAAAAGACGAGAGCTTAACGCGCCATCATGGAGCGAAGCAATTCAGCACAATTCTCAGTATTATGCCCCATATTGTCCAGGCAATCCACGAAGTGGATCAACTGGTAAATATCCTTGAAGTCGATATCCTTGTCGTAAATTTTCTTATGCAGGGCATTCTTGAGCTGCCGCACATTGTCACGTTCGCGCCGAACCTTGCGGAAGCATTCCTTGGTCCCCTCACGGTCCAGAGATTCTCCATGGATCAAAGCGATTGTGGACTTGAGAGCCGGGCCAAGCAACACGGTGCACCGGGCAATGCCGTCGAGCAGGTAGATCAAATCCTTCTGCACGTCTTCAGGGATGACGACCTTGCGCATGGCCAGCCAATGCAGAGCGTCCTGCGCGGCATCAAGGATGTTGTCCTGGCTTTTGGTGTAACTGAGAAACAGGGGTTTCTCCACCGCCATAAACAATCCCTTGGGCAGATGGTTACGGATGTTGCGCTTGATGGAATCGGCATGGTTCTCGATTTCGTCAACGGAACGGGTCAATTCCTCAAACTCGCGACACACACCACCTGACACGTAGCATTCCAAAGAATCATCAATAGCCGCAATGCACTCTGCTATCTTGTCATAGTGTTCAATAAGTCCGTCCATGGGGGAACGGTTAGCAAGCAGACCAAAATACGGAATTTTCAAAGACATATCTATACCCTCTCCTGAAAAGGATTGTCGTTAGTTTTGTAACCTAGCTGTAACACAACCATTTCAACAGCACAAAGATAACAATGCTGGTCAGAGCCGCGATAGGTACGGTGGCAACCCAATAGGCCACGATTCTGAATAAAACACGGAAATCAACTGCGTGAAAGCCACGGGCCAGACCGACGCCGACCACGCCGCCGACAGCAGCGTGAGTGGTCGAGACAGGCAGCCCAAGGTTGGATGCAACCAGCACGGTGGAAGCCGCGCCAACATCCACTGCAAATCCACGGGTATTGGTCAGTGTTGTGATTTTACTTCCCACTGTAGCCATGACTTTATGGCCAAGCACAGCGATACCAAAAGCAATGCCGAATCCCCCAAGAACAAGCATGGGCCAGGGCACTTCCGCCTTGGAAAGCAGCACATGCTCCTTGGCAATCAGGTAAATGGCGGCCACAGGACCGATAGCGTTGGCTACATCGTTCGCGCCCTGGGACAGGGCGACATAACAGGATGTTCCCACCTGCATCTTGCGAAAAATCCGCTCAACACCCTCTGCGCCCTCCTCCTCGTCAATAACAATCCGACTGACGAGCATCTTTCCCAAAAACCAGGCGATAAACGACAAGCCTGCGGCAATGGCCAAAGAAAGCGCCCAGTGCAGATTCAGGGATTTGCCCGCAGGAGTCTTATACAGGAAGGACAAGGAAATCATGGACAGAGTGATGGCAATCCAGATTGGTGCCCAGTATTTGGCCTGCTCGATAAATTGTCGTTTGAACAGGATATATTTCCTGATATGCGAAAAAATGAAGTAGGCGATGCCTGCAGCAAGAAACGGCGAAATAATCCAGGACAAAACTATGCCGCCCATCTTGAGCCAGTTGACCACGTCCGGCCCTCCGGCCACGAGGCCGAATCCGGTTATGGCTCCCACAATGGAGTGGGTCGATGACACAGGAAGTGACGTCAGAGTGGCTACAAGAACCCATATGCCGGCAGCAAGCAGTGCCGCGAACATGCCTATCATCATGATCTTAGGATCCGTGATGACTTCCGGGTTGATGATCCCTTTACTGATAGTCGCCGTAACATGAGAACCGAGAAAAACCGCACCGACGAAATTGAGACTTCCGGCGATGAGAACGGCCTGTTTCACGGTGATGGCCCGTGCCCCAACAGCCGAAGCCATGGAATTCGCCACATCGTTTGCCCCGAGGTTGAAGGCCATGAGGAAGCCTGCGCCCAGAGACAAGTACAAAAACAGATCGTAAATATCCATTATGTTGCCCCTCTTTCGAGGGAGTTGGTTAGATGTTCCGCGTATAACCAGTTACGACGATTTATTCAGACGAAAACAGAACCGCGCTCCGCGAGTTCCTTCGCCATAGCCGTCGTGCCAGATTTCTCCGCCAAAATTTTTCACTATACGACGGCAAATGGCAAGACCCAGTCCTGCGCTGCCGGACCCGTCGATGGTATTCTCATCGATACGGTAGAACCTTTCAAAGACCTTGGTGGAATGTTCCCGGGAAATACCCGGTCCCTGATCCTCGACCGAAAAAACGATGGATTCGCCATCGTCCTCGGCACTGACCGTAATTTTACCCCCTGAGGGGCTGTATTTCACGGCGTTGTTCAACAGATTATGGAAAACATGCAGGAGTCCGTCGGCCTCGCCCATGACCATCATATCGCCTTCCGGCGTTCTCCGTTCAATGGCAATTGACCGTTCTTCGGCCCACGGAGCAACGTCATTAATGGCTCTATGCATGAATTCGTTGGCAGACACCGGAACCAGCTCAAGCTTCCCGCCCATCTGCTCAGATTTGGCCAAAGCAAGCATGGAAGAGATCACCTGATCCATATGGTCCGCATTTTTGAGCACGGTTTCCAAAAAGCCCCGCCCGTCCTCCGGGTTGGCCGGAGGCATATGCAGCAGGGTTTCAGTGTATCCCTTGATGGAGGTCAATGGAGTCCGCAGTTGATGCGAAGCATTGGCCACGAAATCCTTGAGTCCCTTCTCGCTCTGTTTCATCGCCGTGATATCATAAAAAACCAGAATGAGCTTCCGTACGCCTTTCTGATCCGTAAACGGTTCGGCACTGACTTCCACCGTGCGAGAATCCATCAGGTCTATCTGAATGGCTCTCTCGCCGCATTGGGATTCACCCAGCATGTCATCCACCAGATCCTGAATCTCGACACGGCGGAACACTTCGATGGCCGTTCTTCCAACCGAGGTCTCAGCGAGGTTGAACATGTCTTCAAGGGCCGTGTTGTAGGATTCGATACGACCGCTGGAATCCAAGGTCATGACACCTTCCCGCATGCCCTGAAAGACTGCTTGAAGCTGCCCTTTCTGATCGTGCACAATCTGCATGCTTCGTTCGATGGAGTGGGCCATGGCATTAACCGATTCAGCCAGGGGCTTGAACTCGCCGCCCGGAAGAACCCGAAGCCGTTTGGAGTAGTTGCCCTCGCCAATGGAGCGGGCCAGCTCGGAAAATGTTCTGATGTCGCGGCTCATGTTGTGGGACATGAGCAGACTGATGAGTACGGCACAGACGAGGGTGATGAGGAAAAACCAGATAAAATTGGTGCGCAGAACGTTCAACCGTTCGCTCACTTTGGAAAATGATACAGCAAGCCGCAGAACGCCGGCGGGAACTCCGGAGGCGGCACTCATTTTTGAGGCCACATAGAGCATATCTTTGCGCAATGTATCGGAATGGCGGACATTAGACCCCCAGCCGCCCTTGAGTGCAGCCACAACCTCGGGCCGAGTGCTGTGATCGTCCAACGTATTCAGTTCGGAATAGAGGACATCGGAATCGGCGATGACCTTGCCGTCTACTATATATGTAATACGTGAACCGAGTTTGAAACCGAAGGCGTCCACCCATTCGGCGAAATCTTTTTGCGAGGCAAAGGTTACATGGTCGCTGATCAACCACTTGATAGACTCGATCTCACTGTGGGACCGTACCTCTGTATCCGTGACAAGCTCGTCCCCCACAATGGATGTGGAGTAGAAGAATATCACGCCAAGAACCAGGAGCAAAAGAGCCCAGGTCCATAACAGGATACGCATTTGAAAGGAACCAAGCCTCATTTCCCTTACCTCGTTGTGCGTCGCAGCGGTTGCAATTGGTCAAAGGGACATGAATAACCCCTTTGCCGAACGCGTGCGCTGTGTAACACAATCGTCATCGATTTGTAATGTCGCGGATTGTTACGGTTGTGTGACAAAATGGCCGCAAAGACACCAGCCTGTTCGAATATTCAGGTGTATCAAGCACAAAAAAGAGGCGCCCCTAGGGGAAGGGCACCTCGTATTTCCGATAAGTCCGCCGGTTAAAAACCGCGCATGCATTCCATGAGATACATGGACACTTCCACGCGACATACGCCATTATCTTCGATAACGCGCACGTTGTTTTCCGGAATCAATGCCATGTCTTCGGCCACATTCAACCACTTGCCTTCCAGCCATTTAGGCGTCACGCCATTCTCTTCCATTTCCTTAATGGGGTAGCTTTCGGCAACGACCCATTCATCATCTTGCACTGCAGGCATAGTGATCTCCTTATTAAATATATTCCCGCCGGTTCATTCCCAGCAGACAAAAAACTTCATAAGTGATGGTGTTACACCATCCGGCCAATTCCTCGGGTGTGATGGGGTTGTCGCCCAGGCCACCAAGCAGAAACGCCTCGTCCCCGGGAACAACGCCCTTTCCTTCACCCATAAGATCAGTTACGTCAACTGCCGTCATCTGCATGCAGACACGTCCCCGGATCGGCACCCGTCTGCCGTGTATTGTCATCTGGCCCACGTTGGACAGAGAACGGCTGTAATTGTCGGCATATCCGACCCCGATAATCGCCACCACGGAATCCCGCTCGGCGGTAAATGTCCAACCATAGCTAATGGACTCGCCTTTTTTCAAGGGGTGAACCTGAAGTACCGGCGCAGCCACATCCATAGCCGGACGCAGCCCAACTCCTTGCGATTCCCACTCGGTCCCCTGAAAAGGATTCCCGCCATACAGGGCAATCCCCAGACGCAGGGAATCCATGCGGCACCGTTCATGAACCATTGCCCCGGCAGAATTCGCCAGGTTGGCCTCAATTGCAAACCCGGCCTTTGCCAGACCGTCCAAGGCGACCTGAAACCGGGTGGCCTGCATGGCGACACGCTCTCCACATTCCGGTTCATCCGCAGAAGCCAGATGCGAGGTCGCCATGACAGGTGTCAACGAACTTCCCTTGAGGAGTTCGACCACTTCATCCACTTCTTCAGGTAAAAAGCCGAGTCGGCGCATGCCGGTGTCAAACTTGAGACAGATATTCAGCGGACCGTTTTGTTCCGCTGCCCTGGCGACTCGTTTCAATTGATCGAAATGAGAAATAGCGGTTAGGATGTCATGGTCCCACAGAGCCTGTATATCATCATCCCCCACCGGACCGAGCAGGGCGAAAATACGCTTGTCACAACCAGCTTCACGCAACAACACGGCTTCGTTGACGAATCCGACGGCAAAAGTGTCCACGCCATCCCTCGTAAGCGCCTGGCTGACTTCCGCCAAACCATGACCGTATGCATCCGACTTGATAACCGGGATGACGTGATCATGATATTTTTTGAAAAGACGATAGTTGTCACGTAGACGATCAGTATGGATCGTAACGCGCAATTTATTGTATTGTATGGACATCACTTTCTCTTGAACATTTTTTCCAAATCAAATGACGACCAGCGCAAGACCGTAGGTCGTCCATGCGGGCAGTAGTCTCGCTCCGGGGTTACCAACCAAACCTCAAGCAGGGCCAAAGCCTCGTCAACAGCCAGGGATTGATTGGCCTTGATGGCAGTCTTGCATGCCATCAGGGTCCACAGGTCATCCAGACCGCGAGCTTTTTCAGCCAATGCATCCATGAGATACTCTTTTGCCTTGCCTGTATCCAGAGTGGGTGGAATGCCGCGCACCAACACCTTGGTAGGCCCGTCCAATTCCAGCACGAACCCCATGGCTCGCAATTCCTTGCGCACATCCTGAAACACCTCAGCCTGGCTGGAATGCAGGGGGATCTCTAAAGGCAGAGCTAGCGGCTGGAAGTCCCCTTTGGTCCGCTGGTCACGCATAGCCGCAAGCAAAACCCGTTCATGAGCCGCGTGCTGATCAACAAGGATCATGGAGTCGCCCTGGCGTAGAACAAGATAGGTATCGGCAATCTGACCAAGATAGGTATAACCGCTTCCGGCCAGCGACGCCTCTTGGATAGTCTTCAACGGAGCGGACTGTAAGGACGCGGCAGGTTCACGAACCATGGAAGCGGACGGAGGCAGCGGCAGGTCAAGAGTCTTTGACCGGATAGTATCTGACTTGAAATCACGATATGTGGAGAATTTCGGCCCACTGCCCAAAGATGTCGGCCGATGAGCGCTATTCACCATCGAGGACGAAAATATTGACCCTGCTGCAGCAGGAAGGGCTTTCGATGATCCAGACCGAGGAAAAGTCCGCTCCGTGGCCGACATGGTTTCCATACCAGGCCCCGTCAATGCCTGCATGATACCGCCGCGAATGGTAGAAAACACCTGGCTCTCTTCGATGAAACGCACCTCCAGTTTGGCCGGATGCACATTCACGTCCACCTCGTCGCGAGGCAGTTCGAGAAACAGGACTATCTGCGGATACTCGCGAGACAAAAGCATGCCCTTGTACGCCTGACGTACGGCAGAAAGCATGAGCTTGTCCTGCACCTGACGTCCATTAACATAGAGTAGTATTCGGTTGCCGCGGCCCTGTGCAGTAGCAGGTGCGCCAGCCACACCATGCGCACGATACCCATTTCGTTCAAAATCGAATGACGTCAGCCCTTCGCAAACATTGGGCGGCCAGAACGAGGACAGCCGAGCCGTCAGATCCTGATCCGCAGGCAGACGAAAAGCCTCTCGCCCGCCCATGGTCAAAGAAAACCCCGTGGACAAATGCGCCAGACTGGTCCGCATGAGCGTATCCTGACAGCGGCGGTTCTCCGTAGCTTCGGTCTTGAGGAATTTGAGCCGTGCCGGAGTGTTGGCAAACAGATCCCGCACCTCAACACGGGTGCCGGAAGCTAGAGCCGCAGGCCCCTCGCCGACGACTTCGCCTGACCTGACCTCAATATACGCGGCTTCCTCGGCCCCCTGCGCGCAGGAGGTCATCACAAACCGCGACACCGAAGCGATACTGGGCAAAGCCTCCCCGCGAAAGCCGAAAGAGCCGATTGCCGAAAGATCACCAAACTCACGAATCTTGCTGGTAGCATGTCTGGTCACAGCAAGATTGAGCTGGCCCGCGCTGATACCCGAGCCGTTGTCCTGCACGACCAGGAGTGCCCGTCCACCCTTTTCCAAGGTCACATCCACACGGGAGGCTCCGGCGTCCAGGCTGTTCTCGACCAGCTCCTTGACCACGCTGGCAGGTCGTTCCACGACTTCACCGGCAGCGATCTGATTCTTCAACCCCGGAGGCAGAACTTTGATTTCAGGGATATGTGTCATATTAAAAACTGAGAAGATCAAAGCCCAATTTGAACTGGGTATCGTTCGTCTTCTGGGTAACAGCAATATACAGGGAATAACACTCGGCCGCCCAATCAAGCTGAAGAGTCCGCTCGATATCACGCTCAGACACAAAATCATGTCGGTACTTGGCGCTGAGCGTAAAGTCTTCAGATGCCCGCCACTTGGCTTCAAGTCTCAGAATGGACATTTCCGCAGATCGTTCCCGCAAGTATTCGTCAACTTCTGCCTGGAAATCGTATCCCAAGACTATTTCACCCAACGCATCATCAAATACTTTGAGCGATGTTTCACTCTGGGTCATGTCGCTCTTGTATGGAGAAAACCAGTTTCTGGTCAGGATTTCAATAAAAGTATCCGGTTTGATTCGCAATTCAGCCATGACGTCAGAAAATGGGCGCCGTTCATACTTGGCCCGCTGGTCGTTGCGGCTGTTCTCTTTCAAGTCATAGGACTGCTCCAGACGAAACAGCAGAAAATCCAAATAATCAATGGATGTCACTGCCACGGGTTCACCGTCCTTACCCGCAGACAGAACGACACTGTCACGTCGCCTGTCGAGCGTATTGGTCAGAGAATACGTCACCTTATTCTCACCATCAATACGGTCCAAAGCGTCGAAATACGGCAACTTGGTCTGTCCGGTGACCGTCGGTGTGTATCCATACTGAACACGAGGCACCACGGAATGTTTGAGTCGAGTCCAGCGAGATGTTCCGGCCAGGCTCAACTCCGGTTTGGCGGGCTCATTCACATTAAACGTCTTAGTCATTTCAGAAAATGCGGTAAAGCCGGCAGACCACAATGCACGACTTTGGAAGCCATCCTTGATTTCGTCGGTATTGATGATTTGATCCCGTCCACTCGGCCCATCCACGGTGAGGTTGCCTGTCTTTTCATGTGAAGTCAGATTGTAGGCGGTGTAGTCTGCGGAGATCGAAGGAATCAGCGTCAACAGACTGGTCTTGATTGGCAGCTTTACTTCCGGTATCACACGGAAACGGTGACCGGAGTTCCCATATTCCCTATAAAAATAATTATATTTCGTATCCATGGACGCCTCAAGCGGCGTTCCAAACAACGACTGTTGGAAAGCGAACCCATCGAGCTCGGGCATCTTCTGAACAGTATCATTCTTGTCGGAAGAATTATTCCCATTCATAAACCGCAGGTTTTGGTCATACTGCGCCAAGCCTACCACGCCAAAACGGTCCCAGCTCCGACTGATATATGCGGTGCTCAAACGATCCAGAGCGTCCTTGTTGGCTATGTCACGCCCAAAAGCATCAAGAAAATCTTCCCGTGCAGTATCAAAACCAGTCGGACCATCCTGAAAATCACGCAGATAGTTCTGATCAGACACAACATCAATATCCAGTTTCACCTGCCACTTGGGACTGCCAAGCCACCCATCATACTTGCTTCGAACCCACCAGCGGTCTCGGTTACTCCGGGTTAATCCGTCGCCTTGATAATCCTTCCACTCATCAGCTTCAGTGGACGCCCGGCGATTGTCCCGCATCACATCCACCTGCCACAGGCCCTTGGTGTCAGCATCTTCTGAATGCCGGAACTGAATGCCCTGCATGTACCCACGCTTACTCATGTAGTTCTGATAGAAGGTGGCATCCATCTCATCATTAATAACCCAATAGTATGGCAGGTTGACCTGCATGCCGAGCTTTTTGCTGTTCGACATATAGGGCATAAGAAAACCGCTCTGTCGTTTGGTCCTGCCAGGCAGGGACATATACGGCCAGTAAAAAACCGGAACATCCTTGATACGAAAAGCGGATCGATACAGATGAACGCGGCCGTCCAGCTCGACATCGCCCTCTTCGGTTGTCACGGACCAGGCTGGTTTCTCCCCGGAACAGGATGTGACCTTGGCATTTTTGAAAGAATAGGAATCGCCCGAATTCCTGGCGACCCGTTCGGCTTCGACATAAATATGGGGCTTGGCCATGAACAGCTTTCCATTCTTGAGCCAGCCGGTCATGTTGTTGAGATCGAACTCGCCTTCATCCGCCTGGAGGAAATCACCACCCCACTGCGCACGAATATTGCCCTTGAGAAAAACCCACCCTGTGGACTGATAATACCGGGCAAAATCAGCACGCAACTGATCCTCGCCAAGGCTCAGCGAGCAGTTGCCGAAGGCCTCCACATACTCACTGGTGTGGTCACCCACCACCCGATCTGCAGAAAAAGTCCACTCGGTCTGCTCAGGCTGTTTGACAGGAGCCTCGGGCACATACCGGCGCACCCGATTCGGCTCGGGCGTCTTGCCGATGAGAGTCCACGGAAGGCACAACAAGAGGACAAGGATTGCCCCTGCTGACAGAACTATGCGCGTCAACTTTTGTTTCAAGAAAACCTCATCCTACCTGGAAGTCAGGTACGGGTTGTCCTGGTTCAAATAATTCTGCACGTAATCCTTTGCCCCATCTTCAAGACTCGTCATTTTCACGTCACAACCGGCAGCCGAGAGCTTGCCCATGTCGGCCTGAGTAAAATACTGATATTTATCGCGAATAGATTCCGGCATGGGGATGTATTCAATATTAGGCTCTGTATTCAGTGCAGCAAAAACCGCGTTGGCCAGATCATTCCAGGTTCTTGCAGTTCCCGTACCTATATTGAAGATACCGCCAGTGTCCCTGTTCTCCAGGAACCAGGCCATGATATCCACGCAGTCCTTGATATAGACAAAGTCGCGTTTTTGACCACCATGAGGATATTCATCCCGGTAAGATTTGAACAATTTGAGCTGCCCAGTTTCAAGGATCTGTTTATGCGCCTTGCAGATGACGGACTTCATGTCATCCTTGTGGTATTCATTGGGGCCGAACACATTGAAGAATTTCAGGCTAACAATCTGATCGAGAATACCTGAATCCTTGGCCCATATATCGAACAGCTGCTTGGAATAACCATACATGTTCAGGGGTCTGAGTCGATCTATACCGTCATGATTGTCTTTGAATCCGTACTCACCGTTTCCGTAAGTAGATGCACTGGAGGCGTTGATGAACCGCGCCTCGTGAGCCATGCAAAACCGACACACATACTGCGTGTAGCGATAATTGTTTTCCATGAGGAAATCCGCATCGAGCTCTGTGGTAGAAGAGCAGGCCCCCATATGGATAACGGCCTCGGTTTCAAACTGGTCATCACCCTCAAGGATGAATTTGAGGAACTGATCGCGGTGCAAATAGTCCTGATAGCGCAACCCGACAAGATTATTCCATTTCTCACTCGTGGAGAGGTTGTCGACAACGAGAATGTCGTCGATACCCATCTGGTTGAGCTTCCAGACCATGGCACTGCCGATAAACCCTGCGCCGCCTGTGACTATATACATAGGATCTCCTCATTGACGAAATAATTCACCTTTACGGTGTAAACAACTATACATACTGTGTTAGCGGCGGGGACGCAACCCGTAGAAACACGACTTTCCTCACAGGATTCATATCGTGGTTTATAGTATTATTTTTTCACGCCTCCCCCTTGCACCATGCCCAACTCTTGCGTATATTAGGCAAACATGTGGCATCAGCTTATTCGATCTCATTGGAAATAATCTCTAAAGGAGTGAAATCATGAATCAATCCAAAAAACTTCTCATGTTGACTCTTGCCGCTGTCATGGTGTTCACCATCGCCATGGCTACGACAGCAAGTGCAAAAATGGTCAAACAGGTCGACAACTTCATCTTTTTTGTCGATCAGTCCGGCTCCATGGCCATGAAGCACAACGACCTTGGTGAAAAGAAAATCGACCTGGCTGTTAAAACCATGCAGGCGATGAACAAAGCGATCCCCGATCTTGATTACAACTCAGCTGTATTCATGTTCGCCCCATTTGAGGCCAAATGCCCGCCCAAAGCATACAGCAAAGCCACTGTGGATGCAGCGATAACAAGTATCGCGACTGACTTTGAAGTCTTCAATCGCAGCACTCCTCTGGGCGCGGGCCTGGCTGATGTAGCACCTGTTGTTGCCAGCATGGAAGGCAAGACCGCTCTGGTAATCTTTACAGACGGAGACTCCAACATTGGCACAGACCCAGTCGGAGTAGCTCAGGATCTGTACACTACATATGGAGACAAACTGTGCGTTCACGTTGTGAGCTTTGCAGACAACACAGCTGGAGAGGCCACCATCCAGGGTATCCGCAGTGCATTCTCCTGTTCCGTTGCAGCTGATGCAGCGACTCTGATGAATGCAGGCGCCATGGACCAATATGCAGAACAGGTCTTCTACGATGTCGTCGCAGACGAGCCCGCTCCTGCTCCGGTTCCGGTAACCCCCATGGCCAAAGAAGTTGTGTCCTTCAACCTGAACTTTGGCTTTGACAAGTACGAGATCACCGACGAGATGGTTCCCGTACTCGAACAGGCCAAGATGATTCTGGAAGAAGACTCCACCGCAATGTACGAAGTGTCTGGTTACACAGACTCTACGGGTGCTGAAGCTTACAACCAGGGCCTGTCCGAACGTCGCGCCAATTCCGTCGTGACATGGTTGACCGCCAACGGCATTGACGCTTCCCGCCTGGAAGCCAAGGGCTACGGCGAAATGAATCCCAAGTACGACAACGGCACCAAGGAAGGCCGCAGGCTGAATCGTAGGGTTGAAATCCAAACCAAGTAAAGCTATAGTATCTTGGCTGGGCGGCGCTGCCGCCCAGCCTATAGCTCTGGTTAGAGGATTCAATACCATGAAGATATTTGTTTTATCAGCCTTTTTGGCCGCATTTCTGACCGGGGCTTTTTTTGCGCCCTCTGCAAATGCACAGGACGCTGCCGCTGGGACAGAAGTGGCCGTCGCTACCCCAAGTGCGACGACACCGTCCGTTACCAGTAAAAACCTTCCAGTGTACCTCGACCATGACCTTGCAAAAAAACATGCTGATTTCACTCGATTTGCTAAAGTCAGGGTCAAAGCCATGGACAGCAATCACCGCATGTCCAAAAGTCGCATGAAGGTTACCAAACTGCCTGACGGCAATTACAAGGCACTCTACCACGCCATCGATTACGACTCTGTGGTCTGCAAAGTCCGCTACTCCAGCTCCAAGTCCATCCCATATGTCGCCATCCTCAGCTACCGTGAAATGGTCATGGAAGCCATCGGACAGTCACCCGAAGATTGCCTCAGCGCAGAGTTCAAAGCTGTATCAATCATCCCCAATCGCCAGATATTCAGTCACAAGAAAGGCCGCTGGCAATAACAAAGGCTGGTCCTCTAAAGACGAGCACTCCAGCCCGCTCTTTACGTGCGTCCACCAATCGCAGGAAAGTATCATGGACGGACAAACAAGAAAGAATATCAAACCTGGCCTGCGTGTGAACATTGTTCTTAAAAAAGACCAACGTTCCGGCACACTCACCCAGGGAATTGTTGCCAGACTCTTGACCAAATCGCCCACCCATCCTCATGGCATCAAGGTTCGCCTTGAAGACGGTCAAGTCGGGCGCGTCAAAGAAATTCTTCCTGAATAAGGCCGAACATCTACATGACCATGCATATCTGGGTTGATGCTGACGCGTGTCCCAACGTCATCAAGGACATTCTCTTCAAGGTTGCCATGCGGTGTCAGGTCCCATTGACGCTCGTCGCCAACATGTCCCTTTCCGTGCCGCCATCACCGCTTATCAATTCCATTGTTGTTCCCGCCGGTTTTGATGAAGCTGACAACGAAATCGCACGACAAGTTTCGCCCGGGGATCTGGTTATTACTGCCGACATTCCTCTGGCTAATGCCATTGTCGACAAGGGAGCGACAGGCCTCAATCCACGCGGTGAATTGTATACCGAAGAGAATGTCAAAGGTCTGCTCCGAATGCGCAACCTGATGGAAGAACTCCGAAGCGGTGGCATGGTCGCCGGCGGCCCGCCACCGATCGGCCCCAAAGATAAACAGGAATTCACCAATCAACTTGACCGATTCCTGACGCGAAATGCAAAAAAGCCCGTCCTCTGAGAGGACGGGCTTTTTTCATTCTTTTATTCAAAAACTCACAAGAAGAGTCTAATCGCATTTCGCCTTGATGGCAGCAGCAATAGCCTTGCCTTGCTCGTAGCATTTGCCCAGAGCATCATGGTCAGGCACAAACTTGACCTTGACCGGGTCCACGACTTCCATATTCATGTCATCAAGCCATTGGGTCAGCACTTTGACGCACTCACCGGACCAGCCAAAAGAGCCGATGGCCGAACCGATTTTATTCTGGGGACGCAGCCCTTTCATATAGGTCAGCATATCGGCCATGAGTGGCAGGATGCCATTATTGTGGGTCGGCGAACCAACAATCACTGCGGCGGAGTCAAAGACTTCATGCATGACTTCGGAGTGATGATTATGCTTCATGCACATAAGGCGAACGGAGACACCTTCGTCGACGAGAGCACTCGCAACAGCCGTGGCCATCTTCTCTGTGGAATGCCACATGGAATCATAGACAATGACCGCCTTCTTCTTGGGCTTCTGCTCAGCGTACTCAACGTACTTATCCATGGCCCACTGGCAATCTTCGCCACGGAACATGAGACCATGGTCCGGGCAGAGCATGTCGAGCTCAAGATTCATTTCCTTAAGGAGTGCCATGGTCTTGAGGACCACAGGGGAGAAAGGCAGCACGATGTTGGCGTAGTAAAAACGCATCAACTCTTCCAGCTTGTACTGGTCCACTTCATCGGCAAATCGCTCGGAAGTTGCCCAGTTCTGACCAAAAGCGTCATTGGTGAATGCGAGTTTCTCTTCGGGGCAATATGTCAGCATGGAATCAGGCCAGTGCAGCATACGGGTCTCGATAAACGTCAGATTCCGTTTACCGAGATTGATTTCGCTGCCAGTGGGGACCACTTCCACAGGCCAGTCTTTGTAATGGAAATGGGCCATCATGGCTTTCTGCCCCATGGGGGAAGTGTATATTTTCTTGGGCTGATATTTTTCAACAGCCAGGGCCAGGCACCCTGCATGATCCGGCTCAAGATGATTGATGACAAAGTAGTCAATCTTGCGATCACCCAACACCTGCGCAATATTGCACTTGAGGGTGCCCCAGAACTCTTCGGCCACGGTATCGACCAGGGCTACTTTCTCATCCACGATCAAAAAGTTGTTGTACGTAGTACCCATGGGGGAGTTGGAATAGCCATGAAAATTACGGCGATTCCAGTCCACGGCACCAATCCAGAAAATATCATTCTTAATTTCAACTGGTTTCATCTTGTTCTCCACATCGAACAGTCAATCAATCGTTATGGCAGAAAGAGGCGCGAGCCACAGCACGCGCCTCTGGCCCAAAGTATTCAGGCAAAATTTTAGTCTTCCGGGACGAAGTTATCCTTGGGAGCTCCGCAGACAGGACACGTCCAATCATCAGGCAGGTCGTCAAAACTGGTTCCGGCCGGGATGTCGGAATCCGAATCACCCTGTTCAGGGTCGTACACATAGCCGCAAATTTCACACACGTATTTCTGCATGGGGTCATTCTCCTTTTGGTCGTTCATATTCGCAGTCACCGCCGCCGCTGTCAACTTTTCCGGGTTGGTTTCAACAGGCAACTCGCAGTCCGCCTTTGTTGACCCAGGTCCCATAAGCGGACGGAAACAATTTTTAGTACCACCACAGATGGGGCATCGCCACTCATCCGGAAGATCTTTAAAGAGCGTTCCCTTGGGAATTTTGCCCTTACGATCACCCTTGTCTGGATTGTAAATATACCCACAATTCACGGTCTGGCACTGATACATTTCTTCCGGATTTGCCATGGCTTCTCCACCAAAATTTCTGGATAAAAAGGGCGGGCCAGCAAGCCCGCCCTCAAATATTCATCGTATGGATTCATGCGGTGGCACGAAAGCGCCACGCTTGAAACTCACTACGCGGACCAAAGACCGTGCAGGTTGCAGTAAGCCCTGACGGAAATGTCGCCGGACAGACCGCATGCACAGAATTCGGCTTCAGGAGCATCGCCGGGTTTGAGAACCTTAACGAAACAGGTGTCACCGACCATGACTTCGATCCATTCAATATAATGTTTCTCTTCCATGGGATGAGCCACATCGCCGACCTTAACGGTAATCTTGTCGCCATCTTTGGTCATGACAGGCACATGTTTTTCAACAGCGGCGTCGACCGTATTTTCAGTCATAAGGACCATGTCTTGACCACAGCATACGAGGTCGCCGGCACCTTCGTGGATTGCCATAACGATATTGCCACACACTTCACACTTGTAGACTTCACCCAATTTGATTCCCATATCTCAATCTCCTTAGAATAATGTAGGTTACCAGTTAGTATCTTTCAGTTCAAAATGAGCTTGGGGATGATCACATGCAGGGCATTTTGCGGGAGCTGTGGACCCTGTATGATTGTAGCCACAGTTCTGGCACCGCCAGACGACTTCAGAATCCTTCTTGAAGACCTTGCCTGCCTCAATGTTGGCTATCAGAGACTTGTAACGTTCTTCGTGATATGCCTCTGCAATGGCGATATTTTCCATGACGCACGCAATCTCATTGAACCCTTCCTCGCGCGCAATTTTAGCGAAATCAGGGTACATGCACTCATGCTCTTCCTTCTCTCCGGCAGCGGCTGCATAGAGATTCTCCAGCGTGGTGCCAATCTTTCCTGCCGGGAAGGTTGCAGTAATCTCTGCGTCACCACCTTCAAGAAACTTGAACAGGCGCTTGGCGTGCTCTTTTTCATGATTGGCGGTTTCCGTAAAGATATTGAAGATCTGAACATATCCTTCTTTTTTCGCAACACTGGCGAAATAGGTATACTTATTACGGGCCTGAGACTCACCGATAAAAGCGGTCAAAAGATTTTTTTCAGTCTGTGTACCTTTGAGCGACATTAAAAACTCCTCCTGCCCGGATTCTCACCGGAATGATGCTGATTATTAAATTTTCACTTAGAACCATACACCAAATGCTTGGTGTTGTCGTATTATTTTGTCTTTACAAAATGTAAACACATCCTAGCCATTTGACAGTTGTGTTGCAATGAACTGATCAAGTGATAATTGTTCCTAATAGTAAGATTGACCGGTGTCAAGTCCACTTTTAAAAAATGGATAAAAATTCCATACCCCTAAACGACCCGAGCCAGACAGAATTTCTTCTGTCTGGCTCGAAATAGTTCACAACGGTATGTGAAGGATTCGTCGCTACTGTTGTCCTTTCTGACATTTAGGACAGATGCCCACGAACTCTACGTTGGTATTCAAAATCTTGAATCCAGCGGTACAACTCTCAGGCAACTGAGGAACTGCCACATCACACTCGACATCAGCAACAGCCGTACAAACCTCACACCTGATGTGCGGATGCGGCTCTGCAAATCCGTCGAAACGCTTCTGCTCGCCTGGACCACCCAACTTAAGCACAAGCCCCTGAGACGACAGGAACTCCAGGTTCCTGTAAACTGTTCCAAGACTGATACGAGGAATAATTTTACGAACCATGTCGTACACTTCGTCCGCAGTAGGATGTGAAGTCACCTTCTGCAATTCTTCCAATATAACTTTCCGCTGTTTGGAAAGACGAAAACCCATCTCATGTGCCATGGGATATCCTCCATATAATTTAATAACAATTACTATTAGTAGTATTTGTAATTGTCAAGACATATCGATTCCGTTTTGTAACATTGTCCCCTATCGCAGAATTCAATTTGGTGCAAATACTTGAACTACCCAATTTTGCGGGGTTTTGTCTGACAATGTTCCCTTCATTGAATATGACGACATAAAAAACGAGGCCCAACTCAAGCCGGGCCTCGTTAATATTACTCTCTGTATAGGTCTAATTACGGAACTTGGCGACCAACTCCGACAGGTTTTGTGCCATTTCAGAGACTTCCAGAATCCCACGGTTGGACTCTTGGATGCCGGAAAGGACTTCCTGTGACAAATCATTGATTTGTGTCACACGCGTATTGATTTCGTCAGAAGTCGAAGACTGCTGCTCGGCTGCTGCTGCAATCCCATTAACCCTGTCGGCAATGGAGTTGGAGTGCTGCACGATCTCATCCAGTACGCCACCGGCCTTCTGAGCCATGCCGGACGTTTTCAAAACCCGTTCCTTGGCACTGTCCATTTCCTTAACGACGTCTGCCGTAGACTGCTGGATCAACGAGATAGCACCTTCAACTTCCTTGGTGGCATCCATGGTCTTTTCCGCCAGCTTCCTGACTTCGTCAGCAACGACTGCAAAGCCACGACCGGCTTCACCAGCCCGGGCGGCTTCAATGGCTGCATTCAAAGCCAACAAGTTGGTCTGATCGGCAATATCATTAATAACAGCCATGACCTTGCCGATGTTTTCTGCACGACTGGACAAAGAACCCAAGGCCTGCGCCAGATTCTCTGTGATATCAGCCACGGTATTGATTTCAACCACGGTCTCACCAACAACGGTGCCACCGTCTGCTGCAACTTTATTGGCCTGATTGGCAGCTTCAGCTGTTTCGGAAGCATTTCTCGCCACTTCAAGAACAGTGGCATTCATTTCTTCCATGGCCGTAGCGACCTGGCTGGTCTGATCTGCCGTCGTATCCACGCCGCGAGCCAATTCCCGCATATGGTCTGACAACGCGTCTGAGGCCTCATTGAGCCTGTTAGCAACTTCAGTGACTTCGTTGGCAACAACCAGAAGGTTCTTTCGCTGCAAATCAATATTTTTCTTATCTTCTTCCTCGCGTGTCAGATCAATAAGCACGCAGATGACGCCCACAGCCTTGCCGTCAGCGTCCTTAAGAGGCGATGCTTCAAACAGGAGAGGGAAGTCCACACCATCATTCCGGCGATAAATAAACCGGCCGGTGACAGGTTCGCCCAAACCAATGACGTCAGCCGCATTGCATGTCGCCTCTTCCTCGGAATCACAGGTAAATATGTCGGACACAAGCCGACCCTTGACCTCTTCTTCAGAGAGACCGAGAATTGTCTGCAAAGGCGGATTGATGAACTGCAGATGCAGATCCTTATCAGACACGAAAAGCGGCACCACTATACCGTCGAGCACACTCTGATTGTACTGGAGCTGATCTCTGATCTGACCGACCATCTCACCAAGGTACCGTGACAGGGAGCCGAGCTCGTCACTTCCCGTCACTGAGAACTTGGCATCCAGATTGCCTTTGCTCACTTCCTCAGTTGTCGCTGCGATATTAGTAATACGGTTGACGATTACCCGACGCATGAAAACGATCAAAGCGGCCAGCAATGCAACAACACCGAAAACGGATATTGCCGCAGATTTGAACTGATTGTCCTTGAGGGCATTGAACTGGGGACTGACATCAATGGCCACCACCATGGTACCAAGAATCTTCCGACTCTTGCCGTGACAATGGTAACATTCAGCGCTGTTCTCAATGGATTTCACTTCGGCAAAATGGAGTTTGCCGTCGATGTCCATCAGTTCGCCCGCAACAATATTCTCTTTCAGGCTCTTCCTAATGAGATCAGGAAGCCCGTTCTCATTACGAACCTGATAAATGTTCTTCCTTTCCACCTCAGCATCGGTCGCGTAGGTGATCTCGCCCTTATAGTCAGTCATGTAGACTTTGGTATCCGGATACCGTGCCGCCATGTCCTCGAATTTGATCTCGGTGCCTTCGTTATCTCCCACAGCCATGGGGTCTTCGATGGCGATATACAGCATATCGGCAACGCGTTCTGCGGAAGCCTCGACTTCATGCAGCGTATGATCTCGAGTGGAAATGGAATTGTAGATGAAGAGTCCTGCAAAGGCGACCACCGTGAGGATGGAAGAAAGCAGGATGATTTTGACGCCGAGGGATTTCCTGATAAAATTCATACGGCCCCCTAGTGCGCCCCGCCGTAGAGCAGCGGCTTGAAGTCAAATGCGTCTATCCTTTCAGGATTATGACAGGAAGTGCAATCTTCCATACTCAGCTTGCCCTTGATCAAATCAGAATCCCCTCCAGATTCAATATGATCATAACCAGGCCCATGACAGACCTCGCAACCACAGTCAGCCAGCCCCGGAGTCTTCTCGAAACTCACGAAACCTCCCGGCTGTCCGTATCCTGTCATGTGACAGGCATAACATTCGGCAAGCTCTTCCTGCGTCAGGTCCGTAGCCATAATCTTTACGGCTTCGCCCGAGTGGGTTTTCTTCGCATATTTCTTGAAATTTCCATATTCCTCTTCGTGACACTCAGCGCACGCATCGGAGCCGACATATTGGCCGGAATTCGTCCGACCAACACTTGCCAGACCGACAGTCACGACAAAAGCCGCCACCACAAGTATGAGGCTTCCTTTGTACCAAACCGCTTTCTTCAACATGAACCAACCCCCGTAACGTGTAGAACTCTCGGGAGAGCCATCACCCTCCCGATATAATTCCATATTCCATAGATGGTTTTTCCAAGCAGGTAAAGTACACGCTGAAACGTGTTGGTTGCTACCAGTTCAATGTCGCCTTGAACGCCCCTGCCAAAGCGTCGACATCTTCCCGCAACACCGTTTTATCGGCGCATTCAACAATAAGTTGAGGGGTATCAGTCACTTTACCTATACAGGCAAGAATCTGACCGGCGAAGATTGCTTCAAAGGCAGACTTGTTTGCACTGCTCACAGACACCACAAAACGGCTGGCAGATTCAGAATAGAGCAGACTGGTCACATTCATGTCGCCGCAGGTCGGCACCATGGACAGATCCACCTCTGCGCCCAAGCGCCCACCGATGCACATTTCAGCCAGAGCCACTCCCAGACCACCGTCAGAACAATCGTGACATGCGGTAATCAGACCCTTCTGCGTTGCCGCAAAAACAGTCTCATATCGGGCCTTGGCAGAAACAAGATCAACCTGAGGCACATCAGGATTGGAGAAACCAAGCTGCTGAGACACTTCACTCCCCCCCAGTTCCGGGCGGGTCAGTCCAAGGACGTACACAAGGTCGCCGTCCTTCTTGAAGTCCGAGGTCAGGCATTTGTTCACGTCAGGGATGACACCGATAACCGAGAACAGAACGGTCGGCGGTATGGAGATCTTCTGACCGCCACCCTTGTAATCGTTCTTCATGGAGTCCTTGCCTGAGACACACGGCACGCCGAAGCCAAGGCAGTAATGAGCCAAAGCCTGATTGGCACGGACCAACTGAGCCAGCTTATACTGCCCGTCAGGAGTGGATTCGGACTGCACCGGATCACACCAGCAGAAGTTGTCGCAACCAGCCATATAGTTGACGTCGCCGCCAACAGCGACCGCGTTACGAATACCTTCATCAATGGCGTTGGCCATCATCCAGTACGTGTCATAATCAGAAAACTGCGGGCAGATACCATGGGCGATGACCAACCCCTTGTCAGTCCCAAATTCAGGTCGAACAACACCAGCATCGGACGGGCCGTCAGCCTTGACGCCCACCATGGGTTTAATCGCGGACTTGCCCTGAACTTCGTGGTCGTACTGACGGACCACGTATTCCTTGGAGCAGATATTCAGCCTGCCGAGCATATTCTTGAGCAGACCGCCTTGATCTTCAGGAACCGGGACCTCGTCCTTAACGAACTCGGGCCGTTCCCAAACTGCGGACAGCTCCATCTGCGGCACACCGTTATGCAGGAATTCCATATCAAGACAGGTCACGATCTTATCGCCATAACGGACGAGATACTTGCCGGACTCCGTGTAATGACCGAGCGCAGTCGACTCAACGTCCATTTCTTCGGACAGGGCCATGAACTCGTCGAGCTTTTCGGGCGGAACGGCCATGGTCATACGTTCCTGCGCTTCGGAAATAAGGATTTCCCAAGGCTTCAAACCGTCATATTTGAGCGGAGCCTTGGCAAGATCCATGTCAAACCCGCCTGAGTCTTCAGCCATCTCGCCCACGGACGAGGACAGGCCGCCCGCACCGTTGTCGGTGATGGCGTTATACAGTCCACGATCACGAGCACGCATAAGAAAATCATACATCTTGCGCTGAGTGATAGGATCGCCGATCTGAACGGCGGTAGCCGGGCTTCCTTCGTGCAACTCTTCGGAAGAGAAGGTCGCACCGTGAATGCCGTCCGCGCCGATACGACCACCGGACATGACAATGATATCACCGGGCATGGCACACTTTTCGTGAGACGGCTTTCCGGCCACGGTCACCGGCATGGTGCCGATGGTGCCGCAATAGACCAGCGGCTTGCCGAGATAGCGTTCATCAAACACGATGGAGCCATTGACCGTGGGAATACCGGACTTGTTGCCGCCATGTTCCACGCCTTCACGCACGCCTTCGAATACACGGCGGGGATGCAGCAGTCTCGGCGGCAGTTCGCCCTCATAAAAAGGATCGGCAAAACAGAACACATCGGTATTGCACAGCAGGTTTGCACCGATGCCGGTGCCCATGGGATCACGGTTGACGCCGACGATGCCTGTCAGTGCTCCGCCGTAAGGATCAAGGGCGGACGGAGAGTTATGGGTTTCCATCTTCACACACACATTCATGGTGTCAGAAAAACCGATGACACCCGCATTGTCCTTGAACACGGACAGGCAGTAGTCACCACCCTCGCGAGTCGCAGCATTGCGTTCGCGAATCTGCTTGGTAGAACCCTGAATAAACGTCTTGTATAGACTGGAATATTCTGTCGTCTTGCCGGTTTCCGTGTTTTCGTAGCTGATCTTTGCGCTAAAAATCTTATGTTTGCAGTGCTCAGACCATGTCTGAGCCAGCACCTCAATCTCTGCATCGGTGGGATCGGTTGCCATGCCCATGGCCTCACGCTCGGCCCGTACTGCCGGGTCAGCGTAGTAACTCCGAATATCGTGCATCTCGCGCAGGGACAGGGCCAGCGTGTTGGCGCGGGAAAAATCCGTCATTTCCTGATCGGACATGGTGGACAGTGGAATGATAACCACTTCATCCGACGCCTGACCAGTCACACGAGCGGCCTTGGCCTCAAAACCGGGATCAGATTTCCAGGTTTCGGCGGACTTGTACTCGTAGCGTTGGATCAATTCGTTAGCCAGCAGGTCTTTGGTCACATGCTGAATGTCCGCTTCGTTCATGTCGGCGCAGATAAGATATTGTTTGGAAGTATAGACCTTAACCTCTTCCAGATCTGTCTTGCCAAGTCCGAGAGCCACACCCAGTGTTTCCCGTGCTGTCCGGCCTTCGTTATCGGTTACACCAGGGCGGAAACCGACTTCGACGATCCAGTCAAAATCACGGGCCAGCGGTTTGAGTGCAACCTCATGCAGCACAGGATCATGCAGAGCCGCCCGTTCAAGCGCCAGATCAACCTGCTCCTGTGAAAGCCCTTCCAAGGTGAAGACGTTGACGATACGAACGTCCTGCACATCCATGCCAAGTTCATTCTTGATCTTGCGGGCGACTCGTTCACCCAGCACGTCACGGACGCCTTGCTTCAGTCCAACGACGATACGACACAACATGATAGATCTCTCCTCACCGGCTGCCGCTCATCGACATATGGTCGGGCAGCCGCACATTTTATTAAAAGCAGAAGGCCGACCCCCTGCCTGGGAACCGGCCTGAAATTATTTGGTTCTGGTCAGCACAAAATCCGCGGCCTGTTTGAGCACGGTGATTTCTTCACCAGGCTCAAAACCGTCCAGACACGCCTTGGCCTTTTCCACATATGCGGCGGCTTCCTCGCGAGTCTTTTCCGAGTATCGACCTTCCCTCACCTGCGCCAGGACATCCTGACACTGAGCGTCAGTCAATGACTTCTCCTTGAGAGCCTCAAGCAGAGCTTCACAGCCGGCAGCATCGCCTTCCTCCATGAGCAGGATAAGCGGCAACGTGACCTTGCCTTCCTTGAGATCGCCACCCTCGGGCTTGCCGGTCTCGGAAGTGGGGGACGCGTAATCCAGGGCGTCGTCCACCAGTTGGAAGGCAATACCGAGATTCAATCCGAACTCACCGGCAGCATCCTCCTGTTCAGGAGTGGACCCGGCCAAGGCGGCACCACATCGACAGGCACACTCGATAAGCCGTGCGGTCTTGCCGATGATAATCTCCATATACGTCTCGCGATCCAAAGAGGGATTTTTGGAAAAAACGATTTCCTCAATCTCTCCTACGGCCGTTTCCTTGATACCTTTGGCCAACAGCCAGGACAACTTGGCATTGCCGTAGCGAGCACCCATTTCATTGGCCAGAGCAAGCAGAGCGTCGCCAGCCAAAATGGTCTCGGTGCGGCCAAAAACCAGATGCGCGGCAGGTCTGCCACGTCGCAACTCGGCATCGTCGAGATAATCGTCATGCAACAGGGTGGCCGAGTGCAACAGCTCAAGAGAACAGGCAATGTCGTAGTAATCATCCTTGCCGTACCCGAGCGCACGGGCGAACAGCAGCGTGAGCAACGGTCTGATACGTTTGCCACCAGAGCCTATGATATGCTTGGCGACATCGCGGACCAGCCCGTTCAGCTGATTGGCCTCTTCATCGAGAAAGTCATTGATGCCGGGGAGTTCCCGTTGGAAATATCGTAAAAGTTCTTCCATATCTCAATATTATGTCAGGTTGCAGGTTGAGGGGCAAGCCCCGTTTTATGCGGTAAAAAGCGTATCGGCTGCCTCGCCGAGCCGCTTGAGCGCCCCTTTTAATTCCCAGTCTTCAGCCTCACGGGATGCGACCAGATTGGATATGGTCCTCACTTCCAGAAAGGGCAGCCCCTTCTGCAACACGCCATACGCCAAACCGAATCCTTCCATGTTTTCCATATTGGCGTTGCAGGACAGCTTGAGCCATCCAGCCCGTTCCGGGGTGCCGGTCACACCGCTGATGGTGACGGAAGAGGCACGCAGCCACTTGTCCCCCAAGGTCAATCCCATGGCCTCGGCATCGTTGACCGGGTTCAATTTGACCCGATTCCAGACGGTCTGGCCGTTCACTTCTCCCTGTGGGAAACCGATTCCCTTGGGATCAACGCCACCCTCGTCATCAAGCAGCCCGTATTCGGGCCACGTTTCCTGCCAGCAATAGCAGGTGGACAGCAGGGGAAATTCTTCTACATCGTAAGCCCCGGCAATACCGAGATTCACCACGCCTTTCACATCGCTCCGCTCCAGAAGTGCCCCGGTCGCCAGAGCGGTATTGACCAGTCCCACGCCGGTCACGGAAAGAAGCAGGGAACGCCCTTTGAAATTGTACTCAGCCACCTCGCCCTGGGCCACTTTGGGAGCATCAGGGAAAGCGGCTTTCATTTCATTGGGCGTCGCGGTCATAACAAGAATCATGCGGTATCCTTACAGTCGCCAGTAGGCAACATCTTCGGCTTCAAGTTCAGCACGGTCGAAGAATCCTTTCACGTCCACAATCAGTGCCGTATCAGGATTGGCAAACCACCCTTTCAAGTCCTTGACCGGAATGGTCTTGTACTCATCATGAGACACGGCCAGAACCAGAGCATCCAGATTCCGCATTTCGTCCATTGCACACAATTCAATGCCCAGCACCTCGCGGGCCTCGACGTGATCCGCCTCGGCATCATGCACAAGAACATCCACACCGTAATCGCGCAACTCTTCAATGACATCCACCACCCGCGTATTACGCAGGTCGGGAACATTCTCCTTGAACGTCAGACCGAGTACGCCGATTCGCGCGCCCTTGATCTTGCAGTCATTCTTGATGAGCCGTTTGATGGTGGACTCGGCAACGAACTTGCCCATATTGTCGTTGATTTCGCGACCAGCCAGAATAACGTGGGGATGGTACCCCATGGCTTCGGCCTTGAAGGTCAGATAATACGGGTCCACGCCGATGCAGTGACCGCCGACCAGGCCAGGCCGGAAGGGCAGGAAATTCCATTTGGTTCCGGCAGCCTCAAGCACGTCCAGCGTATCGATACCCATGGCATCGAAAATCAGGGAGAGTTCGTTCATAAGCGCAATGTTCAGATCGCGCTGGGTATTCTCGATAACCTTGGCAGCTTCCGCCGTACGGATATCCGGGGCCAGATGGGTTCCGGCTTCAACCACGGTGCCGTAGACATTCTGCAGGAGTTTGCCGGTTTCCTCGTTCTGACCGGCCACCACCTTGACGATGGTCTCCAGTCGGTGCACCTGATCGCCAGGATTGATGCGCTCAGGAGAATATCCGACCCAGAAATCCTTGCCACATTTCAGGCCGGACTCGGCTTCCAGAATGGGCACACAGATTTCTTCTGTCAGGCCGGGATAGACCGTGGATTCATAGACCACCACGGAACCAGGCTGGAGATATTTGCCCACGGACGCGCTCGCACCCTTGACCGGACGCAGATCCGGGCTGCGAAACTCGTCAATGGGAGTGGGCACAGCCACCAGAATGAGCCTGGCCTTGGCCAAATCGGCCAGATTCGCGGAAAAGGTCAAGTCAACATCGTCGCCGACTGTTGAAAAATCCACCTCATTGGTCCGGTCGATACGCTGGTTCAGTTCTGCTACGCGCTTTTCGGAAACGTCAACACCGATGACATTGAAGTGACGGCCCAAAGCTACGGCCAAAGGCAATCCTACATAGCCCAGACCGACAATGGCGAGACTATCGGTTTTGCTCTTCAACTGTTCAAAAGAAATCATGCTCATCACTCTCCGTTATCCCGTTCGGGTAGACACAGGCGGTGTTCTGTGGCTATCTATGCACCATGAACATCGACTGGTCACTTCTTATCCTTGCAGTGGGGTTGGCCCTGGTTTTTGAAGGCATCCCCTATTTTCTCTTTGCCGAACGCATGCCGCTCATGCTTATCCGACTGGCAGAGCAACCGCCGAAGTTCCTGCGGTTCATCGGTTTGGCCGCCATTATTCTCGGCCTGCTGGTCATTTCCTTCGGTCGCTCTTTATCTTTTTAACGGTCCGCTTGTCCATGAAAGGTCTACAGCGTCGTTCCCGGCCCTAGCCGTTCTTCTTTTTCACCGTCTTTTTCTTCGCTTTTTCAGTCGTCTTTTTCGGAGCGGCTTTCTTTTTGGGTGCACTTTTCTTCGCAACGGCCGTTTTTGAAACCTTCACAGTCTCGGGGGTCGCCGTCGCAACCGCATTCCCTGGTTTCTCAGCGACATGCAGATACACGATACCGGACATCATCGGCACATTGTAGACACGCTCGAAACCTGCGCAAAGCAGCTCGTTGCCGAGCGAACGTTCATCCGGGAAACTCTTGATGGTCTCCGCAAGGTACCGATACGCACCGGGATCACCGGAAATGCGATCCCCTATGAACGGCAACAGTTTGTCGAGATAAAAATTATACAGTCCTTTCCACACCCGCTTGGAACCAGTGCCAAATTCCAGAATACAAAGCCGCGCACCGGGCTTGAGCACCCGGAAAAACTCAGCGTACGCATCCTCTCGCGGCAGGATGTTACGGATGCCGAAGGCAATGGTGGCAGCAGACATGGATTCGTCAGGCAAAGGCAACGCCCGACCATCAGCCTGGACAGGGAAAATCTGATTCTCACGACCTTTCTTGAGTTTCTTGACCTTACCGTTCTCCAGCATGGGCAGAGCAAAATCCAGCGCCGCCACCCGGCAGTCCGGATACTGTCTCAGCAATTCCACGGAAACATCCATGGTCCCGGCTGCAAGATCCAACACCATACCGCCCGGTTCGGGACGTGCGGCCTTGGCTAAGCGATAACGCCAGTAAATATCCTGTCCCAGGGACAGGCCGTGATTGAGAAAATCATACCATCCGGCAATACGACCGAACATGTCGGCCACTCGTTGACCATGTTCTGCGTGTGTCTCTGCGCCGGTGTGGGACCGACATTCAGGCTTGGGCATCTACTCGTCCTCTTCTCCCTGAATGATTTCACGCGATCCGTCTCCGGCGGTTTCCCCGGTGATGGTGCGCATGACATCCTTGTAGATGACATCAAAATTCTGCCCGAAATTGGAGGGGGAAATGCGCCCGACCTCAATAAACTTGATCACCACTTCCTTGGCGACCTGCAAGGCCTGCTTGTCAAACTTGTCCATAATACTCTCCCGGTTTTCAAAGGGAAAAAACCGCCCGGTGGGAAATGGCCTTGACCAACATAGTCAGGGTGCCGGGCGGGGAAAAAGGAAGAAACCGAAAAGCCCCTTTCTTTTTTGGGAATTCAGTAGCATGCCCCACCCCGTTCCGTCGAGGTATTTAGCCCCCCTTCCCCGGACGATCCGAACAAGGATTAAAACGGTGTTTAACTTTTTTATTGACACCTACAAAGAGTCTCTCTATACGGACACTTCAAACACTGTTTAAAATATTGATTGAATACATTGTCTGGAGAAATCATGAGCAAAAAATCAACACGGAACAAAATCCTTTTTGCAGCGAGCGACGTCTTCTGCGAAAGAGGCTTCGAAAAGACAACTATCCGCGACATCTGTGCAGTCGCCGATGTCAATGTTGCCTCGATCAATTATCATTTTGGCGACAAGCAGAACCTTTTTTACAAGGTTCTCGCCCTCTGGATGGAAGATTTCGTGGAAAAGGCGGGACTTAGGGAACGCATGGACTCCAAGAGCACACCGGAAGACAAATTCCGTGAATATATCCACGCTGAACTGGGAACGTTATGCGTCAAAAACGACCCTGACGGGCTCACGTTGAATCGTGTCCGGCTCATATTGCAGGAACTGACAGCCGAAGACCATAAACCCGAGGTTTTCGCGTGTCACAAGGAACTCGATGAGAAAGTCATATACCCGGTCATCAAGGCGCTCATAGCTCCCTGTGAAGATCCTGAAGTCATTCATAACGCCTGCATTGCTGCCACATCCATGACCACGCACTATTTCCTCATGGCCATGGATGATCCGAAATTCGCACTGCAAACCCAAGAAGACCTCGACTTTACAACAGACTTTCTGACCACGTTCGCCCTGGGCGGACTCAAAGCCATCAAAGAGAAACACAATGACTAAACGCTATCTGGCTCTCATATCCCTGTGTGCGATCATACTCGTTACTGCAGGCTGCAACGACACGCCCACCGAAGCAAAAATGATCGAATCAAAAGCCGTTCGGGTCGTGACCGCCGAAGTCAAACCAGTCACCATGATTGATATGCTGACGCTTCCAGGGGCAACCGAACCCGACGCCGACGTCTGCGTGTCCTCGGAAAGTTCCGGCACCGTCATCTGGCTTGGCGTCAAGGAAGGCGACAGGGTGGAAAAGAATGCCCTCATAGGCCGTCTGGACGTCGCGTCAAGCGGCGCACGGTTCGATCAGGCAAAAGCCACGAAAGAACTGGTGACGGAACAGCTTCGCCGCCGCCGAGAACTCCTGAAGAAAGGGGTTTTGGCCAAAGAGGAATTCGACCGTATGGAAGCCGAACTGGCCCGCTCCGAAGCCTCTCTGCGCGAAATGCAGGTCAACGTTGAATACGGCGTTGTCCGCGCACCGATCTCAGGTATCATCAACCATCTGTATCTGGACCGTGGCGAACGGGTGAAAGCCGGTGAAATGTTCGTGGACATCGTTGATCCATCCATTATCCGCACGACCATCAACGTGCCTGAAATGGACATCCCCTATATCAGGAAGGGGCAGGAAGTGACCGTCACGGTAGACGCGATCCCCGGCCGCATCTGGAAAGGCGTGGTTGACTTCATATCCTTCAAGGCCGACCCCGCCTCCAAGACCTTTGAGACCCGCGTGCTCACCGACAACCCTGACGGAGTTATTCGCGCCGGCATGCTCGCCCGCATATCACTGGAACGTCGCGCCCTCAAGAATGCCGTCACGACACCGCTTTACGCCATCATCAATCAGGGCGGCGAACGGCTGCTTTATGTGGAAGAAAACGGCGTGGCTCGTGCTCGCACCATAGAAATCGGCGTGATCGAAGGCGACAACGCGCAGGTAACCAAAGGTCTCAAGATCGGCGACAAGCTCATCGTATCCGGGCACACGCTTGTTGAAGATGGCACCAAGGTGAACGCACAATGATAATCAATCAGGCCGCACTCAGCCGACAGTCCACCGTCATGGTGCTGTTGGTCTTCATCGTCATAGCCGGTCTTGCGAGCTACGCCTCCCTGCCCAGGGAGAGTGACCCGGATATCACCATTCCCTATATTTTCGTGCAGACGACATTTGAGGGAGTGGCCCCGGAGGACATGGAGACTCTGGTCACCATGCCCATCGAGCGCAAACTCACCGGATTGTCAGGTACCAAGGAAATCTCATCCATCTCCGATGACGGCGTGTCCATCATCAAGGTTGAGTTCAATCCCGGCGTGGATATCGACGACGCTCTGCAAAAGGTGCGAGACAAGGTTGACCAGGCCAAGCCTGATCTGCCGCAGGATCTGCCTGACGACCCGACCATTAATGAGGTCAACCTCTCGGAAATGCCCATTCTGAACGTGGTCCTGTCCGGCCCGTTCACCCTGAAACGGCTCAAGGTCTTTGCTGAAGGACTGGAAGACTTGATCGAATCTGTTCCCGGCGTTCTCGAAGCCAAGATCATCGGTGGTCTTGAACGCGAAATCCATGTGGAATTCGACATGGACCGCGTGGCCTTCTACAATATTCCGCTGTCCAGCCTGCTCAAGTCCGTGAGCAATGCCAACGTCAACACGCCCGGTGGCTCCGTGGAAATCGGTCAGGCAAAATACCTTGTCCGTGTGCCTGCCGACTTCAAAACCCCGGACGAGATAGACCGGATTGTCGTTCACTCACAGGACGGCAGACCTGTCTACCTGCGGGACATTGCCACCATTCGCGACCACTACAAGGACCCGACGTCCATCAGCCGATTCAACGGCAAGCAGTCCGTCACCATTGAGGTCAAGAAACGGGCCGGTGAGAACATCATCGAGATCAACGACGCAGTGAAACGCATCATCGACCAAGAGCGGGAAATTCTACCGCCCACCCTTGCCATCGACCTGACCGCTGACAAGTCAGATGACATCCGCAACATGGTCGCCGATCTCCAGAACAATATCATCACCGGACTCTTGCTGGTGCTGGTCGTGGTCTTCGCCTTTATCGGCGGACGCTCCGCCCTGTTTGTGTCGTTGGCGATCCCGTTATCCATGCTTATCACCTTCAGTGTACTGGACATTGTCTCCATCACCCTGAACATGGTCGTTCTGTTCTCACTCATCCTCAGCCTCGGCATGCTCGTGGATAACGGCATTGTGGTCGTGGAAAACATCTACCGGCACATGCACATGGGAAAATCCCGTATCCAGGCGGCCCGTGACGCAACAGACGAAGTGGCATGGCCGGTTATCGCCTCCACCCTGACCACGGTAGGTGCCTTTTTTCCCATGATCTTCTGGCCCGGCATCATGGGCGAGTTCATGAGCTATCTGCCCATTACGGTTATCATAGCCCTGTTCGCATCTCTTTTCGTCGCTCTGGTCATCAACCCGGTCCTGTCCGCCAAATTCCAAGGCATCCCCAAGACCGGCGACAACGTCAAGCCAAGTGCCATCGACCGCATGATGGAGCGGTTCAAAGACCTGTACCGTCCCATATTGGAGTGGTCACTGGACCATAGGCTCACTGTCCTCGGCCTGTCCTTCGGCTTCCTTGTGGCATCCGTGATGGCCTTCGGAGCTTTTGGCAAGGGAGTAGAATTCCTGCCGGATACCGAACCTCAACGGACGGACGTCAAGATCAAGGCGCCCGTTGGCACCAACCTCGACGCATCAGATGCGATCGTACGAGTCGTTGAAGATATCGCAAAAGATTACAACGATATCGAATACATAATTGCCAACACGGGTGAATCCGGTTCTTCTGATGAAATCGGCACGCACTACAGTCTGGTCAAACTCGACTTCGTGGATATTCAGGACCGTTCAAGACCTTCGTCGGAAGTCACGAATGAAATCCGAGACAAGCTTCAAGCCGCCATCCGTGGCGTCGAAATTCAAGCTGAGTCCGAAAAGATGGGCCCGCCCACCGGCGACCCCGTCAATCTCGAAATATACGGGACCGACCTGCGCAAACTCGGCGCACTGGCCGGAGCCATCAAGCACGCCATCCGAGATGTGCCCGGCATGGTTGACCTCAAGGACAACTATGTAGCTGCAAAACCTGAAATCCGTGTGGATGTAGACAAGGAAAAAGCAGCGCTGCTCGGTCTGGACGCCTATACCATCTCGCAGGCTGTCAAGACCGCTATCAACGGCTTGAAGGTCGGCGTCTACCGGGAAGGCAAAGACGAATATGACATCGTGGCACGCCTGCCCAAGAAGGACCGGGATTCCCTTGAGGACATCAAACGAATCACGGTGTCCGGTCCCAACGGCGAACCCATCCCTATCACCAGCTTATGCACGGTGACCTTGGGCGGTGGTCTGGGCGGCATCAACCGCATCGACCAGAAGCGTGTCGTCACCCTGTCCGCCGATGTCTCCGGACGGCTGGCCGAGGAAGTCATTGCGGATATCGAAACCCGACTGGCAAAATTCGAATTCCCGCGCGGCTACAGCTATCAGTTCACCGGCGAGCAGGAAGAACAGCGCAAGGCTTCCACATTTCTGGAAACCGCATTTACCGCGGCCCTGTTCCTGATCTTCATTGTATTGGTCACCCAGTTCAACTCCATCTCAACGCCGTTCATCATCCTGACTGCGGTCATCCTATCGCTCGGAGGCGTCATGGTCGGCCTGCTCGTGACTGGAACGGCCTTCGGAGTCATCATGACCGGCGTCGGTGTGCTCAGTCTCGCGGGCGTAGTGGTCAACAATGCCATCGTACTCATCGACTATTACGAACAATTGAAAATGCGCGGCGTGGAAGCCCGTGATGCCATCATCGAGGCCGGACTGACCCGCTTCCGTCCGGTGCTGCTCACCGCCATCACCACGGTGCTGGGGTTGGTACCCATGGCAACAGGCGTCAGCTTTGACTTCATCAACTTCCGTCTGGACATGGGCAGTGAAAGCTCACAATGGTGGGGACCCATGGCCGTGGCCGTCATCTTCGGCCTCGGCATCGCCACCATCCTGACTCTGGTGGTCGTACCGTGCCTCTGTTCGTTGCAGGAGTCGTATAAATCCAAACGGGAAATGGCTGAACAGTAGGCCGACATGAAAAAATTCTGTCTGATAATATTGACGACGGCGACACTTCTCAGTGTCGTCGTCGGTCTTGCCGCATACGCGGCCATGGGCCAATCTCCTGCAGAGGATCAAAGAAGTATGTACCGAAGCTCTGACAATTACCGCGACGAAATGTTCATCAACGCCATGCCGGTCTCTCTGAAAATGGATAGCAATATGCTCGCAACAACGGTGCGGTTTTTCATGACCAGCAACAGACCTCCACAGCCGCTGACCGTGCACCCCATTACGGCGAGTGATTTCAACACCTCTCCGGCAGACCTGCAGGTGGTCTGGCTCGGACATTCTTCCACCATCCTTGACATTGACGGTGTCCGACTCCTCGTTGACCCTGTATTCGACAACGCCTCCCCCGTACCGTTCACCGTCCGCCGGTTTCAGAACGCCCCCATCAAGCGGGACGAGCTGCCTGAAATACATGCCGTTGTCATCTCCCACGATCATTACGATCATCTTGAGATGAAAACGATCAAGGCTCTCATTGCAAAAACTCCACTGTTCATTGTGCCGCTGGGAGTCAGCGCCCACCTGATCAAATGGGGTTGTCCCGCCGACAAGATCATCGAACTGGACTGGTGGGAATCACACACGGTTAACGGCGTGGACGTTGTGGCCACACCGACCCGGCATTTTTCCGGGCGTACTCTGGGCACTCGCAACAAGACCCAATGGGCATCCTTCGTGTTCAAGGGCCCGCGTCACCGCGCCTTCTATTCCGGCGACGGCGGCTATGACGATCGCTTCAAGAAAATCGGCGAGCGGTTCGGTCCCTTTGATCTGACAATGATGGAAAGCGGAGCCTGGAACAAGGATTGGCCTGACGTGCACATGTTCCCGGACGAATCGGTCAAGGCGCATATTGAACTGGGAGGGAAACACATGCTTCCGGTTCATTGGGGAGCATATGACCTCGCGTTTCATAAATGGGACGACCCCATCCGCAAGGTGACGGAGCATGCGGCAACACATGGAGTTGCCCTTCTGACGCCAAGAATGGGTGAAAAATGCATCCCGGGAGAATCACGCCATGAAGCATGGTGGGAGCCTCAAAATCTAGCACAGAACACTCACGATTAAAGGCATCGTGTTCCCCGGTTCACGGAACGAAACAACACGCCTCAAACACTGTTTGGTATTCAAGAAAATGTACATTGTTCATTTCTCCACGACCGCGACCCCATAGACGCCCAGACTTGCAATTCCACCCCGCACTTGCTAGTTGTATCGGAATGAAATCCTACATTTGTCCTTCAAGAAAGCGCCGCTCGGCCTTTGGTCGCTTTACCCGCGTGTTGATGCTTGCCTTTCTGGTGTGCATAGTGGTACCCGCCTCCGTGTCTTCTGAAACCATCGGCACAGTTGATACCGTATTCCACATGTTCTCCCGCGATGACGACATCGTGGTGGAGGCCTTTGACGACCCGGCCATACCGGGTGTGACCTGCTACCTGAGCCGTGCGCGCAAGGGCGGGGTCAAAGGGATGATCGGCGTGGCTGAAGACCCCTCTGATGCCTCTATTGAGTGCGTCCGCACCGGGGACATAAACGTGCCGGAGAATATCCGAAACGGCAAAATGAATGGAGAAAAGGTGTTCAAGAAGGGCACCTCGCTGGTCTTCAAATCCATGCAGGTGGTCCGTTTCTATGACAAGAAGCGAGATGTCATAGTCTACATGGTATACAGCGACAGAATGGTCGAAGGATCACCCAAGAACAGCGTCACGGTTGTTAAAGTCAAATAAATTGTTCGGAGGAAACACGTGAGCCAAGATGAAGTAACACGCCTGGTTAATGACGTCATGTCCAACCCGGCTCTGGTCAGCGAGGCCAAAGAGGTCAAGGATCAGGCCGGAATGGCGGAATTCGTCACTTCCAAAGGATATTCCCTGACCGAAGAAGAGTTGGAACAAATCTGGACCATGGCGGTCAATTATATGGGAGTGCAGGGATAAATATTTTTCTGCTATACGAAGAATATCTACGGACGGGCTTGTGCCTGTCCGTTTTTTTTGGACAGATGTCAGAATTTCCAAAGGACTCGCACATACCCGCCGAAAGCATTGTCGAGCTGATGTGACGATTGATACGATCCCGCAGAATTATATAACAAATACTCCCGCGAATAGTGGTACTCCGGCCCAATGGACATAACGATGTCTTCGTTGGGTGCATAATCGAGATACAGTCCCGCCTTGGAGCGAACAACCCCAAGGTAGCCGCTCTGATACACAGGATTGCCGGACCCCAGCCGATAGGTTTTTTCGGCCCTGGAGATAACAAAATTAAAACTGATGGAATCCAAACCTTCCGGCTTTTCCATGAACAATCCCAGTGACTGAAGAGTCCTGCGCAAAGTTTTTTGAGAAACTGCCACTGCCAGACCAAATTCCGTCTCTCCGAAAAGGTCCTGATTGAGCGGCGAAAGCGCAACGGTCCTGGCAGTCAGCCCCAGCATCCACCCATCCCAGAAATCGTAGGCTATACCACCATCAAAACCGACTCCCACAGTACCGGGAAAAGTCGTCTCAAAAGAGGAGGCCACTTCGCCGTTGACCCAATACCGCCAGTTGTCACCAATCGAGTTGTTTATGAGACGAGCCTGAAGCGTGATATCGTGCAAGACATTCCACGGTATTGAGTTGCCTGCTGTAGAAAACGTCTTTGCCACTCCGTCAGTTCTTGACCATGCGAAATCCGATATCATGTAGGAGAGGTTGAAAATGGAATAATCGGCAGACAGGGACGAACGAAAAACCTTCACACCGCCGAGTCCATTGTTGAAATCAGCGTCGCTCACGTAATCAAATGCCGTCTCCAACTGAAATGTCGTATTCATGTTGGTCGGTTCAGTCAGCATAAGGTCCGGACGGGACGTATTGAACCCGGTCTCGGCCAATGCAACTGATGAACACATCACCAAAAAGATGCAGGAAATCAGGAAACGCAACATAGCCGATATACGTACGCACTTGCCGTCTTTCTGGCAAGAACGACAAGCGCTGTCGGTTACAATGTCAAGGGCAGTTCAATGGCTCCCTGCGGACAGGTTCGGACACAACTGCCGCATTCGTCACACCGCGCCCCGTTGATGGAATACGGCTCGCCGGGCACTATTGCCTTGAAAGTGCACACCTCTAGACATTCCCCGCAACGCACACAGTCGGTCGTTATCCAGCATCCAGCCTCATTGTGGATTTCACCGCCAAAGGAAAAACGGGAACGTTCCAATTTATGATCGCGATGTTCTTCCTCAAAATCAAAGTCGAATACCTCGCCCTTGCCCTTGTAGAGACAGAACAGCCGAACGGCTGGATACCGCTCCTGATCCTCAAGGACATACCGCATCACGTCATGGCCCGCGTCGGCCTTGGCCTGCATGACGTTCTGAGAAACTTCACGCGCCTCTCCAGTGATGCGCAACGTGAAACCGGGAGCAAAATACGGCTGGCCCGCCGCATTCTTTCCTTCCTTACGACCATGCGGATAAATTCCGCTCACGGAAATTCGAGGGTCAGCCTTGAGCTGGTGATAGAACGGCTTGGTATCCATTGTCAGGAAATAAATACCATCTTCGTCACCACCGCATACACTGATGATGCGGCTGTGCATGGTGTCGCCGTCCAGAGTCGTCATGGAGAGGCAGCCGATCCTGGCAATAGCCTCGTGTACTTCATTCAACGTCATTGAAAAAACCTCCATACATTCGATTAATGACTGTATGGTAGGAGAAAATGCACTGATCGTGACAGGAACTATCGTGCAAAAGAATGGTACTTTTCGCGCATCTGTTCCCGAAAATTCGATGGTGTGACTCCAGCTTCCCGCTTGAAGAAACGACCAAAATAGGATGGGTCGTCAAAACTGAGTTCAAAACAGATTTCCGAAACATTCATATCGGAATGGGCAAGCATCCGTTTGGCAGCCATGACCATTTCGCTGCGCACGATCTGGCCGGGCGTGGTCCGGGTGGCTTCCTTGACCGCGGAATTCAACCGGGACACGCTCACCCCCAGGGCATCTGCGTATTCCTGCACGGACATCTGCAAGAGGTACTTTTCGGCAACCATTTTCTTGAATCGGCGAACCAGATCCGGCTCAACCCCTGTGGACTCAGCCCTCAACTCCTCACTGTACATGCGCTGGAGATTGACCATGAAAATATGAAAAAAAGCGCGCAGGACAGACACGAACCCCTCATTGCGTTCATCAAATTCAGTCCACATTTTCTCCATCAGGTCGAGCAGTGTCGCGGCCTGATCCGTTGAGGCATGAAACAAAGGAAGATGTGCCGTGCTGTAAAAGAATTCCAGGTCCGTCATATTGACGACAGGTGACTCGGGCGAACGCAGAAAATCCTCGGTGAAAGCCATGACATATCCTTTCAGGCCCCCTTCAGGCCGCCACAGATGAAGCTGATGCGGCGACACGAAATACAGAGAATTCGCGGCAATCTCATAGGGCTGAAAATCAATGACATGCACGCCCTTGCCTTCAGTGACAAACTGAACGGCGTAATAGTCATGCAAATGAGGTTCGCGGATATCCGAGACGGGACATCCTGTCCCCTCGGTGAACGGCCATATTTCGAAATTGGCCGATGAGTCGATCATTTCCTCGGCCGTATGCATCGTATGCGTCTCTGTCATCTGACACCTGTATCCTTTGCATCGTTGCAATGGCAAGACTCTCCATCGTGATACCTCGTACGGACATGACATTGCGACAAATCACCCTCCTTTTCCGGCAAGTCGGAAATACAATGACACCAAACCTGCTCAACATTCCCAACGCCCTCAAGGGACTCGTTTCTTCATGAGTGGCACTCTTCACCACAAAAAAAGCCGGCCCCGTAATGGGACCGGCCTTTCATTGACTTTGAGTAAAACGACTTACGAGCCGCAGCACTTCTTGTATTTCTTGCCACTGCCGCAGGGACAGACAGCGTTACGAGATACCTTGGGAGCCTTCTTGACCGGCGCAGCAGTCTTATCCTTTGCAGACTCATGGTCGGTATATTCCAGTTCTTCGGAACCTTCATGTTTGAATTCTTCGTCCTTGACTTCAGCCTCGATCCGCAGGTGGGAGAAGGCGCGCATGGCGTTTTCCTTAATGGTATAAACCAGCTCGGCAAACAGTTCGAAGCCTTCGCGCTTGTACTCCTGCTTGGGGTCTTTCTGCCCGTAACCGCGCAGGCCGATACCGTCGCGCAGATGATCCATGTTGAGCAGATGTTCCTTCCAGTTGCGGTCCAGGGAATCGAGCATGAAGTAGCGCAGAATTTCCTGATAATGCTCACCGGTGGACGTACGCAGGTAGGCGAAGATGTCATCCACCCACTCTGCCGCCTGTTCCCGGCTCGGCAATTCGACCTCATGCCAGGCATCGAACCGCTCGAAGTTGAATATTTCTTCCAGACGGGCACGCACGGAATCAATGGTTTCCTGATCCGGGTCTCGCATATCCAAAACGGGTTCCAGGATATCTTCGATGAGGTCGGTAGCGTATTCCCGTGCCAGCTCTTCCACTTCCTTGGCCTTCATCAGGTCATGACGCAGGGAATAGATGGCTTCACGCTGCTGGTTCATGACATTGTCATACTCCAGAAGCTGCTTACGAATCTCGTAGTGATGCCCTTCCACACGGGTCTGGGATTTCTCAATGGCGTTGGAAACCATTTTGTTCTCGATCGCCATGCCGTCTTCCAGACCGAGCTTCTCCATGATGCCCTGCAATCGATCGGACCCGAACAGACGCATGAGGTCATCGTCCAGAGCCAGATAGAAACGGGAGGAACCCGGGTCGCCCTGACGACCGGAACGGCCTCGGAGCTGATTGTCGATACGGCGGGATTCATGCCGCTCGGTACCGATGATGTGCAGACCACCGAGTTCGCGGACGCCTTCGCCGAGTTTGATGTCGGTACCACGACCTGCCATATTGGTGGCGATGGTGACCTTTTTCCTGTGCCCGGCTTCAAGCACGATCTCAGCTTCCTTTTCATGCTGCTTCGCATTGAGCACGCTGTGCGGAACCTTGCGTTTCTTGAGCAGGTTGGACAGCAATTCGGATTTTTCGATGGATACCGTGCCGACCAGCGTGGGCTGGCCTCGACGGTAGCAATCCTCGATATCCTCAGCGATGGCCTGGTATTTCTGTTCCTGCGTCTTGTAGATGGAGTCCGGGTTGTCGATACGGATCATCTGCTGATGCGTGGGAATGACGATAACTTCAAGATTGTAGATCTGGCCGAATTCCACGGCTTCGGTGTCAGCCGTACCAGTCATGCCGGCCAGCTTTTCGTACATGCGGAAATAGTTCTGGAAAGTGATGGACGCCAACGTCTGGTTTTCGGCCTCGACCTTGACGTTCTCCTTGGCTTCGATGGCCTGATGCAGACCGTCGGACAAACGGCGTCCCGGCATGAGACGACCAGTGAATTCATCAACCAGTACGACCTGATTGTCCTTGACGATGTACTCGACATCATTCTGGAAACAATGGTGCGCCTTGAGAGCCTGAAGCACATGGTGCTGAAGGGCTATGTGCTGCGGATCGAACAGATTGTCCACGTCGAGCAGCGCTTCGACCTTCTCGACACCGGCGTCGGTCATGGTGATGGACTTGGTTTTCTCGTCCAGCACGAAATCGCCGTCGGGGATTGCGTCCTTGTCTTCGGGGTCCGTAGGCGAAGATTTAATCAGATTGGGAATGATCGCGTCGATACGACGGTACAAACCAGAAGATTTCTCACCGGGACCGGAAATAATGAGCGGAGTCCGCGCTTCGTCAATGAGGATGGAGTCAACCTCATCCACAATGGCGTAATTGAGCGGACGCTGAACCAACTGTTCCTTGTAGAACTTCATGTTGTCGCGCAGGTAATCGAAACCGAACTCGTTGTTAGTTCCATAGGTGATATCTGCGGCGTAGGCGACCTGACGTTCCTGATCGTTCAGACCGTGCACGATAACGCCCACGGTCAGACCAAGGAAATTATAGAGCTGCCCCATCCACTCGGCGTCACGGGAAGCAAGGTAATCGTTGACCGTGACAACGTGCACGCCCTTGCCGGACAATGCGTTGAGCACAACCGCCAGTGTGGCGACAAGGGTTTTACCCTCACCGGTCTTCATTTCCGCGATCTTGCCCTGATGGAGAACATATCCACCGATGAGCTGCACGTCATAGTGGCGCATGGGCGGATCAAATACGCGCTGCCCAGCCTCGCGAACCAGAGCAAAGCACTCGGGCATCAGGTCGTCCAGGGTCTTTTCCCCGGCGGCAACCTGTCCCTTCCACATGGCAATCCTGGCCGGAAAGTCTTCGTCGGACAACGCTTTCATTTCCGGTTCAAAGGCATTCACCTGGTCAACAAGGGGCTGGATTTTCTTCAGGTATCGGTCATTTTTCGAACCGAAAAGGAATTTCAACATATATACGGTCTCCTGAGAGTCTTATGCGGTCTTGATATGCCTTGTGCACATTTCACACCGTAGCACTGTGAAGCATGATATAATCGGAATCCGCTTTGTCAACGCGACAACCGTGTGAAAGCGCGGTTTTCCCCGGCGGAGATTTCAATAGCATAAAGGGAAAGCCAACGAAAGGGAGTGCAGAAACGGTCAGCCGGCAAGCTTCAATCGCTCATACCAGACGGCGGCAATCACACCGAAAAGAATGGTGACACAAGCCTGAATCGGCATATGGAACCAATCGAAATAGAAATTGACGAGGTAAGGATACGGTGAAAACCCCAGAAGGTTCGTGGGCAATCTCTTGAACCCCCACCAGACAAGCGTGGTCAGGAACACGGCCCCGGCTCCGGGGCTGGAAATTCGCCACGAATCCTTAAATGAGACTCGATCATCAACGGCCGGGCCTACGATAGTGAATCCGAAACGGCTCAAGAAAAACAGGAATGGCAACGCTCCCAGGTAATAGGACATGGAAAAGGAGAAGAGCCCCCACTCAGCTCCAAGCGCCATGTCTCCCAATGAGGCAATACCCCATGCGAGAAATCCGTAGAGTTGATCGAACAGAAAGACGAGACAAAACCCGTAAGGCAAAGCACGGCCCATCCGCTGAAAAAGGTCATTCCCGGCAGCCACTCTCTCTCGGCGCATCCGATGAGTTGCCGTGAGTATCACGCTCAGCATGACACCCAGCGTCACCAACTGTACTGCGATGGAATAGGTCCACCACGTCACATGCAGGAAGGGCCCGGTCATATTGCCGACCGGGATCAAACGCGAACTTTTGCGCAATAAAAAGAGAAGCAGGGCAAAAAAACCGTACCGCCCCGGATCAGCCAGCACCAATCGAAAAGCCTGTGCGAACACCTTCCCGACTTCCCGGCACACCCGCCCCCATGCGGATTCAGCACGATCTATGACACGGCTACGTGGCATTAGACATGCCCGGCCAAAAGAATTCACAGCTTTTCGTACCAAATGCAAAGGGTTGCCAATTGATCCCGACAAACGTCCATTCCCGGGCCCAGGCCAACGAGACCGTTTCCTTACACACTGCCACGAGAGAAATCCTGTCCGACACATGTACCTACCTGATAAGTTCCAGCCAATGTCCCACTGTCACTGAGTCCGGGGCCGTCGCCGCCAGTTGGGCCACACAGGCTGAACAGCCCGTGACAACAACGTCCGCTCCTGCGAGCGTATCCCAGCATTGTCGGTTGACCGGATCGGCAAGACCGGGTGCCGCCAAACGCATGACTCCGCCGAAACCGCAACACTCCCTGCCTGTGGCCCCGGTTATTCGACCCTTGAGCGCGTGGTTGAGGAGCGTTCTATCCGAGTCATCACCCCGCACATGGCACGGCTGATGATACCCCAGCGCTTTCGACACGTTGGTCGATAGCACAAAGGAAACATCACGCAAAACACTCGATAACGGAACAAGAGTATTTTCCCAAACCTCCTGTTCCTCGGCACTCCAAAAGCAACCGTCATACGCTTGCAGACCGGCACGACATGAGGCGCAGAACGTCACAACAGGGGGACGTCCGACATCACGCCAGACCTGCACATTATGGGCGGACATGGCGGAGGCGTCGTCTGCGAAACCTGCGGCTTTCAGGCCGGAACCACAGCATTTGAAATCGCCGGGCAGGACCTCCACACCCATCCCGTCCAACAGCTTGAGCGCGGTCATGAGCCAGCGGGTCTGCACGAAATTGGCAGTACAGCCTGCAAACAGGAGCATGTTCTGCCCCCGGTACGTATCGGGGTACTGCGTCACCTCCAGACACGGTTCCAACCCGGCCCCGCCTTTGAGTCCGGCCAGCATCTTGAGCATGGGGCCGATTTTTTCGGAATGAAACTGTTCCGGGATACGCTTTGCCGCAGCAGAACCGGGCGACCACAGCTTCTTCGCATGTTTCAACCATGTCTTCCACAACCAGGTCTTGAAATCCGGGTGGGCACCACGCAATCCCGCAACCAATGCAGGTACATCCACGCCCTGCGAACAGACTTCCCGGCACCGTCCACAGCCGAGACAGAGCCCCTCAAGCCTGGCTACATCGGTTTCGGAGAGCATATCGGTATCTTCAGAGAGGAGACGGCACAGGTCCGCCTTGGCGCGTGGGCCGAGTTCCTCCCGGCCGGTCGCCCGAAGCAAAGGACAGACCTCAAGGCATTTGCCGCACAGGATGCACTCGCCGGACACGGGCTACAGCCCCTTGCCGGGATTCATGATGCCATTGGGATCAAAGACGTGTTTGATCTCGCTCATCAATTGCATTTCGTCCGCCGACAACTGTTCGCTCACGAAAGACGCTTTGGTCAGGCCGGTGCCGTGTTCGCCGGAAATGGTGCCGCCAAACGACAACGCCATACGGAACACTGAGTCCTTGGCCGAGTGAGCACTGTCCACTTCGCTCTGTATTGAGCCGTCATGCATAATGCTGACATGAATATTACCATCGCCAAGATGCCCGAAGCAAAGGACATTCAGCTCGTGCTCCCGCCCAATGGCATGAGCTGCCGCAACGGCCTGCCCCACGCTGCCGCGCGGTACGGAAATATCTTCGGCCAACTTGTCAGGCTTGATGCGAAACGATGCAGGGGAAATGGACCGCCGCACATCCCACAAGGCCTCAGCTTCGGGACCGCTTCCCACTTCCACCGAAACAGGATGCACGGATTTAAGAGCCGCGACCAGACGCCGGACCTCGGCGTCTACGCCTTGCTGTGTCCCGTCCACCATGAACAGAAGCGCGGCTTCGGCACTGTCTACCAGCGGGATATCATCGCCCATGCGTATGGCCCTGATGGTCGGACCATCCATGAATTCACAGGCCGCAGGAAGGACGCCCGCCCGGAAGACGGCCTTGGCTCCTTCCATTGATGACGCCAGATCAGAAAATCCGACCAGCACCGAGGCGGAGGATTCTGGCAGAGGGATGAGTTTGACAGTGAGTTTTGTGAACAATCCGAGCGTCCCGTTGCTTCCGGCAAAAAGGCGTTTCAGGTCGAGCCCGACGACGTCCTTGTGGGAACGCCCCCCCATACGCAGCATCCTGCCACCCGGGAGGACCGCTTCAATTCCGAGCACCCAGTCCCGCGTCACGCCGTATTTCACGGCCTTGAGTCCTCCGGCGCAGGTAGCGATATTGCCGCCGATGGTGGAAATTTTCACGCTGGCCGGGTCAGGAGGATAGAAAAGTTGTTTTGCAGCACAGGCCGCCTGTAAATCAGCCGTGATCACTCCCGGCTGGACCACGGCCACGAAATCGTCTTCGTTCACGTCCAGAATCCGGTTCATGCGCAACATGGACACGACCACACCACCGAGGCTCGGCACGGCACTCCCAACCCGCCCGGTACCACGCGCACGGCCATAGATAGGCATATGTTCAGCATCTGCCCACGCGAGAAGTGTCTGCACCTGTTTTTGGTTCTCAGGACGAACAACGGCCCACGGCATGGCTCGTTCACCGCTGGCGTCTACGGAAAACACAGCCAGAGCCTCAGGCGAGAGAACACACCCGTCGTTTGGAAAAAGGTCGGACAAAAAAGCCTGATGGGCTTTGGTCAGGGATGGAGCGTAGTTGGACATGCAACGAACCTACGAGGGGGACAGGGGTGTGTCAATCTGCTTTGAACAGCAAAAGAAGGAGGGAAGAAGAGAGTATACTGCGTTCCGCAGGGGGAAGGATAAGGAGGGCTGTTTTTTGTGGAAGGGTTTGCGTGCGTTCGCAGTGGAGATGCAAACGGCATTTTTTTAAAGGTTTCGCCTTTGCGGCGACCTGCTTTTTGCGGGGCGGCAAAAAGGAGGCAAAAAGCGCCTTTTGGGCTGTGAGCCTGATACCGGACCCAAGAGCCTGTACGCGACTTCACTGCCCGACAGATTTGTCTGTTGAAACAGACTGCGGTCGGGCCACGCTGCGCCGCGCGAGACAGGCTCTAAGGGCCGTTATCAATTGAGCGGCGTTGTAAGATACCATTCGGTGTAGGTGGAAGGTTTTGATTTTTGGTCTTCCGATAACCATAAAGGGCCTTGGGGGGCTTTAGCCCTCCCAACACCGCTCTCCCTTCAAAGACGAGTTCTTCCCCCCTTCCAGACAATGACCGGACTCAGCCCTTGATCGGAAGGCTTAGAAGCTGACAGCGCACAGTGACAGCGTCTTGTTCGGAATTGCACTGGAGCGAAGCGGAAGAACGCGATTCCGAAAGCTGCGCGCGGTGATCAGATTCTTGCCGCCGATCACAAGGCGGGCAAGATAGCAAGGGGCTTTTTTTCGGCCCTTTTTTTCCCCAACAAAAAAACGGCCCCCGCCGGGAGGGCATGGAGAACGTTGGGTGCTCCAGCACCCAACAACGGCTCTCGCCGAAGGCGAAATCTTCCAATAAAAAAGACCGCTCTCAAAGCGGCCCTTCCTTATTTCTTCATCTCCACCTCAAAGATCACATCATATCAACCCATGCGGTATCATTCTTCGAACTCTCAAGACACGCCTCCATAAACCTCACTCCACGCAACCCATCCTCCCCGGTAGGGAAATCAACACCATCATCACCCATAAGCGTATTGCAGAACGAAATATAAATATTGGCAAACGCCAACAACCACCCCTCGGGATGACCAGGCGGCGTATGCGAATATGCCATAGCCCCGGGCGTCAGGTCAGGAGTACCGCGCCGAATCTTTCGAGCTGATTCACCAAGCGGCATGTGATGCAAAATGTCCGGGTCTTCCTGAAACCATTCCAACCCGCCGGTCTCACCAAAAATTCGAATCTTCAGTCCATTGACCATGCCGGTGGCTGCCTGGGAATACCAGTACATGCCTCGCGCACCGGAATCATATTCGGTCAGGATGGTACCGTTGTCGTCGAGCAGACGGCCTTCCACCAGCGAATCCAGCCGGGCAGCCAGTCGCGTGACTCTCAGGCCCGTAACATGCGGCACAAGGTACTCGATATGGGAACCGACATCGCCGAGCGAGAGTGTCCCGCCGCTCCGTACGGGGTCAGCACGCCATTCCGCCTGAATATGCCCTGTAGTTTCGAGCATCTCGGCCAGCCACCCCTGCGGATATTCGCAATTGATGAACCGGACTGCGCCGATATCACCGCGCAGAATCATCTCCCGCATCTGCCGAACCAAGGGATATCCGGCATATGTATAGGACACGCCGAGAAACAGCCCCCTGTCACTGGCAAGTTTCACCAACTCCTCGGCCTGCGCTGAAGTGTGGGTAAACGGTTTGTCGCACATGACGTGGATGCCGTTCTCAAGGCACGTCTTGACGTTGGGATAATGGGCTTCGTTGGAGGTGACCACCACTGCAAAATCCACATCGCCCGCTTCCAATCGAGCCAGTTCTTCTGGGGTGGCGTACAGCCGGTCTTCAGCCAGACCAAGTTCTGCACCGAGCGACCGCGTCTTATCCAGATCGCGGGAAAAACATCCGGCCACAAGAGTGGCCTGTCCGTTCAAAGCCAGCGCAGTCCGATGCACCTGCCCCACAAAAGCTCCCGGTCCTCCACCTATCATTGCGTATTTAAGCATATTGTTGCCTCCAGCACACACTCTACACCATGTTCCATTGTCGGGGAAGCGTTCTGGCAAGTCATCACACCCTGTGCTATCAATCCAAGCCATGGGGCTTTTCTCAAAACTACTGCCGACAAAACGAACCGGCGATCTGGGCGAGAGTGCGGCGGCGCGATATCTTGAAACAAAAGGATTTCGCGTACTGGAGCGCAACTGGCGATATCGCCAGTGGGAACTGGACCTCATCTGCCTGGACCGGGACACCGTCGTGTTTGTGGAAGTCAAAACGCGAAAAGCCAATTCCATGGCGTCCCCGGCTGACGGCTTGACCCGTAAAAAACAGGCAAGACTGGTCAAAGCGGCCAGTCACTACCTGACGCAAAACGATCTGTGGGATGAACCATGCCGGTTTGATCTGGCTGCCGTTGTGGATACAGGTTCATCCATGGACGTGGAACACTGTGAAAACGCATTCGACCTGAGCGGAATGGAAATATGAGCGATACAGGCACACTCTGGGTGGTCGCCACCCCACTGGGCAACACGGGCGACCTTTCCCCGCGCGCACGACAGATATTGACCGAAGCGGATGTCATCCTGGCTGAAGACACTCGTCGGGCCGGACTGCTGTTCAAGCGACTGGAACTGGAACGGCATGGCCGCCTCATTTCCTTTTTCGAACACAATGAAGACAAGAAAATACCCAGGGTGATCGAACTGCTGGAGGACGGCCTTGAAGTGGCCCTGATATCCGATGCAGGGACACCGCTGTTGTCCGACCCCGGTTTCACACTTGTCCGCGCCTGTCGCGACAACGACATCCGCGTTTCTCCGGTGCCGGGACCGAGCGCACCTGTGGTGGCATTATCCGCCAGCGGTCTACCGCCCCTGCCTTACACATTTCTCGGTTTTCCCCCGCGCAAGAAAAGTCACACCGAAAAGCTCTTCCAGGTTCACGGCGAGACCGGAGCAACAC